>NZ_DATKFP010000056.1:0-5543 GCF_035511395.1 Sphingobium sp.
TCCATCGCGCCCTATCTCGACGATCGCTGGGTCCGGTTCTTTCAGGCGACCGGCCACCCGGAAGTTCTGGAAGAAGAACGCTTTGCCGACAAGACGCTGCGGCGCATGAACATGACGCAGATGTACGAGGTGGCGGAAACCATTTTGCCGGAAAAGACGACGGCGGAATGGCTGGCGATCCTCAAACAGGCCAATGTTCCGGCGTTCCGTTGCAATCAGATCGATGAAGTGCTCAACGATCAGCACCTGAAGGCCGTCGGCCTGTTCCAGCAGCGCGACCATCCCACCGAAGGGGCCTACATCGAGGTGCGTCCCCCAGTCCGCTTCTCGGGCTTTGACTACCCCGAGCCCACGCCCGCGCCGACAATCGGCCAGCACAGCGCGGAAGTCGCTGCGGAACTCGGGCTGACGCGCCAGGCAAGCCCCGTCGATCAATGAGCCGCGCCTGACCCGGAGATGGCGGGCGACAATGCAACGCCCGCCTCAACGGCAGTGAATTGAGGATAGCCTTACGACACCCGCGACGCCGCGCCCCTGCCAGATTCAGCCCCCGGGCGCCGGGGCGCGCGGCAATCACCGTCGCGCCGCCGCCCACCCGGCGATATCCCCGGATTGCGGCCAAGAAACAGGACGCCGCCGTCACGGCGGCCCACACACCACGTCTGCCGGATACCTTTGGCGGGCCGAAGACGAGGAAACGGCCAACGACACCTACGCCATAGCCCTCCAAAATGAAGCCTGAAACCTTTTTGCAACATGCTGACAGCGGTCGCGGCCCAAATCAGCCTGGCCGCGACCGCTGATTGTCAGAGGTTTTCCTTGTAGAATGGAACGAGCTTCGCCAGCGCCTGTCCGACCGGCTCCGGCTTGTCGTAGAGGTCATAGTGCGACCAGCCTTCGAGGACGACCAGTTCCTTCTTCTTCGAAGCCGCCCGTTCGATGATCTCGCAGCCGTCGCGATAGGCGCCGAACGCGCCGACCTGATCGCCGACGATCACGCAGAGCGGCTGCGTCAACAGCACTTCCGCCAGATGGAAGGCGTCCCAGCCGACAGCCGCGGCCTGATGCGATGGCACGGAGCGATTGAGGCCGTTCGGCTTCTGGCCGCGCGGCGTGCGGTAATATTCGGTCGCTTCAAGAGTATCGCGGTCGGTGACGCCGAGCCGCCTGGCCTCGTCCGGCGACGGCGGCAGCAGGTCATCGACCTTGACCGCCTCGCCGCGGGCTTCCGCCGTGCGCTGCCTGGCCATGGCCTCCAGCGCGGCGATCGGGTTGAGCGCGGTGAAGTTGCCGCGCATCAGGCGGCCATAGTTCGCGCCTGTGACGGCGCTGACCGCCTTGATGCGGCGTTCGGTCATCGCGGCGTTAATCGCGTAACCGCCGCCGCCGCAGATGCCGAGCACGCCGATGCGATCCTCATCGACGTAAGGTAGCGTCACCAGATAGTCGGCGACGCGGCGGAAGTCTTCGACCGCCTGGGTCGGATCTTCGATGGAGCGAGGCTCGCCGCCGCTGGCGCCCTGGAAGCTGCGGTCGAAAGCGATGACGACGAAGCCTTCCTTCGCCAGCGCCACGCCATAGACATTGCCCGATGTCTGGTCCTTGCAGCTTCCGATCGGATGCGCGCTGATGATGGCCGGATATTTCTTCGAAGTGTCGAAGTCCGGCGGGAAGTGGATATCGGCGGCGATATCCCAATACATGTCGTGATTGCGGATTTTGACGGTTTTCATGGTCCGATCTTCCTGCTTTTGGGTTAGAAGAGCGCTGTTACCGGCCCGCGAAGAGGCCGCCGCATTCACATGAACGCAGGCTTGTCGCCATCGGCGCCGGGCTTGTTGACGCCGATATTGCGGTTGCCGAGCGCGCCTGGCGCTTCGATCAGTTGGACAACCAGGGCCGCCACGCTCTTGCGCGCGACTTCGGTGCCCTTGAAGCGTTCATTGCGCTCGGTGATCTCGTAGTCGATCTCGTCGGCGTCGGTCAGCCAGGCCGGGCGCAGCACGACGTAGTCCAGCCCGGATGCTTCAATGAGGTCGGCGGCCTTGCGATAGGGAGGAAGATATGCACCGATTTCCCGGTTGTTCCATTCGCCGAACCTGCCGGGAACTTCGTCATAAATGCCCAACGTCGTGCAGAAGATCAGCTTGCGGACGCCGGCATCTTTCATGGCGGTAATGATGGCTTGCGCCTGGGCGTCGACGTCGCCGGCAAGGTTGGCGTAAACCACATCCTGGCCGACCATGGCCTCCTTCAGCCTGGCGGCGTCGTGCACATCGCCTTCGACGACGCGGGCGTTGGCAGGGACATCGCGGCCCAGCTTCCTGGCGTCGCGGAGGAACAGGGTCATTGCTGCGTCATTGCGCTCAGCCAGCATATCGACCACATGCCGGGCGATCTGCCCGCTGGCGCCGAGGATCAGGGTTTTGGTCATCGATTTATCCCCCGCTTTGCTGCCGCCGCGCCGGGCAGACAGACCATCGCTTGTCACCTGATTTAAATAGACAGCTGGACGCGGGAGAGAATGCCGGCATATCTACATTCAATATGAAGCCTGACTTAAAGATGTAGCTCGTGGATCGAAACCTTTTGCCCGCCATCGCCGCCTTTGCCGAAGTGGCCCGCGAAGGCAATTTCACCCGCGCGGCGGCGAAACTCGGCATTACGCCCTCGGCCCTCTCCCAGACGATCCGCGCTCTGGAAGAAAAGCTCGATATCCGCCTGCTCAACAGATCGACCCGCTCCGTCTCGGCGACCGGGGAGGGGCGCGTACTGTTGGCGCAGATCGATCCAGGCCTCGCGGCCATCGCCCACGCCGTCGGCGCGCTTCAGGACGCGCGGCGTCGGCCAACGGGCGAAGTGCGCATCAACAGCTCACGGATCGCGGCAAGTCATCTTCTGTTGCCGCATCTGGCGGAGTTTCACCGGCGCTATCCCGATATCCGGCTGGAAATCGTCGTTGACGACGAATTTGGCGATATCATCCGCGAAGGCTGCGACGCCGGCGTGAGGCTGCGCGAGGATGTAGGAGACGGCATGATCGCCGTGCCGCTCTGCCCACCCATCTCGCTGGCGGTGGTCGGCTCTCCGGCCTATTTCGCGGCCAATCCCGCACCGGCCAAACCGACCGATCTTGACAGGCACAATTGCCTGGGCCTTCGCCATGGCATGAGCAGCACCATTGCAGGATGGGAGTTGACCGACCCGGACGATGGACACAGCTTCCTCATCCAGCCGCAGGGCTCGTTCGTCGTCAACAATGACGACATGGTGTTGAACGCCGCCCTGCAGGGCGTCGGCCTCGCCATACACATGGACTTCGCCGTGCGCCGCCATATCGAGGCAGGTAATCTGATCCGGGTTCTGGAGGACTGGTGCCCGCCCTTCGACGGATTCAATCTCTACCTCGCCACCCGCGAACAGATGCCGCCGAAGCTCCGGGCCGTGGTCGATTTTCTGACTGAAAAGCGACGCGCGGCAACCGCTGGAGGTCAGCGCCCAACCGCCTGACGGCAAGCTGTATTATGATTGCCCTTGCGGATTGCCGACACCTGGCCACAGAAATCTTAATCGATGTTTCGCGCACATCCGTGGGCCATTCTGCCTGGCGCGAGCCCCTTGCCCACAGGCCACTGCCCCAAAAGGCGCTATCCATCTGATAATTAAAGAGGGCAATTTGTGCGGCAACCGGCGGTGTGGCGGATGGGGTGTCCTATAAATCTACTGCCTAAGATGCTGATAACAATCACATAAATTTCCAGAAATCCTTGTATCCTAACAATTATCCTAGAACTCAAAAATGTATCCAGCCTGACAAGGCAAAAGGGCGGCTCTCGCCGCCCAGTTCGAAGTCGGTCAACCTTTGGTCTTGCCCGGCGGCCCGTCGCCGTACGCCGGCTCTAAGCCCTCAAGGAAGCGATCGAGATCGTCGCGAAGGTAGATCGTCTTTCCTGCGATCTTCCTGGCGGTCAGCGCCCCGTTTTTTGACAGCCGGTAAAGCGTGACGCGGTGGACCCCGACGTATGCAGCGGCGTCGTCGACGCTCATGCCGCGCGGCAGGCTGCCCCGCTTATTCTCAGTCTGCTGCATGTCGCCCTCCTCCCATCACCCCTCGCCGGCGCGTCGCCTCCCGCCAGACCACAAACCCGGCCTCGACCGGGTCGTCGGCCAATGGTGACAGGCCGATCTCGTCGATCATCGCATCGATCCTCCGCCTTGAATGGAGGATTGTGGAGTGGTCGCGGTTCATAATCTGCGCCACGTAGGGCAGGCTTTTGCGGCACCGCGAGACGCCAACCCACGCAATCGTCTGCCTGGCAATGACCAGGCCAGGTTTGCGGCACGTCCCGGACACGTCAGCCCAGGATTGCCCAAACCTGACGGCAAGATGGCGGGCGGTCGCGGCGAAGTTCATCGGGTCCGTGTCCAGCACTGCCGGCCTGCTGACGTCGATGATGTCGCGGGTCTGGACCCGCATGAAGCTTCTGGCGGCCGAGGCCGCAGCAATGTCTCTCTCGGATTTGGCGCCCACGCGGGTCCGCCAGTATGGGATTGTGAGCATGGAGCCCCCTCCGCTCAGAACGGGATGTCATCATCGAGCGCGGGCCCGCCGCCGGCCGCCCCTCCGGCAGATTGGCCGCCGCGCGCGCCGGATTGCTGCCGTCCCGCATTGCCCCCACGACTATCGCCGCGACCCTCGGCGACATCGTCGTTGCGTCCGTCAAGCAGCTTGAATTCGCCGCGGAACATTGGGACCACGACCTCTGTCGAATAGCGCTCATGCCCATCCTTGTCGGTCCATTTCCGGGTTTCGATCTGCCCTTCGACGTAGACCTTGCTGCCTTTTCGGGCGTACTGCTCGGCGACTTTGGCGAGGTGTTCATTCTTGATGACGACGGCGTGCCATTCCGTGCGCTCGCGCCGCTCGCCGCTATTCTTGTCGCGCCACGTTTCGGAAGTGGCTACGCGCAGATTGACGATTTTCCCACCGCCCTGGAATGTTCTGGCCTCTGGGTCACGACCCAAGTTGCCGACCAGAATGACCTTGTTGACGCTGCTGGCCATCGTGGCCCCCTTGAATGTCTGATTTGTCGGGTCGGCGGCGTACAGACGCCGCCGATGCGCCTCAGTTCGTGACCCCGACCATGAAGGCCGGGTCGAGTGCGAACAGCAGGTCGATGATTACTGGTGCTTGGGCGCGTTTTTCAGCGTATCCTCGCTCGCTGAACCCGCCTGCGATCGCGCTGCGGAGCGCCATTGCTTCCACGGCCGCCAAGTACTCGTCGCCGCACACATCCAGGACGATGCGCCGGACCTTCTCGGCCTCTGCTGCGGTGAGGCATTTTTCTTGGTCGCCCACAAACTCCGTGCAATTCCCGCCCATTACGCCACCCCTAGTCCCGAATTAATGGCCCACTGCCACGGCAGTACGGGCACCAATGTTCCAATTTTGTTCTCGTTAATCATGGTGCGCAAATGTTTGGCGTTTTCCCCATATTCCCCTGTGGGTTGCTGTGGATTTGCGACGGATGCCTTGACCGTAG
>NZ_DATKFP010000057.1:0-13990 GCF_035511395.1 Sphingobium sp.
CCTCACCGCGCTTTGCCTATGTGATCGCCGATTTCCACAACCCCACCGGGCGCAGCATGGACCTGGGTACCCGTCGTGCGCTGGTGGCGGCAGCGACGCGCAGCCACACGCCGCTGATCGTCGATGAAACGATGGTGGCAATGGGCCTGGACTTTGCGCCGCCGCCGCCGGTGGCGATGCACGACCCGTCGGGGCGACAGGTCATCACCCTGGGGTCGGCGAGCAAGATCTTCTGGGGCGGCCTGCGCGTCGGCTGGATTCGTGCCGATGCGCAGACGGTCGCTGCGCTCGGCCGGCTGCGCACCACGATGGACATGGCAAGTCCCGTGGTCGAGCAACTGGCCGTCGCCCAACTGGTCGATGCGGATGTCGGCCTGGGTGCGCGGGCGGAGGTGCTGCGGGGTCGGCGCGATCATCTGCTGGGACTTATCGCCCGGCATCTGCCGCATTGGCGGGTCGAAGCGCCCGCCGGAGGCCTGTCGCTCTGGGCCGAATTGCCCCGCGCCGAAGCGACCGCACTGACGGCGCTCGCCGAGAGTCTCGGCGTCCGCATTGCCGCCGGTCCGCGCTTCGGTGTGGGGGGGGCGTTCGAGCGTTTCCTGCGTTTGCCCTTCACGCTGGACGAAGCACAGCTGAAGGCGGGTATCGAAAGACTGGTAGAGGCCGATCTCCGGCTTCACGCCCGTATGCCCAAGACGCGCGATTCGCTCGCCATGGCGCTGGAGGCGGACCGGTTGATCTAAGCTTTCGGCAAGATGCGCGGAAGAGCGCATCTTGCGACAGCACCGGCCCGCTGCCCAACCCGGTAACCCAACGGCAGCATAATATGGGCCGGGGTGGCGGAGCGGGGCCGGTGCCGAACGCAACAAAAAGGCCGCGCGGATCGCTCCGCACGGCCTTTTTCATGTCGATCCGAAGACCGGCCTTACGCCGCCTTCTTCGATTCCTTGTAGCGTTCGATCGCCTCCAGCACGATGCGGCGGGCGTCTTCCGCGCCGCCCCAGGTGCCGATGCGCACCCACTTGGTCTTTTCCAGATCCTTATAGTGGGTGAAGAAATGTTCGATCTGCTCCATCACGATGCCGGGCAGGTCGTCCTTTTCATCGACGTTCGAATAATAAGGGAAGGTCTTGTTATCCGGCACGCAGACCAGCTTTTCGTCGCCGCCGGCTTCATCTTCCAGATTGAGCACGGCGATCGGACGCGCGCGCACGACCGAACCGGGGACGAAGGGCGAGCGGGCGATGACCAGCGCGTCCAGCGGATCGCCATCAGGCGACAGCGTGTGCGGTACGAAGCCATAGTTCGCGGGATAGCGCATCGGCGTGTGCAGGATGCGATCCACGAACAAGGCGCCGGACGCCTTGTCGAACTCATATTTCACCGGCTCGCCGCCGGTTGGAACCTCGATGATGACGTTGAGGCTGTTGGGCGGATCGTCGCCGACCGGGATCAGTTCGATGTTCATGGAAACGCCTTTTGCTTCATGTTGCGTTGCGGGTGAGTCATGTTCTCGGCTTGAGCAGCTTGTCGAGGCTGCCTTCACCCTCTCCTGTCTTTTCGAGGCGCGGATAGCGCAGGCCGCCCGAATAATCGAGAGTCAAAGTGCGGTAGTATTTATCCTGCTTCAGGATGATCTGGATCGGCGTCTTGGCCTTGATCGCGGCTTTCCACACGTCGCCCGAATATTCGTCGCCATTGACCGCCAGAATCTTCGCGCCGGTGACGAGGCCCGCCCTGAACGCCGCGCTGTCCCAGATGACGCCGCTGATCTCGCCGTCATTCTTGACCATGGCGCCGATGCCGAAGCTCTGGTCGACCATCTTGTTGGCGCCCTCGGCCGCCTTGGTGATGGCGCCTGGTTCCTCGCCATAGACCAGCTTGTAGCCGCCCAGGATGAAGCCGCCCTTCGGTGTTTCCTTCGTCGGCGAATCGACATATTTCTGAAAGAAGCCGGCCCAGTCATAAGGTGCGATGTCGTTCAGCGTCTTGATGACGTCGCCGCGATTATAGACGACCTGGCCCCAATCGCCCGGATTGATACCGAAGAAGGCCTTGGCGAAATCGTCCAGCCCCTTCTTGCCGCGCGTTGCCTTGGAAATGATCGCATCGGCCTCCAGCCAGATCATCAGGCCTTCATTATAATAGTCCTCCGACCGCTGCCAGCTGACCCAGCCCTTGGGGCGGCGGGCGGAGATGACGGGATCGAGGGTGGTGTCCTCCATCGGGCGCCACTGGCGACCGACCGCCGTGTCCAGCTTCGCCGCGATCTGGGCATAGGCATCTAGCGTTTCCTGCTTGCTGAACATGCCTGAGCGTGCGCCCAGCACATAGCCCCAGAATTGCGTCTGCCCTTCATAGACCCACAGCAGATTGTCCTGCATCGGTACGTTGAAATCGGGCGTCCACAGCAGGTCCGGGCGGCGGAACTTGCCGTCCCAGCTATGGGTGAATTCATGCGGCAGCAGGTTGCGGTCCAGCAGTGCCTCGCCCGAATCCCATTTCTTGAAATAGCCCGGCTCGACCTGATTCTCGGACGAGCGATGATGCTCCAGACCGATGCCGCCCATCTCGTCGGTGATGGCGAGCAGGAAGTCATAATGGTTGAAATGATAGGTGCCGAACAGCGAACCGGCCTCGGCCACGAGCTTTTTATGCTTGGCGATCTGCTCGGGCTTGAAGTCCAGCTCGTCGGCGTCGTCGGCAACCAGGTTCAGCGTGACGTTGCTGCCAAGGTCCACCGGCTTGAAATATCGGCCGGCGAAGACAGGGGAATCCTGCAACGCTTCGTAATCGATCGTCTCATAGGCGACGCTGTCGCCCGTCTTCGTGCCGCGCAGCGCGGTCGCGGCCTGCCAGCCGGCGGGATAGGTGACGGTCGGCTGGATCGGGATCTGGCGGGTATAATAGCCGGCCGGATAGAGCGAGACGCTTTCCCACTGGATGTTCAGCATCTTGGGCGTCACGACGACGCGGCCCTGATTGGGCTGGGTGGCGGACAGGAACTGGAACTGCGCGACGATCTCGGTCGCGCCCTGCGGCACGTCGAGGTTGAAGGCATAGACGTTCAGCGGATCGCGCTTCCACGCCACCGGCTGGCCGCCCACGGTGAAGGTGATGCCGGTCAGCTTCTCGATCTGGCCGCGTGGAGCGTGGTTGCCCGGCAGCCAGGCCGGCATCAGCAACGTCAACGGACCGGCTGCGGCGACCGGGATGGTTTCCTTGACGCGGAAGATGCGCTGGGTCGTATCGGTGGCATCGACCTCCAGCCGGATGGTGCCGCCGGGATAAGGTACATCCTTTGGGGCAGGTGCGGCATTGTCGACGGGCAGCGCGGTCGGCTTGGACCGGATCGCGTCCTGCGCGAACAGCGGACTGGCGATTGCGGTCGAAAGGCCCGTCGAAAGGCAGAGTGCGGCAGCAAGGCTGCGGATCATGAAGGTCTCCAGAAATTTCTGCGGGTCGGACGACCCGGATGCTTTTCAGCATGGCGCTATGGGCGGCCTGCGTCCACCCCCCTGAACCTGACCTTAAAAAGCGCGTTTTCATGGGAATGATTTGCCGTTAAAGGCGCTGCCCCATGGCCAAGATCGAAACACCGCGCCCAAAGACCCCTAATCCCGTGCGCGGCACGCAGGACATGCTGGGTGGCACCACCGAAGCGTTCCAGGAACGTTTCGCGCATGTGGTCGCGACGTTCGACCGGGTGCGCAAACTCTATGGTTTCCAGCGGGTCGAAGTGCCCGTGTTCGAATCCACCGCCGTCTTCGCGCGGTCGCTGGGCGAAAGCACCGACGTCGTCTCCAAGGAGATGTACACGTTCGAGGATCGCGGCGGCGACAGCATCACCCTGCGCCCCGAATTTACGGCGGGCATCAGCCGCGCCTATATCACCGAAGGCTGGCAGCAATATGCGCCGCTGAAGGTCGCGACTCATGGTCCGCTGTTCCGCTATGAACGCCCGCAAAAGGGACGCTTCCGCCAGTTCCACCAGCTCGACGCTGAAATCCTCGGCGCGGGTGAACCGGGCGCGGACGTGGAACTGCTGGTGCTGGCCGACCAGTTGCTGAAGGAGTTGGGCGTAGCAGATGGCGTGACGCTCAACCTCAACACGCTGGGCGACGGGCCGAGCCGTGACGCCTGGCGGGCGGCGCTGATCGCCCATTTCGAGGCGCATCGCGACCAGCTGTCGGAAGAGAGTCTCGACCGGCTCCAGCGCAACCCGCTGCGCATCCTCGACAGCAAGGATCCGCGCGATCGCCCGGTCGCCGACAGCGCGCCGGACATCGACGCTTACCTTACCGACGAAGCGCGCAGCTTCTTCGAGAAGGTGACGAGCGGTCTCGACGCGGCAGGCGTGGCGTGGGAGCGCAACGCCCGGTTGGTGCGCGGCCTCGATTATTATCGCCACACGGCGTTCGAATTCATCACCGACCGGCTTGGTGCGCAGGGTACGGTGCTGGGCGGCGGGCGCTATGACGGGTTGATCGAAAATCTGGGCGGTCCCTCGACCCCGGCGGTCGGCTGGGCGGCTGGGATCGAGCGGCTGGCGATGCTGGTGGATATGCCGGAAGCGGCGCGCATCGACGTCGCCGTCATTCCCATGGGCGATGCCGCCGAAGGGGTAGCGATTGGCATCGTCGCCAATCTGCGCCGTGCGGGTGTCGTGACCGACATGGGTTATCGCGGCAATATGAAGAAGCGGATGCAGCGCGCTAATGCGTCCGGTGCGCAGACGGCGATCATCATCGGCGACGATGAACTGGCGCAAGGCGAGGTAACCGTCCGCAACCTGGTCGACGGATCGCAGGAGCGCTGCAAGATTGAGGCGTTGGGCGACTATCCACTGGTTAGCAAGGCCAGCTTTGTCGAAGGTCTGCTGAAGGGTTTCGATCCGACGAAGGCGACCGCCAACTAATGCACATCTCCGCCGAACGCATCGCGCAGATCGAGGCGCGCCGGGACGAGGTGCAGGCGTCGATGACGCGCGCCGATCTGCCGGCCGATGCGTTCGTGCGGCTGTCCAAGGAATATGCCGAGATCGAGCCGGTGGCGAAGGCCGCGCGCGAACTGCGGCGGCTGCGGCAGGAATTGTCCGCGCTCGAAACCATGACCGGCGGCGAGGAAGCCGATCCCCTGATGCGCGAGATGGCGCAGGAGGAGATGCAGCTGATCAAGAGCCAGTTGCCCGACGCGGAGCGGACGCTGGCCTTGCAGCTCTTGCCCAAGGATTCGGCCGACGCCCGGCCCGCCATGCTCGAAATCCGCGCCGGCACCGGCGGGGACGAAGCCGCGCTCTTCGCCGGCGACCTGTTCCGCATGTATCAGCGCTATGCCGATGCGCAGGGCTGGAAGATGGAGATGATCGCCGCCAATGCGTCGGAGCAGGGCGGCTTCAAGGAAGTGGTCGCCAGCATTAACGGCACCGGCGTCTTTGCCAAGCTGAAGTTCGAGAGCGGCGTCCACCGCGTCCAGCGCGTCCCCGCCACCGAAAGCGGCGGGCGCATCCATACCAGCGCCGCGACCGTCGCCGTGCTGCCCGAACCCGAGGAAGTGGATGTCCAGATCGCCGACGGCGACTTGAAGATCGACATCTATCGCGCGTCGGGCGCGGGTGGCCAGCACGTCAACACGACCGACTCTGCCGTGCGCATCACCCATTTGCCGAGCGGCATCGTCGTCACCCAGCAGGATGAACGGTCGCAGCACAAGAACAAGGCGAAGGCGATGCAGGTGCTGCGCGCGCGTCTCTATGAAGCCGAGCGCGAACGCACCCAGAGCGAACAGGCCGGCGCGCGCAAGGCGATGGTGGGATCGGGCGACCGGTCCGAACGCATCCGCACCTATAATTTCCCGCAGGGCCGCGTCACCGATCATCGCATCAACCTGACGCTGCACCGCCTGCCCGAAATCCTGGAAGGGCCCGGCTTGTCCGAAGTCATCGATGCACTGGCGGCCGAAGACGAGGCGGCGCGTCTTGCACAGCTGGACGGGGTGGGATGACGGTTCCCGACACGCTGCGCGCGGCGACTGTCCAACTCGCTGTGGGCAGCGACACGCCGCGCCTCGACGCCGAACTGCTGATGGCCCATGCGCTGGACCTGACGCGCCCCGACATGCTGCTGCGCCAGCGCGATCTGGACGTCCCCGCCGATTTCGTCGCGTTGCTGGAGCGCCGCCTGTCGGGCGAGCCGATCGCGCATATTACCGGCATCCGCGATTTCTGGACGATCAGCCTCACAGTAACGCCCGATGTGCTGATCCCGCGGCCTGACAGCGAAACCCTGATCGAGGCGGCGGTTGACCATTTTCGTGACCATGCGCCGGCCATGGTCCTCGATCTTGGCACCGGGTCTGGCGCGCTGCTTCTGGCGGCGTTGGCGGAATGGCCGCAGGCGCGAGGACTGGGCGTCGACGCCTCTCCCGCCGCGCTCGCCGTCTCGCGCGACAATGCCGCGCGGCTTGGCCTTGCGGAGCGCGCGGTGTTCCAGCTTGGCGACTGGGGGGATGGGGTGGATGGTCCCTTCGATCTGCTGCTCATAAACCCGCCCTATATCGGCCGTGACGAACCGCTCACCGGCGACGTGCTGCACGATCCGGCCAGCGCCCTGTTCGCGGGCGTGGACGGCCTCGACGATTATCGCCGCATCGTGCCTGATCTGCCGCGCCTGATCGCGCCGGGCGGGATGGCGGCGATCGAAATCGGCTATGACCAGCGGGACAGCGTCTCCGCGCTGCTGGTCGAACAGGGGCTGGAGGTGCGCGTCCGCCGCGATCTGGCAGGCCATGATCGCTGCCTGATTGCGATCCATCCATCGTGAACAACTCTTGATTTACCATCGGACAAGCGAAAATTGCTTGGTTTCTCGACGGAAAGTCACTACATCAGCGTCAGGGACGGCTCTATCTTGTGACATGGTCGCTTAGATCATTGATAGAAAAGGCCGTTTTCACGCTCCTTAAAGTCATGACGGCGCTCGCTGCGCAGGCGCCGCTGGCAGCTGGGAAATGGTCCGGCTCAGGGCCATGCCCTGCGGAGCCGTATCCGGCCTGAATTTCAGGCCGTGCTTGGGGATGGCGACTGAACAGTGTTTTCAGTGAAGTTTGGCATAGCGAACGCAAGGATCATATCTTGATCAACAATCGGCAGGCCGGTCGCCGCAATCGCGGCCGGAACAATAACAACGGACGCCCCAACAGCAATAATCGGGGTGGTGGCGATAATGGCAACCGCATCGACAACCGCTCGCGCGGGAACGCGGCCCAGCTTCTTGAGAAATACAAGAATATGGCCCGCGACGCGCAGATGGCCGGCGACCGGGTGAACGCCGAATATTATCTGCAGTTCGCCGACCATTATTTCCGCGTGCTCGCCGACAATCGTGCGCGCCAGGAAGAGCAGCAGCAGCGCTTCCGTCCCCGCGAAGAGAATTTCGACGAGGATGGCGAGGAATTTGACGCCGGCTTTGACGGCGGTGATGATTTTCGCAGCGAGCAGCAGCCCTCCTACGACCGCGCGCCACGCGATCAGGAGCGTCGCTATGATCGCGGCTCGGACCGTAACGAGGAGTCGCGTGACAACCGTGGCGGGCGCGACAATCGGGAGGGGCGTGAAGCTCGGGACCAGCCCCGCGACCAGGAAGGACGCGAGGGCCGTGACGGCCGCAACAACCGCCGCGACCGCAACAACAATCGTCGCGATCGTTTCGCGGCCGATGAACAGGCGCCCGTCCAGCATGAAATGGGCATGGAAGGCCCGGCCGGCAGCCCTGCCGCGGCGCCCGCGCCACAGCCGGTAGCCGAAGCGGCGTCCACGCCGGAGGCCGAAGCGCCCCGTCCGCGTCGTGGCCGTCCGCGCAAGGTCGCTGCTCCCGCCGAGGCTGGCGAAGCGTTCGACGCCGCCGTCCTGCCGCCGTCTATCGCGCGCGCCGACAATGACGCCGAACCGGCGGCCGAGGAAGCGCCCAAGAAGCGTACTCGCCGTCCCCGTGCGACCGAAGCCGCCGAATAAGCACTTCGACGTTTTAGATTGAAGGGACGATGCCAACCGCATCGTCCCTTTTTTCATGCTCGCTTTCCAACCGCGTCACGATCCGGCACAAGGCTCTCATCTTGCTGGAGAGATGCCGATGAAAGCCGTGCGCCTGCTTCCCCTGCTGCTGACCACTCTTCCTTTTTCGGCGCAGGCGCAGGACGCAGCCGACCCGACCGGCGCCACCGCGCAGGGCGATATCGCCGTCACCATCTACAATAATGGCCAGTCGCTGGTGCAGGACGACCGGCAACTTCCGGTCAATCAGGGCCGCAACCGCATAGAATTTCCCGACGTATCCGCGCGCATCCGTCCCGAAACGGTGAATCTGTCCGGTCCGGGCCTGTCGATCGTCGAACAGAATTTCGACTATGATCTCCTGTCCCCCGACAAGCTGATGGACAAGGCGGTAGGACAGGACGTGACCCTGCTGCGCACCAATCCTGCCACCGGTGCCGAAACGCGCGAGCGGGCGAAGATCCTCGCGGCCAATGGCGGCATCGTGCTCCAGATCGGCAGCCGGATCGAGGTGCTGCGCGACGACGGCCTGCCGGTGCGGGTCATCTTCGACCGGGTGCCGCCCAATCTCCGCGCCCGTCCGACCCTATCGGTCACGGTAGAATCCGCGCGCGGCGGCACGGTGCCGGCGCGGCTATCCTATCTGACGCCCAATCTGGGCTGGACAGCGGACTATGTTGCACTGTTCGATGCCGCGAAGGGCGCGATGGACATGCAGGGATGGGTCACGCTTACCAACAATACGGGCACCAGCTTCACCAATGCGAAGACCATCCTTGTCGCGGGCAACCCCGCCAATGGCGGCGGGCGGCGCAACTGGTGGCAATCCTCCAGCGGCGCGATCGATCAGGCCGGCACCGAAAGCGGTCCGCGCGAGCGGCTGGGCGATTACTATCTTTATCCACTGGCCCAGCGCACGACCATTGCGAACGCCCAGCAAAAGCAGGTCAGCTTCCTCGACGTGAAGGGCGCGTCGGCGCAGGCCATCTATGAATATGTCAATGGCTGGCTCGGCAGTTCGGCCGAACCGATGAGCGCGTCGAGCGTACTTAAATTCTCGACCTCGAAACAGGGCGGCCTTGGCGACCAACTGCCTGCCGGCACAATCCGTGTTTATATGCGCGACGCGCGCGGCGATCCGCAGTTCATCGGCGAAAACAGCATCGACCATACATCGATGGGGTCGTCCATGGCGCTGCGCACCGGTGAAGCCTTCGACGTCAAGGTGCGGCCGACGGTCGAGCAGCGCACGAAGAAGGGCGGTTCGCGCTGGGAAACCCGGATGCGCTACACGCTGACCAACGCGCGGCCCGAGCCTGTGACGATCGACCTGGCGCAGCAGGGGCTGTGGGGCGACACCCGCGTCACCACACAAAGCCTGGGCGGCCAAGCGATCGAGGGCAAGCGCGTTTCGACCGACCGGATGGAATGGAGCGTCGCGGTTCCGGCCAATGGCTCGATCGACCTCAGCGTCACCTTTGATTCGCGCTACTGAGGCGGACGGCGTCGATGCCGCGCTTTTTCTCCCTGCTGCTTATCCTTTGGGCCTGCATGGCGCCGGTCCGTGCGGACACGGTTGTTTCGGCAAAGGCCGATGCGGTATCCGTCACCGTTTATCGCCAGCCTGGTCGCGCCAAAGGGGCGATCGATCGCAATTGGCCACGCGGCTATGCGCTGATTACCGAAACCCGCACCGTCGATCTGCCACAGGGTGAATCGACTGTCCGGTTCGAGGGAGTCGCCGAAGGCCTGATGCCCGAAACGGCGGTGCTGTCCGGTATGCCACGCGGTGTGCGGGAGAAGAATCGCGATGTCCGCCTGCTGTCGCCGGCCGGACTGGTCGACGCCTATCTGAAGCGCAGCGTCACTCTGCGCCGCACCGACCGCAAGACCGGCAAGGTAACCGAGCAGGATGCGATCATCAGTGCCGGGCCGACCGGCGGCGTGATCGTTCAGACCGTCCATGGCTATGAAGCGCTAGGGTGCAGCGGCCTGCCC
The DNA here is from genome assembly GCF_035511395.1 of Sphingobium sp. Lineage (GTDB taxonomy): Bacteria > Pseudomonadota > Alphaproteobacteria > Sphingomonadales > Sphingomonadaceae > Sphingobium. The sequence continues at coordinate 10,049 of NZ_DATKFP010000057.1, forward strand.
GAACGCATGCTCTATTCCCGTGCGCCCGCGGACCTGTCGCCGCGCCCGACTCTGTCGGTAATTGCGACCAGCGATCGCGCCGCTCGTGCGACGCTGCAACTCACCTATCTGGCCGAAGGATTCGACTGGGCCGCCAACTATGTCGCGGACATGAAGCCCGATGGCCGGACGTTGGACCTCATGGCCTGGCTGACCGTGGCCAATGGTGGCATTACCGGATTTCCGGATGCCCGGCTGAGCGTCATTGCCGGCCAGCCCAACAAGCGGGCGCGGCCGCAGCAGCCTCGGCCGACTGGCGGGCCGCTGCACCTGATCTGCTGGCCGATGGACGTTACCAGCACCCATCCCCGCTGGGATCTTTTCCCAGTCGAAATGCCCGCGCCACCGATGATGGAGATGGCAGGCGCGCAGGCCATTGTCGTGACCGGCATGCGTCGTGAGCCGATGCCCATGCTGGCCGCTCCAGCCCCGCCACCGCCACCGCCGCCTCCCCCGCCGCCGGAGGATGTGGGCGACCTCAAACTCTATCGCGTGCCGGTGACGGTCGACATTTCCGCCAATGGCCAGAAGCAGGTAGCTCTTCTTCGGCAGGCGGATGTGAAGGTGGAGCGGCTATATGCTGCGACTGTCCGGACCGCGACCGATGAATCGCAGCCGATGACATTGCGGCTGCGCATGCAGAACCGGAAGGCAGATAATCTTGGCCTCGCAATGCCATCGGGCCAGGTCGCGGTGTTTGAGGATGTGGGCGGCATGCGCCTGCTGGCGGGCGAAACCGATGTCGCCGACAAGGCTGAGGCCGAGCGGGTGGATTATGATCTGGAAGCGAGCGCGGACGTCCGGTTCGCTGTCCGCAGCATCGCCGAATCGCGCAGGATCCGACGCTGGGCGATCACGCTCAGCAATGCCCGGCCCTTCGACATAGCGACCGAAGTCGTCATTCCGCACGATATCGATCCTCGCCCCACCGGTCTGGAAAGGCGGGGCGATGCCTGGATCTGGCGCACGACCGTGCCCGCCAACGGGACGCTGGACTATGTTTACACCGAGCGACTGGCCCGCTGACCGATCAGCTTTCGCGGAGTGGTCGCGGCCGGTAATTCGCATCCAGCGCGACGAAGGTGTAGACGCCGCTGGTCAGTTCCACTTCCTCCCGGTTAGCTCCGCGCGTCGCTACCACGTCGACCCGAATCGCGACGGAGGTGCGACCGCGGCGCTCTTCGCGCGCATAGACCGACACGATGTCGCCCAGCAGGATAGGGGTGATGAACTTCATGCTTTCGATCGCAACGGTTGCGACCGCGCCCTGCGCGATCCGATGCGCGACGATGCCGCCGGCGATATCCATCTGGCTGAGCACCCAGCCACCGAAAATATGGCCGTTGCTGTTGATGTCGGTCAGGTGCGGTACCACCCGCAACACCACCTCGCCTCGCGTTTCAGTCGTCAAAGGGTACCTCGTCTTTCAACCGGTCTATCACATGCTCGTCATGCCCGGTCCCGTGCGACAGGAAAGCGAGTGCCATCAGACCGGTTCCCAGCATGAAGGTCAACCAGACCCCCAATATAGTCGCGATCGCCATATGCAACGGCAACGTTCCGGTCCACCAATAGAGAAGGAACAATGCCACCACGACGCACAGCGCGCCGGCCAACGCCATCCAGCCCATGAGGCGTCGGAACCGACCCCAGGCGGTGGCCGCGATCTGCGGATCGTCGAGCGCTTCCTTGCGTGTCATCCCTTTTCAATGGGCTGCAAAAGTGGGATCATCAAGCGCCTGAATATCATGAATTCAGGCGAAAAGGAGAGCGGCCATGAGCATCGCGACGATTTTGCAGGGGAAGGGACGCGACGTCATTCATGTGAAACCCGGCGACAGCGTATTGTCGGCGGTGCAGTTGCTGGCGGACAAGCGAATCGGGTGCGTGCCGGTGGTTGAGAATGATGAAGTGCTCGGCATATTTTCCGAACGCGATCTGCTCTATCGTGTTGCCAGGGACGGGGCGGATGCCCTCAATCATACGGTCGGGGAAGTCATGACCGCGCCGGCCATCACGATAGATGATCAGACTCCGGTGCTGCACGGTCTGTCGTTGATGACGAAGCGGCGCGTTCGCCATCTGCCTGTCGTGATCGATGGCAAGCTGGCCGGTCTCATTTCGATCGGTGATCTGGTGAAATTCCGCATCGACACGATCGAATCGGAGGCGGCATCGCTCCGCGACTATATCCAGACGGCATGATTGGCGCGTCGGCTCAGGCGATGGCCTGGGCCGGCGCCCTGCGCCGGACAAGCAGTTCGACCAATTCCTTGAACGTTCCCCGCGCGCAAAGCAGCAAAGCGCCGAGATAGGCGAGGCCGCCGATCGGCACCAATATCGCCAGCCGGATAGGGGCGGGGAGGGGCGGCAGCAGCATATTCGCGGCGATCACTGCTCCGGCCATCAGCACGGAACAGCCAAGACCCGGTGCCGCCGCGCGAATCAGATCGGCGAATCGCAGTCCCATTGGTCCGCCAGCGAGCCGTGCGGTGATCACCGTCAGCACCGGGAAGGCCGCGAGCCAGGCCCAGGCCAGACCGATCGCGCCAAACCGGATACCGATCAGGAAGGCGGCAGGCATCAGCACTGCTCCCGCTGCAGCGACACGGGCGGTCGTGCCGGGACGGCCCAGCGCATTGCTCACCGGTGCGAACATCACCTGCAACGTCATGAATGGCATCGCCAAGGCGAGAATCGAGACAAAAGGCGCCATATCCAGCCACTTCTGCCCGAACAATGTTTCGACCAACGACTCTGACGTGACGGCCATGCCCAGATAGATGGGGCATGTCAGCAGCAGGAGCAGCTTGACCGCCTTGCAGAAGGACCAGGACACCCGGCTCACATCCTTCTGCATTCGCGCATAGGCCGGAAAGGCGACATCGTTGAGCGGCGGCACGAATTTGCTGACGAAAATCTGGGTCAGGAACAGCGCCTCGGCATAGAGGCCCAGTTGATGTGGTTCCAGCACGCGCCCGCCGATGAAGATGTCGGCTTGGCTCTGGACGATCCAGAACAACTGGCCTCCAAGAAGCGAGGCCCCATAGGCGACCATCGCGCCAGTACCACGGAGATCGAAGCTTGGTATCGGCCGGAATCCGGTGACGATCACATAGCCGGCCGCCTTGACCCAAAATCCTGTGATCGGTGCGAACACCAGCGTCCATACCCCCCAACCGGACACTGCACCGGTCAGGGCGACCGCGGCCGATGCGGCGGCGGCAATCAGATTGACGAGGGCAGGGCGCTTGAAATCCAGCGCCCTGCCCATGATCGCCTCGGGAATCGAGATGAACGGCGTGGAAAGATAGAGAAGCGCCTGCACCCGGAGCAGGTCGGCGACCATCGGCTGGTCATAATAGTCCGCCGCCAGCGGCGCGATTCCGAGTTGAAACAGCGCCAGGCTGCCGTTGAGCAACAGCATGATGCCGAACGCCTGCCGCAACCGATGCGGTTCGACCGAGTCCGACTGCACAAGGGCGCTCACCAGTCCATAGCCGTTGAGGAAGGTGGCGAAGTTCAGGATCACCTGGGTCATGGCGAACAGGCCGTAATCGGCCGGATCGAGCAGGCGGATGACCGCCAGCGTGACCCCCCAGCTGATGACTTGCGACAGGATCTGACTACCCGATCGCCAGAAGATCGCACTCCTTATGCGCGCGCCGAAACCCGCATCATTCGCGTCGGCATCCTGCAAACCCATTATAGCTGTCTTCCCTTGATCCTGACCGCAGTCGAATCCGGTCTAGACCCAACCTCCAAAAATTTCTGAAATAAAATTGCAAAAAGGGTTTGACGGTTCGGGCGGTCGGGCCTAGAGGGCTTTTCACCGGACGGGACGACGCCACTGCGGCGCTGGACTGTACGGTCGCCAACATAGACGGACACCAGTCCCCCAAA
>NZ_DATKFP010000058.1:0-10033 GCF_035511395.1 Sphingobium sp.
GGTCGCGCGTGGATGGGCGCGCCTACTTCACCGCAGGCAGCCGCGAATTCAATGTCGAGGGCGCCAGCCCGGGCATGGTCGCCGGCCTCGATGTCTTCAAGAACCCGTCGGCCGAGCATATCGAGGGCGCGATCGGTGGCCTGGTCAACATCCGCACGCGCAAACCCTTCGACTTCAAGGGCTTGGCCATATCCGCCGCAGCGGGCGGCCGCTTCAACGATCTGGGCAAGAAGCTCACGCCCGAATACTTCGGGATGGTGTCGAACCGCTGGGACCTGCCGGGTGGCGGCGAGATCGGTGTGCTGCTAGCGGCAAGCTACGCCAAGAGCTTCAATCGCGGCGACAACACGCCAGCGGTCGGCGGCACGCAGTTCCGCCGGGCAATCCGCGCGGACAGCGCCGAATATGCCGCCAATGTCGGCACCGGCCTGAATCTCAACGGCGCCTATCTGGGCCGCTCGGACGTGACCTACCTGGCGGATGTCGATCCGACCACCGTCTCGGCCAGCGAGCGCCAGAACCTGCTGACGTCGGTCGGCGTTCAGAACAACATCGCCCAGGAGGACTATGCCCGCACCCGCAAGGGGCTCAACGGTGCCTTGCAATGGCGCCCGGGCCCTGGCCTCGAGTTCTACGTGGAGGGCAACTATAACTCGTACCTCTACCATCAGAACTATCGCTTCCTCAACGCGACCGACAGCCGATACGCGCAAGGCCTGACGACACAGGCCTTCACGATCGACGAGATGCTGGCCAACCGCAACGCGAACGGCGGCTCGAACGACCTGCTGTCCGGCCAGCGCATCACCGGCGGCACGTTCCTGAATTCCGGGCTGTCGACGACCGGCGGCGACGAACATCGTCGCTACGAGACCTTCGTGATCGCAGGCGGCACGAAGTGGGCGGCGAGCGACCACCTCGACGTCGATTTCGACTTCTCCTACGTCAAAGCCGACCAGACGCAGGACAACCGGTCGGTGACGCTGGCATCGGCGGCCGGACTGGCCTGGGACATCACGCGCGATCTCGGCCGGCCGCAGCAGGTCTCTATCACCGGACCCGACCTGTCCTCGGCCGGTTCCTGGGTGTTCAACAACTACTCGAACGCCACCAATCAGACCTGGCATGACGACGGCATCTCGGCCGCGCTCGATCTGGTCTACAGGTTCGACGATTCCTTCCTCAAGGACATCAAGGTCGGCGCGCGCTATGCCACCCAGAAGGACAGCTACCACAACTACTCGTTCAGCAACCGCAACCTGACCACCAACGGCCTGGCGCTCGCTGCCGATCGTTCGAACGCCATTTCGGTGGCCTCGATGGCGGATCTGGTCGCGACATCCCCCACCAACTTCATGAACGGCGAGGCGGGCTACTCGGGCGGCTACCTGACGTTCTCACCCGATGCGCTGCTGGGCGACAACGTGCGCTCGCGCTTCCCCAACGCGGGAATCCTGCCGGAAGACTCGCTGGCCGAGATCGTGCTCAACCGCCGTTACTTCAGCGAGAAGAGCTACGCCGGATATGCCGTCGCCGACTTCGGGTTCCTCGACGACCGGATCAAGGGCAATGCCGGTGTTCGCGTGGTCAAGACAGACACTTTCGTGCGCGCCATGATCGATCCGCTGAATACCGGCAACGTGGTGCCGAGCGAGAGCACGTCGTCCTACACCTACGCCCTGCCCAGCTTCAACCTGACCGGCTATATCACGCCTGATACGCTGGTGCGCTTCGGCTATGGCAAAGGCATCACTCGTCCCGAGTTCTCCGCGCTCAACCCCTCGCTTATCATCAACACGGTCAGCGGCGTGGGCTCGGTCGGCAACCCGGACCTCAAGCCCCAGACGGCCAACAGCTTCGATCTCTCGTTCGAACACTACTTCTCGCCGGTGAACTACGTCTCGGCCGCGCTCTTCTACAAGAAGATCGACGGGTTCTTCAGCGGCGTGTCATCGTGCCAGAGCGTTGCAGGCGCGCCGACCCCGACCACCAACACCAGCTGCTCGGGCGACCAGTACTTCATCACCCAGACCATCAATGCGGAGAAGGGAACCGCCAAGGGCATCGAGCTGGCGGGGCAGACCTTCTTCGACTACGACTTCCTTCCCGACTTCGCGCATCACTTCGGCCTGCAGGGCTCGTTCACCTACGTCGAGACGAAGAACCCCCTGACGCTCAACGGCCAGCGGGTGAACACGATGCAGCCGCTGACGTCCAAGTATTCGTACTCGGTCACCGGGCTTTACGAGGACGAGACGATCTCGGCGCGCCTCGTCTACACCTGGCGCTCCAAGGCGATCCTGTTCGGCCTGGCGGCAAACCCCATCGACGGTCGCTACATCCGCAGCTTCGGGCTGCTCGATGCCTCGATCAACTTCAATCTGCCGAACAATTTCTCGCTCGCGATCACGGCGTCGAACCTGACCAACCAGGCGGCCGATCGCTTCGTCGGCGAGCCTGATCTCGCGACCGGGATCGAGCGCCAGCATTTCATGAATGGCCGCAACTTCGGCGCGACCCTGCGCTACAATTTCGGAAGCTGAGGCTTCCGGGACGAGAGGGGATTCCTCCCAACGAAACCCTCTCAAACCTGATGGGTCGCCGGCTCCTCCGCCGGCGACCCATTTTTTACAGTGCGTTCACTTCACCGCGGTAAGGTCGAAACCCGTTCCGCGTAGGGGCCGACATCAATGTCCTCGAGCGACAACGCCCCATCCGGTCCGCCGACATCGGCAAGGCTGACATCGCGCACGGTTCGGTGGGCGTCGAATCCGGCGATGACGGGGCGGTTCACGCTTCCGCCGCGCAACCGGACACGGCGCATCACAATGTTCTCTATTCCCCGCCCCGGAGCCAGGCTGTACTTCTGGTTGAAGACCACCCGGAAATTGAACAGCATGCCCTCCTCGATCCGGTCGACGCGGATGTCGTCGAACACCACGTTGCGGACCAGGTTGTTGTCGCCGTCGGTGATCGCCAGCGCGCCCTGATAGTCGCGGTCGTCCTCGTCGTGATCGAGGATATCGATGTTGCGGAATACCAGGTTCTCGATCGTGCGCGGCTCATCCTTGCTGCCGTGAAGCCCGATGTTCACCGGGTGGGCGACGTCCGCCCAGAGCGTGGAGTTCTCCACGAGGTAGTTGCGCGCATCGCCATGATAGTCCCAGCGATCGGCATAGATCGCCACGGCATCGTCCGAAGTGCGCAGGAATGCACGATCGATGTGGACATCCGAGCAGGCCATCAGGTCGATGCCATCGGTCCAGCCGCCCGCGCTGAACGTGCGCAGGTTGCGGACCGTCAGCCCGCGCGACTGTCCGCACATCAAGGTATAATGGCCCGGGTTGACCACGATCGGGCCATCGATCTCGATCCCCTCGGAATGAAGAACCGTGATCCCCTCCTTGCCGCCCTTGAGGATGCCCGGCCCGACGATGCGCACGCCATGGGCTTTGACGACATCGACCTGCCCCTTGAGGATAGCACCTCCGGCAAGGCGCACGTCTGTGTCGGATTCGAAACGGAAGCTGTCCTGCCCTTGCGGCGGGACATGGATGCCGGGAGCGAATGCCACGACCTTGCGGCCTTTCGCGGGCGCGGCGGCGGGATAGATCGGATTGGCGAAGAGATGGAGGTTGTGCAGGCGGTCATCGTCGAACTCGATCGACAGGTTCGCCGGGCCATCCAGTGTCAGGTAGGCAGTCGCACCGACGAGCCTGGCCTCGATCCCGCGCGACGCAGGCCGCACGGCGACGTGGCGGACTGCACCGTTGTTCTTCTGGATCGCCACCTCGACCGGGCCGCCGGTGCCGAAGGTGACCATCGAGGCAGGCTGCGGCTTGTCGAGATCGACCATGACGCGGTATTCGTACACGTCGCGCCATTCCCCTCCCGGCTGACGTACCCGCACGGTGAACGTGTCGTCGAACGAGGTGTAATAGTCGCTGCCCGGCGGCGGCGGGTAGACCTCGAGAACCGCGGGCGGCGCGGCCTGTGCGGGCAGTCCAGAGGCAAGCGCGCCGAGCGCGAGGAGGGTCAGGGGCTTCACTCGCCGATCTTCCACCAGTCGTATTGCGCGTATCCGACACTGGTCGCCACGGCGGCCGGCGTGCCGATGGCAGCTTGCGCGAAAAGACCGATCTGGGCGCCAACCCAGCGCCCCTGCCTGGCTTCGAACGTCGATCCCAGCTCTTCGTAACGCATACCGTCGAGACTATATGCGAAGCGCACCGCCATGCGCGTATCGCGCAGCATCGAGGGCCAGTAGGGGGCGAAGTCCGGGGGCGGCACATCCACCATGACCGGCCTCGCACAGGCCCTGAGCCAGACGCGATCCTGTTTCAGCACCGGCCCTGCCGTCTCGGTGATGGGTATGCCGGGGCGCTCGTCGTCCTTGCGTACCTGCACCACCCGAATGCCTTCCGCGCGGTTCTCCAGGCCAATCCATGCAAAGTTGACCCCGTGGACCGCCAGCCCGGCCCGCTCGCCGACCCGCAAGGGCGCAAAACGCATCAGCGTGCTCGCGCAGAACGCCGGTCCCGGAAGCTTCTGCGACAGCACCGCCCCGGTCTCGTACAGGTCCGCCGATCCCGTCACCGACTTGAGCCTAAGCCATCCGTCCTCGACGCTGGCCCAGTCGCTCCCCGGGTTGCTGCCGAACTGCCAGGCAAGCGAGTAACCTTGATCGAACGCGTCATCGGCAACCGGAGCCGCGACCGGTTGCGTCGCCACGCCGGGTTTGCGATGCACGAGCACCGGCTCCCCGCGTCCGTCGCCATCGTTGTCCATTCCGATCACCGGCCAGCCATCCTTCCAGCGCATCGGCTGCAGGTGAACAATTCGCCCGTAGGCATCGCGATCCTGGAAATGGAGGAACCAGTCCTCGCCGCCCGGCGTGTCGACCCACGCGCCCTGGTGAGGCCCGTTGATTGCCGTGCCGCCCTGATCCATGACGTTCCGCCCCTCGTAGGGCCCCGTGATCCTGCGACTTCGGAAGACCCCCTGCCAGCCGCCCTTGACGCTGCCGCTGGGCACGAAGACGTAGTACCAGCCATCGCGCTTGTAGAGCTTGGGCCCCTCGGTCGTCTGCCATGGACGCGGTCCAAGGCTCGTCGCGACCTTGGGCATTCGCCCCGCGTCGATGACGATACGTTCGGGGCCTTCGGTCCTGGTCCCTGCCGCATTCAGCCGCTTGAGCGCGATGAGATTGGCCTTGCCCGCCCTGCTTTTCGCGAAGGCGTAGGCAAGCCAGCCGGTGCCGTCATCGTCCCAGAACGGCGCCGGATCGATCGCGCCGGTGGTACTGTCCACCAACACCGGTTCGCTCCATGGCCCCTTCGGGTCGGTCGCCGAGACCATGAAGATGCCGCGGTCGGGATCGGGATAGTAAATCACGAAGCGGCCATCGCGGTAACGGATCGCAGGAGCCCAGACGCCTCCGCCGCGCCGGGCGGTGCGATAGTGGTCATCCGGCGGGACGCGGCCCAGCGCATGACCGATCAGCGTCCAGTTGACGAGGTCGCGCGAGTGGAGGATCGGCAGGCCGGGAACATCGGTGAACGAAGACGACACGAGATAGAAATCGTCGCCGACGCGAACGGCATCGGGGTCCGAATAGTCGCCCGCCAGCACCGGGTTGCTATAAGTGCCGTCGCCCTGATCGGGGATCCAGCGCCCCTCACCGGCACCTACTCCGGCGGATGCGCCTGCGATCAGACATGCGGCCAGTACCGCGAGCGAAAGCGAGCTCGTGCGAAGCATGGTCTTCTCCCGGTCAGGCTGCGGCGTCCTCGGCGAGCAGGAAAGCCCCGACCAGTCCGGACGGCTCCCTGCATGCAGGCGAGACGATCGTGCGCTCCATATCGTCGATTGTGCGCAGCGCATGGACATAGCCGCCCAGCAATTCGAGCGTGCGCGCCCGGATCAGGGGCAGCAGGCGCTCCTGCTTCATCACCCCGCCACCGAGCACGATGCGTTCCGGCCCGGTGGTCAGGAACAGAGAGGCACACAGCTGCGCGAGATAGCTCGTCTCGACATCCCAGAAGGGGTGGTCATGCGGAATGTGGGAGGGCGTTAGGTCCCAGGCCGCCGCCACGGCGGGGCCCGCCGCCAGGCCCTCAAGGCAATCCCCATGGAAGGGGCACAGCCCGGCGAAATCGCCATGGGCCGGATGACGCCGGACCGGAATGTGCCCGGCCTCGGGATGGCCGATGCCATGGACGGTGCGGCCTGCACTCACAAGGCCCACCCCTATCCCGGTGCCGACCGTGACATAGGCGAGATCGCGCAGCCCTCCGCCGATCGCCGCAATCTCCGCAAGGGCAGCGGCGTTGACATCGGTATCGAGCCCGATCGGCACGTCGAGGAAGCCACGCGCGCGCGCGATCATATCGGTGCCCTCCCAGCCAGGCTTGGGCGTTGCCAGGATGCGGCCGTACTCCGGCAGGGCCTGATTGACGCCGACGGGACCGAAGCTGGCGATTCCCAGCCCCGCCAGCGGCCCGAGGTCCGCAGCCGAGCCGAAGAACGCCTCCACATCCGCGAACATGGCATCGGGATCGCGCGTCGGGATGGTGGTGGTGCGCAGCGAGCCGCCACTGGAACTAACCACCGCGCAGACGAACTTGGTGCCTCCCGCTTCGATCGCGCCGAAGATGGTCATGCGATTGTCCCTTCGCAAATGTCTTGATGGCTGCAGGCGCAGCCGGTTCAGTCGATCGGCGCCCCGGTCGAGGCGCGTTCGACGAGTGTCAGCATCTCGCGCACGTGCCGCACTTCCGGCCGCGCTCCGGTCCGCGCCTCGCGCACCTGATCGCTCAGCAGCGCGACGGCGCGCGACGCCATATCCGAGATCGGCTGGCGTATGGTGGTAAGCTCGGGCCAGATCGTGGCGGCGATCTGCGCATCGTCGAATCCGGCGATGCTGAGGTCGCCCGGAATACGCAGATTGAGGCCATGGGCAACTGCGGTGACGGCCGCCGCCATATCGTCGTTGCTGGCAAAGATCGCGGTCGGTCGGTTGGGCTGGTCGAGCAGCTGGTGTGCGGCATCGAGCCCCGAGCGGTAGTTGAACAGGCCCGGAGCGATCCATTCGTCGCGGATCGTCAGCGACGCTCCCGCCATGGCAGCGCGATATCCCTGCTCGCGGCGCTGGGATGGTGAGTGCGCCGGATCGCCTTGGATGAAGCCGATCGCACGATGCCCCTTGTCGATGAGATAGCGCGTCATGTCGAAGGCCCCTTTGTAGTCGTCGACGATGATGGCCGAGATGCCTTCGCGGGGGATAGCCGTCGCAAAGGCCAGCGGGATGACGTCCGCGCTGGCCGCGAGATCGAGAAGCGCCTGCGAATCGCACAGCGGCGGCGGCAGGATGACCCCGCCGATGCGCGCCTCGACGAGGCGATGAAGGCTGGCGATGGCTTCCGCCTCATTCGCGCCCGGCTCGATGAGGAACTGGCAACCGCTCTCCCCGCTCTGGCGAAACGCGCCCATGAGGAAGGTGCCCAGGTTCGACGAGGAAGGATTGGAATAGATCGCCCCCACCCGCACCGCGCTCGAGAAACTGCGGGCGTTGAGATTGGGCGAATACTCGAGTTCGGCGATCGCGGCATTCACCCGCTCGCGCATCGCCTCGCTGACATGCCGCTTGCCGGTCATCACCCGCGATACCGTCATCGACGACACGCCGGCATGGCGGGCCACGTCATGGATCGTCACGACAGGGCGATGCGCACTCTTCGCGCCGCTATCCTTGCGCTCCGACTCATTTGCCATCAAATTGCCTCTCCAGGGCCTTCACGGCCGGCGAGCACCCGATACGGTGACGCGCTTCCCTTCCTGATATCGATAACTGTTCTTGGCGGTGTGTCAAGTTATGCCCTTGCCAAACCGGAATCGCGGCTGCATACTTGATATCGATAACAGAATGCTGACATTCGCGAGATCGAAGCAGCCGCCACGCAGCGAACGAGGATGCCGTGCTTGCCAATCGACAAAGAAACTACGCGGTCCTGAGCGCCTTCCTGTTCGCATTCTTTTTCGCGCAGGCCATGGCGATGTCGTTGCTATCGATCTGGCTGACCCGCTCGCTGCAGCTGAACGGCGCGCAGGCCGGGACGGTTTTCGCGGTCAATTCGATCGGCGCGATGCTGGCACAGCCAGCCTACGGTTTCCTGTCCGATCGCATGGGCTTTCGCAAAGTGGTGCCGGTCATGATCGCCTCGCTGGTGATCCTTGCCGGGCCGTTCTTCCTGTATGTCTATGCGCCGCTGCTGCGATGGAGCCTGCCGCTCGGCGCGGTCACGGGCGGGGTCTATCTCGGGTTCACCTTCATGGCCGGTAGCTATGCCCTCGAGAGCTACGTCGACCGTGTCGGCCGGCGCTATGGCTTCGAATACAGCCGCACCAGGCTGTGGGGCTCGATCGGCTTCGCGACGGCTGCCGCATTCTCCGGCCGCCTCTACAACCTCGATCCGACGATCAACTTCTTCCTCGCTAGCATCGCCGGGCTGGCGCTGATCCCGCTGATCCGCCTTGCCCGGATCGAACCGGACGAGGAGGCGCAGCATGCGGCCGACCAGCTGAAGCTACGCGACACGCTCGCCCTGTTCGGTCAGGCGCGCTTCTGGAGGTTCATGATCCTGATCCTCGGGGTCACCAACCTCTACCTCGTCTACGACCAGCAGTTCCCGTTCTACTTCTCCTCGCTCTTCCCGACGGCAGAGGAAGGCAACGCGATGTTCGGCTACCTCAATGCGGCGCAGATCTTCGTCGAGGCCGGCGGGATGTTCGTGGCGCCGCTGATCGTGCGCCGGATCGGTGCCACTCGCGGGCTGCTGCTGGCGGCGATGATCATGATCCTTCGCATCGCCGGATCGGGCTTCGCGACCGGTCCGGTCACGATCTCGATGTGCAAGATGGCGCATGCGGTGGAACTGCCGATCCTTGCCGTCTCGATCTTCCGCTACATCGCCTACCATTTCGAGAGCCGGTTCGCCTCGACGGTCTACATGGTCGGCGTGAGCTTCGGCCATTCGCTTGGCCTTGCCATCCTCTCACCGATCGCCGGCATCGGCTACGACCTGTTCGGCTTCCAGCACACGTACTTCCTGATCGCGGGCTTCGCGTTCTTCTTCTGGATCTGGTCGGCGATCTCCCTTGCCCCGACCCCACCCGAATACACGCCTGTCCCCCGCAAGGCCGGACAGTCGCCCGACACCGCCGCGATCGCATCCGAACCGGACGCGCGCCGCTACGAGGATGCTCTTTGATGAGTGAAGTTACCTTCGAGGCCCTGTCTCCCCGCGCGCTCGACCGCCCGGGCCCGGACTTGGTCGATGCCTGGATCGCCGCGGCGCTGGCGCGGGTCGATCGCATGCTGCCGCAATTCGATACCCATTTTCCCGCGCCCTCGAGCGAGAGCAACATCTACGGCCCCATCGACAACGTCGAGTGGACCAACGGCTTCTGGACCGGGATGCTGTGGCTCTCGTGGGAATTCACAGGCGCGGACAATTACCGCAAGATCGCGGTGCAGAACCTCGCCTCGTTCGCCAACCGGATCGAGAAGCGCATCAATGTTGACCATCACGACCTCGGTTTCCTGTATACCCTGTCCTCCTGCGCCGGCCATCGCCTGACGGGCGATCGCAACGCCAGGAATGCCGGCGTTGCCGCGGCGGCACAGCTGCTGGCGCGCTTCGACCCGGTGGCGAAGGTCATCCAGGCATGGGGGGACATGGACGTGCCAGCCGAACGCGGCCGCATGATCATCGACTGCAACCTCAACGTGCCGCTGCTCTACTGGGCGACCCGCCAGACCGGCGATCCCCGCTTTGCGGCCGCCGCCGACCAGCATCTCGAACAGGCCGCGCGCCTGCTGGTCCGCCCCGATGCCTCGACTTTCCATACCTACTACGTCGACACCGTCACCGGCGAACCACGTCACGGCAGCACGCACCAGGGCTTTTCCGACGACAGCAGCTGGGCGCGCGGACAGGCCTGGGGCATCTATGGCTTCGCCCTCGCCTGGCGG
>NZ_DATKFP010000059.1:0-14413 GCF_035511395.1 Sphingobium sp.
GTCACGCACGACCAGATGCGACAGCTGGCGGCACAAATCCGACAGGGCTGCATGGAAGGCGTCGACGCCGGCATCGTCCATCGACGTCAGTGGCACATTGCCTGCCTTGCCGGTGGCGAAAGCCAGCACGGTGTCGCTAGTCGACGTGTCACTGTCGACCGTGATGCAGGAAAAGGTCCGCTTGTTGGCGGAGGATAGCATCTGTTGCAGCAGCGCCGCATCGATCGCGGCGTCCGTAAAAATATAGCCGAGCATCGTCGCCATGTCGGGTGCGATCATGCCCGATCCCTTGATGATGCCGACCAGTTCGACCCGGCTGTCGCCGATCATGGCTGAAACATGCGCGCCCTTGGGATAGGTATCGGTCGTGCCGATCGTGATTGCCGCGTCCTCCCAGCCGCACGGTGCGGCGGTGAAGGCGGCCTCCAGTCCCGCCTCGGCCTTGTCGATCGGCAGGGGTACGCCGATCACGCCGGTCGAAGAAACGAAGATATCCGAAGGCTGGCAGGACAGGTGATTGGCGACCTTGGCAGCAATCGCTTCGACTGCCGCGCGGCCGCGATGACCGGTGAAAGCGTTGGCGTTGCCCGCATTGACAACCAGCGCACGCGCCGATCCCATCGGGATGGCGTCCCGACACCATTCGACTTCGGGCGAGGGGCATTTGCTCTGCGTCGTGACGCCCGCCACGGTGGTCCCGGCGTCCATTTCGACATAGGTCAGGTCGCAACGCTCCCACGCCTTGTACCCGGCCCGCGCGGTTCGCAGCGTCACGCCCTCGATGGCAGGCAGGGACGGAAAGGCGGCGGGGGCGAGTGGCGATTTTTCCATACCGCCGCCATAGGGGGCGCTGTTCGCGAACGCCAGAGTTTCGCGCGCTCGGTGTGCCGGAAAATCGGACGGACTTGTGTTCCTCCTGACGTCATGGGCATAAGGCGCCACCTCCAAGAGTGCAGCATATCCATGACAGTCACCGGCGGCGGCCGTTTTGCCTTCTACGCCAAACGCTATTCCCGAAAGAAAGCCAGTATCCGGCTGCGCGTGCTGGAACCCATGTCCGCCCTGCGCGATGCCGGGCTGGATGTGCGGCGCTATCCGAAGCTGAAAGGACTGGATGGCTATGATGCGGTGATCATATCCAAGGCTTTCGGCCGGGGCGCGATGAAGGCGACGCAGGCAGCCCAGGCAGCCGGATGCGGGCTGATCTTCGACATTTGCGACAACCGCTTCGCGAACAATCGGGTCAAGGGATCGACGCATCATGCCATGCGCACCAACCAGTTCCTGTCGCAGGCGGACCTCGTCACGGTCCCAACCGAAAAAATGGGCGATCTGCTAGTATCCCAGGCCCCGGAGATTGCGGGGCGTGTCCGCGTGGTTCCAGACATGCTGGAGGATATCTCGACCCTCTCAGGTCTGCGCCTGTCGATGATCGAGCGCTTTCGGCTCCGACGGCTGCGCGCTTTTCTGGCGGCTCATCCAGGCGCGCTGCACGTCGTGTGGTTTGGCAACAACATGGCCGGCATATCGGGCGTCGGGCAGTTGGACGAAGCGGTCGCGCAGTTGCGTCAGTTTGCGGTCCGGCATCCCATTACCCTGACGATCATCAACAACAAGCCGGCGGTCTATCGTCAGGCGTCTCCAAACTGGGGCATCCCCAGTTTCTTCATGCCCTGGTCGCTGGTGAGTTTTCCAGCCGCGCTGAAGCTGCATCGCGCGGCGATCATCCCCGTATCCCGCAATGACTATACCGCTGGCAAATCGATCAACCGGCCCGCGACAGCGATCATGGCAGGCCTTGGCGTCATCGCGGATTCGATCGAATCCTATGAGGAGCTTCGCCCCTTCATCGCGCTCGACGATTGGCAGGACGGACTGTCGCGCTATGCCTTCGAATGGGAGGCGGAGCAGGTCCGGCTGGCCCGCGCCCGCGAACATCTCGACCAGCATTATGGTCGACGGCGCGTCGCGGAGCGCTGGACTGAGGTTCTGGAAGAAATCAGGACACGGGAATTCCGCCAATAAACCTTTATCAGCCCATTTCCGTGCATGGACGGTCAACGCCGAATTGACGTTGGCCCGACCGACGCCTATTTGCCGCACAATTGTTTTTCCGGCGTCGATGCTTACGCCTTCAGTCTATTCGCTCAGGGAGAGCTCATGTTCGGCGCACTCGCCAAGTCCATCTTCGGATCGTCCAACGAACGTTATGTGAAGTCGCTGGGCAAGATCGTCGACAAGATCGCCTCGTTCGAACCCGCCATGCAGGTTCTGTCGGATGAGGATCTCGTCGCGCAGACGGCCCGCTTCCGTGAACGCCTTGCCGCCGGCGAAACGCTGGACGATCTGCTTCCTGAAGCCTTCGCCACGGTACGCGAAGCCTCCGTCCGTGTGCTCGGCATGCGTCACTTCGATGTGCAGATGGTGGGCGGCATCGTGCTCCATCGCGGCGAGATCGCCGAAATGCGCACGGGTGAGGGCAAGACGCTGGTCGCCACCGTTGCGACTTACCTCAATGCGCTGGAAGGGAAAGGCGTTCACGTTGTCACCGTGAACGACTATTTGGCCAGCCGCGACTGCGAATGGATGGGCCAGGTTTATCGCTTCCTTGGCCTTACGACCGGCGTGATCGTCCCGAACCTGTCGGAAGATCAGCGCCGCGAAGCCTATGAGGCCGACGTCACCTATGCGACGAACAACGAACTAGGCTTCGACTATCTGCGCGACAACATGAAGTATGACCGCGCTTCCATGGTCCAGCGGCCGTTCAACTATGCGATCGTCGATGAGGTCGACTCGATCCTGATCGACGAGGCGCGCACGCCGCTCATCATTTCCGGGCCGACCGACGACAAGTCGGAACTTTATGTCTCGGTAGACGCAATCGTCAAGCAGATCACCGAATCCGACTATGAGAAAGACGAGAAGCAGCGAAGCGTTACGCTGACCGAGGACGGCACCGAAAAAATTGAGCGGCTGCTGGAGCAGGCCGGCCTACTTCAGGGCAGCAATCTCTACGATTTCGAGAACACGCAGGTCGTCCATCACGTCAACCAGGCGCTACGTGCCGTCGTGATGTTCCGCCGCGACATCGATTATATCGTGAAGGACGGCAAGGTCGTCATCATTGACGAGTTCACCGGCCGCATGATGGACGGTCGTCGCTGGTCGGACGGCCTGCACCAGGCCGTGGAGGCCAAGGAAGGCGTCAATATCGAGCCGGAAAACCAGACGCTGGCCTCGATCACTTTCCAGAATTATTTCCGCATGTACCCGAAGCTGGGTGGCATGACCGGGACGGCCGCGACCGAAGCGACCGAATTCTTCGAAATCTACAAGATGAACGTTGTTACCATTCCGACCAATCGGCCGGTGCAGCGGATCGACGAGGAAGATACTTTCTACAAGAATCTGGAAGATAAGTTCCGGGGTATTGCCCGCACGATCAAGGAACATGCCGAAAAGGGCCAGCCTGTGCTGGTCGGAACGGTGTCGATCGAAAAATCTGAAATGCTGTCCGAATTCCTCAATCAGGAAGGCGTGAAGCACGCAGTACTGAACGCCCGCTTCCATGAAAGCGAAGCGCATATCGTCGCGCAGGCGGGCCGCAAGGGCGCGGTGACGATCGCCACCAACATGGCTGGCCGTGGCACCGACATCAAACTGGGCGGCAATCTGGAAATGCGAGTCGAAGATGAACTGCGCGACGCTCCGGAAGGTCCGGAACGTGATGCCGCGATCGCCCGGATCGAGGCCGAGATCGAAGCCGAAAAGGCTGAAGTGCTGGCCGCTGGCGGCTTGTTCGTGCTTGCGACGGAACGCCACGAAAGCCGCCGTATCGATAATCAGCTGCGCGGCCGTTCGGGCCGTCAGGGCGACCCCGGCCTGTCGCGCTTCTATCTCAGCCTCGACGACGATCTGATGCGCATCTTCGGCCCCGACACGATGTTCGCCAAGATGATCCGGTCCAACCTGGAGGATGGTGAGGCTTTGCCCCCATCCAAATGGCTGAGCAAGGCGATCGAGACCGCGCAGAAGAAGGTCGAGGCACGCAACTACGACATCCGCAAGCAGGTCGTCGAATATGACGACGTGATGAACGATCAGCGCAAGGTCATCTACGAACAGCGCAGCGACATCATGGACGCCGATACGGTGGACGATGTCGTTACCGACATGCGCCACGAAACGGTGAACGATCTGGTCGGCGCATCCTGCCCGCCGGGCACCTATCCCGAACAGTGGAACATGGATCGTCTGAAGGCCCGGACGGCCGAAATCGTTGGCCTTGAACCCGATTTCGATTCCTGGCTGGCCGAAGACGCCATCGATCCGGAAATGATTGAAGAACGCCTTGTCGCGCTGGCCGATGAATCCATCGCCGAGAAGGTCAAGGAAGTCGAGTCGACCGACTGGCACATGATCGAGAAGTCGATCCTGCTCCAGAGCCTGGATCATCACTGGAAGGAGCATCTGGCGACGCTTGACGCGCTGCGTCAGGTCGTCCATCTGCGCGCCTACGCGCAGAAGACGCCAATCAACGAATATAAGCAGGAAGCCTTCGCCCTGTTCGAGCGGATGCTGGAAAATATCCGCGAGGATGTGACCGGCTCGATCGCCCGCGTCCAGTTCCGCATGGAACAGCCGGCCATGCAGGATTACGGCCTGCCGGTGCTGCCTGATTTCATCACGACCCACATCGACCCCTTCTCGGGCGAGGATAACAGCGCTGATATCGATGGGGGGCAGATTGCCGGCATCACCACCACCATCCCCCGCGCGCCGGTTGCCGCCGCTCCCGCAGGCGAGTTCGCCAATCTGGAAATCAGCCGCAATGCGCCTTGCCCCTGTGGTTCGGGCCAGAAGTACAAGCATTGCCACGGCGCGCTGGCCTGATCCGGCTGCCCTGAGCCAACCATGTTGCCGGGCTGGTTAACCAGTCCCGGCAGCAATTTGGCAAGATCCCGTTGTCATTCTGTTCGGTAATCCGGGGGGCTAAACCGGAGGAATGGAATGGAGCAGCTGGTCTACCGCGCGATCGCCGAGAAGCGACGCGACCGGCGCTATCATGTCGATATCGAGGGTCGGCTAGTCGGCGACGACGGCATCACGCAAACAGCGACCGTCCGCAACATATCGATCTATGGCGCCATGCTCGCTGGCCTTACTCCGCCGCCAGTCGGCTCACGCGTAATTCTGATTTTGCCCTATCTTGAGCGCGACGCCACGCTGATCTGGAGCCAATGCGATCAGTGCGGCCTGTTGTTTGGCAGCCCGGTCGATCCCGTCGCGATCGTGGTCAATGCCGGAACCAGCGCGGAAAGCCTGGCAGCCATTGAACAGCGTATTCAGTAGCGACATCACGGCAATCCGCGCAAGGAGCAATGGCTAATTCCCACCTCGCTCGGCTGCCCCTCTCTATTATACTATCAGAGCCTGATGCCTACCGTCATGAACAGCATTTGCGCCTGTCCGGGGCCAGCAACCAGCTCCGACGACTGATCCTCGTCGGGTGCGCAACGCATGCAGGCATAGGTACGGAACAGAATTACGCATCCCCTTTGCAATTTTGCCTACCAAATCGAACTCGATCCCGCGCGACGCCCCTTATTGCGGGCTCCGATAATCATGCTGCCGTCGTGCGCGACTATCGCCTTCAGCACAGTCATAGGCGGCCAGCCCGAAAATGATCCCGGCTAGAAATTCAATCCTCTTCCTAACTACGGCTGTTTTCCGGCGGAATGCGACCGCAAGCCCCGATCGCCAAAAGAAGGGTCCGACAGATTGGGCGCTCGCGGGAATAGCTCGCATAGAGGGAGGTATTCTCGCAGCTCTGATAAATTAACTCCAGTCGCGGCAGGAACTGTAGGCGTTCGATCGGTCTGTCGACTGAGAGATCCCACTCTGTGGAAAATTTCTGAAATTTTCATACGGACATTTTGTCCGCATGACAAAGCTCTTCCGTCAATCGCAAGCATAGTAGTAAACGAATGAATTTCCTATGCAAAAACTGATCAACGATTTTGAGTGATAATCCCTGTAAATCACTCCATATGGAAATTACTTTTCATTCAAATACTTCGCCGATTGTTTATATCACACATTAGGACAACATCAATGTCAGCCTACAAGGCGCCGCCAGCATCAACTCGTCGCGCACTTCACTCCAATTATCGGCAGGATCAAAAGTGGGGCTTGCCTGTTCATGTGGTAGAAAGGTTAATATGAACAGGCATTGTGTTTACGACGTTCTTTGAAGCGCCGTAGCACATGGCTTGTGAGGGTAAATGGAGGGGGTTCTGACGGCTCAATACGTGATCGCGCGTGCGGCCGCGCGCGCGATCAGACGAAAAGCTGCATTCATCCAGGCCCTTGTCGAATTTTGAAGGAGTAGCGTGATGAGTGTCGTTTCAAAAAGCCCAAAATATCTCCTGTTGCTTGCACTGATTTCCGGTGCATCGACGGGTAGCTTGTCGGCGCAGACGCAAGAGCCGCCGCCGGCCGACATTTCGGCGACAGTAGCGATGCCTGCGTCTGAAATGACCGAGGGCCCAGATATCAAGGGGATTATTTCCGGACGCAGCGGCGACAGGATGCAAGTAACGGCCGACGACGGCACCAAATCAGTGATCGTTATTAACGACAACACCAAGATCAGCGCCAGCAAGGGTTTTTTTCGGCCTCAATCGCAGCAGGCTGGCGGCGACATCGTTGATCAATGGCGTCCCGGTCACTGTCAAGACCATGCAGTCGGGTGAAAGCCTGGTCGCAAGCCGGATCAATCTTCAGAACAGAGATCTCAAGACCGCATCTATGATCCATAACGGTACTGCCCAGCGCTTCGACGAGCAGACAGCGGCAACGGACGCCCTGCGCGGCCGCATGGGCGAGATCGACCAATATAACGTCAAGAGCACGACTAATGTGAATTTTGACACGGGTAAGGCGGTACTGTCCGCTCAAGCGAAAAACGATCTTTGCGCTGCGGCTACCGCTGCCGAAGGGATGAGCAACGCGCTGCTGCTGGTTGTAGGATATACAGATTCCACGGGTGACGAGGAGTTTAACCAGGAACTTAGCGAAAAGCGGGCTGGTCGCGTGGTTAATTACCTGCAACAGGCCTGTGGTTGGAAACCCTATCGCATGCTGACGCCCACTGGCATGGCAGAAGCAGACCCGCTTGCAAGCAATGATACGATCGAAGGCAAGGCGCAGAACCGGCGCGTCGCTGTGAATGTCCTCGTCAGCAAGGGCCTCGACGGGCTTTGAAAAAGCTGGGTGGGCATCACGCCCACCCATTGTTGCGGCTCGCTGCTTACAGGGAGCAAGCTCGGACTTTCCTCATTGTCGCTTTGCGTCAGGGGGCAGCACATGCTCGCGCCGGATGCCGAAACCAAGCAGCCAAGCCGGGATAGCCTGAAGGGCAGGAACCGCCTGAAGAAGGCGGACCGCTGCCGGCGCGAACGGAGCCTTATTACGCATGGCGGATCCGATGACATTTCGATGAATGCTGCGCTGCACAGCCTGGATCGTATGGACTGCGAACATCCGCCGCGCACGCACTTGATGCAGCAGTGGATCGGGATCGTGGTGGGCTAATAGCGGCGCCGTAAGAATATTGGCGGCGGCGACCGCGTCTTGGATCGCAAGGTTTATGCCGACTCCTCCGACCGGCGACATGGCGTGTGCCGCATCACCTATGGCGAGGAGACCAGGCCGATGCCAGCAGGTCAGCCGATCCAGTGAAACAGCAAGAAGCTTGACATCGCTCCAGTCAGCGATGGTTCCGATGTGTGGCCTCAGCGACGTTGCGGTCGTTGCCACGTCCTTCCGAAAACGCTCTATCCCTGCGGCGCGTATCCTGTCCGCCGCACCTTTCTCAATCACGCGCGCGCATTGGAAATAGTCACCCCTGTCGATCGTGACGATCATCTCTCCCCGGTCGATATAGGCTTGGGTACGATTGTCGGGAGTCCGCGGCTTGGGCACACGAAACCAAAGCACATCAATGGGTGCGCCCAGATCCTGAAGAGGCAGCCCTGCGGCCTCTCGTATCCGGGAACTCCGCCCGTCTGCCGCAATCACGAGACTGGCTTCCAACGTTTCACCGTTTGCAAGCCTAACGCCAGCGATACGGGTTCCGCCCTCGATCAGTCCGATCGCTTCGGATTCCATGCGAAGTGTGAAAGCGGGCAACCGCCGCGCGACATCAGCCACGAAGTCAAGGAAATGCCACTGGGGCATCATGGCTACAAAAGGAGTTGGACCGGGAAGACGGCTGAAATCGGCGACCCGATATTCGCGACCGCTTATGACCGCACCTAACGATGCCACCTTGTCATGCTTTCGGGCAAGAAGTGCGTCCAGAAGGCCCAATTCATCGAAAATTCCCAGCGTGGAAGGATGCACTGTATCGCCGCGAAAGTCGCGTAGGAAATCCGCATGCTTCTCCATGACGATGGTCCGGACACCTGCGCGCGCGAACAGGAAACCTGCCATCATCCCGGCAGGGCCGCCACCGATGATTATTACAGGGAGCGCTGTTTGATCGGCCATAAAAGCAGCCTACGCCTTGGCCCGATGCCCGCAAAGTGCGAGTTTTCCCGTATCTAGAAATAACAATAAGATCATTCCGCAACCAAATGATCTGGAATGATATTGATGTCATCGAAATTTTGGAGAGACAAAGGGCTGGAAATAAGTTGATTGCCGCTGTAGGGGAACCTCGCTCTGGACAGGTGGCCGAGTGGTTTAAGGCAGCGGTCTTGAAAACCGCCGTGGGTTTACGCTCACCGTGGGTTCGAATCCCACCCTGTCCGCCATTCCATGCCAATTGCCAATCCGTCTCCCGGCCCTCCAAAAATTCCGTGCATCAGCCACTTCGCCGGGCATGAAATCGCGCATGGATCAGTTCATCGTCTAATCGACGGACCTTTTCCAATAAAGGGGTTCCCCGCCTTGTAGGCCATGTGCAACAACGGGGCATGGGAGATTCTTTGCGTTCATCCGTTTTTTCATTGTTGCTTGGGCTCGCTTCCGTCACGGGTGGGAGCCTGGCGGTCGGCCCAGCCCAGGCCCAGGACGATGCCGGTTTTCAAGCCTATCTCGACAGTTTACGGCCCAAGGCGCGGGCCATGGGTATCCGCGATGCGACGCTAAATAGCGTCTTTCCAACGCTGACGCCCAATCCGCGCGTGGTTCAGCTTGACCAGAGCCAGCCGGGCGGCGGTGCCTATTCGCCCATTCCCAATTTCGAACCCTATCGCCGACAGCATGTCGATGCGGCGCGGATCGGTCGCGGGCGGACCGCCTATCAGACGAACCGTGGGCGGCTGGCACGGATCGAGGCGGAAACCGGCGTGCCGGAAGAGATCATGGTCGCCATTTACGGCCATGAGACGAATTATGGCTCCTACACCGGCGACTTCGACCTGATCCGCTCGCTCGCCACCCTTTCGTGGGAAGGGCGTCGCCGTACCCTGTTCGAGCCGGAGTTGCTGGCGACGCTCAAGATGCTGGACAATGGCGTGCCGCGCAGCCGGCTAATCGGCAGTTGGGCGGGCGCCACCGGCTATCCGCAATTCCTGCCCAGCGTCTACCTGCGCCTCGCCAAGGACGGCGACGGAGACGGCAAGGCGGATATTTGGACCAGCGAAGCGGACGCGCTCGCCTCCATCGCCAATTATTTCGTCCATTCGGGCTGGCGGCGTGGTCAGCCTTGGGGTGTAGCGGTGTCCGTGCCTGCCAGCTTCAACCGCGCCGCTGTCACCGCCCGCACCACTGCGCCCCGCTGCCCACGGGTGTTCAATCGGCACAGCCGCTGGCTGACCATCGCCGAATGGCGCAAGCTCGGACTGATCCCGGCGGGCGGCGGCTGGCCAGCCGACAGCGTGCTCGCCACTCTGCTGGAGCCGGACGGGCCGGGTAAGACCGCTTATCTTCTCACCAGCAATTATCGGGTGATCCTCGATTATAATTGCTCCAACTTCTATGCCTTGTCGGTGGGATTGCTGGCGGATGCGGTCAAACAATAAGGGCGTCGCCTGGGCCCTGACGCTGGCGATGCTTGCCTGCAACGCTGCGGACGCACGGCCAAAGCGAGCAGGCGCGGCCATCTCGAGCCAAACGGCTTCAGATACTCCCGTCTATCTGGGCGATCCCTATGCCATTGGCGGCGTCACCTACACGCCGTCCGATCCCGCTTATTATGACGAGGTCGGCTATGCCGGCCTGTCCGCTGGCGGCAGCAAGGGCGATGCCACCGCAAATGGAGAAGCCTTCGCTCCCGCTGCGATCACCGCCGCGCACAAGAGCTTGCCGTTGCCCAGCTATGTCGAAGTGACCGCAATCGACACCGGCAAGACTATATTGGTGCGCGTCAACGATCGTGGCCCGATGCGCAACGATCAGTTGATCGCGCTGTCGCCGGGCGCTGCCGAACAGCTTGGCGTCAGCGGCGGCGACATTCCTGTCCGTGTCCGCCGAGTCAATCCCCCCGAACAGGATCGCGCAATGCTCCGCAGTCAGGGCCGGGCGGCCGAACGGCTCGAAACGCCGGCGTCGCTGCTCAAGGTACTGAAAAACAAACTGCCCGCCAGCCACCCGGCCATGGCTTCTCCGGCCACGCCCAAGCCGATCGCCGGAACCGCCAGACCGGCTCCCGCATCCCGGCCCGGCGCCGATTTCGACAAACCCTTGTCGGCGGCGCGTCCTGCATCGAAGCCAGTATCCTCGCCGCCAGTGCCTAAACCGGTCCCGGCCAAGCCTGTCGCACCGGCACCGGCACCCGCCGCCGTGCCTCCCCGCCAGGGCGGCTATACCGTGCAGGTAGGCGCTTTCTCGACCCGGGCGCGCGCCGAAGCCGTCGCCAAAAGCGTCGGCGCGCATGTCGCATCGGCAGGCAATTTGTGGCGTGTGCGCCTTGGTCCCTATCCGACCCAGCAGGCTGCGCAGGCCGGTGTACGCGCCGCTGCCGCCAAGGGCTTTGAGAATGCGCGCGTCATGGCTAATGACGCACAATAAACATCGCAGTTTGAGAGCGATTCCATCCTAGTCGAAGGCAGTTTCCGATGAAGAAAAGCGTTGCAGTCCTCCTCGCCGTCGGGCTGCTGGCCCAACCGTTGATCGCGGCCGCGCCGCCCTACACCAGCGAAGCGCCGATCGCCTATATGAAGGATCTGTCGTCGGGCGCGGTGCTGTATGACAAGGGCGGCGAAACCCGGATGCCGCCAGCCTCCATGGCGAAGATGATGACGGCCCACGTCGCCTTCCGTCTGATCCAGAAGGGCGAACTGAAGCTCGACACCAAGTTCACCGTCCGCCCTGAAACCTGGAAGCAGTGGCATGGTCCGCAGGCCGGATCGACGATGTTCCTTTCGGTCGGTGAACAGGTATCGGTCGAAAATCTGCTGCACGGCATCGTTACCCTGTCCGGCAATGACGCCTGCGTCGTGATGGCGGAGGGCATCGCCGGCACCGAACAGGCCTTCGTTGCCTTGATGAACGAGGAAGCTAAGCGCCTCGGACTCAACAACAGCCATTTCGGCACCAGCAATGGCTGGCCGGACGAAGGCGTCACATATGTGACCGCCGAGGATCTGGCGAAGCTCGCGCAGGCGACGGTCGAGGAAACGCCTGACCTCTACAAGCGCTTCTACGCCACCCGTTCCTTCACCTGGGGCAAGACCATGGGTGGCACGGACATCAACCAGGGGAACCGCAACCCGATCCTGGGCAAGATCGCCGGCGCTGATGGCCGCAAGACCGGACATACCGAGGAAGCCGGCTTCGGTTTCACCGGATCGGCCGAACAGGATGGCCGCCGTATCGTCATGGTGGTCGCTGGCCTGACTAGTTCCAACCAGCGTATCGCGGAATCCGTGCGCTTCATGGACTGGGGCTTCAAAGCGTGGAAGGCGCAGCCGCTGTTCAAGAAGGGCCAGACCGTCGAAACCGCCGAAATCCAGCTGGGCAGCGCCACAAGCGTGCCGTTGGTCGCGCCGCAGAATATGGCCGTGACGCTCCCCCGCACCGCATCGGCCAAGGTGCAGGTGAAGGTCGTCTATACCGGCCCCATCAAGGCGCCGATCACCAAGGGCCAGCAGATCGCCCAGCTGATCGTGCAGACCCCCGACACGCCGCCGCAGGTATTGCCGCTGGTCGCTGGCGAAGATGTTGCCGAAGCAGGCATTTTCGGTCGCCTCTGGAACGGCATGAAGTCGCTCTTCGGGTGAGTTCGGGTCGCTTCATCACGCTGGAAGGCGGCGAGGGCGCGGGCAAGTCAACGCAGTTGCGCGCGCTCGCAGCCGCCTTGCGCGTGCGCGGCATGGAGGTGGTTGAAACCCGTGAGCCGGGCGGAAGCGAGGGCGCGGAAGCGATCCGCGCTCTGCTGCTGACAGGCGGCGCCGATCGCTGGAGTCCTTACGCCGAAGCGCTGCTGTTCGCCGCGGCGCGTGCGGATCATATCGAAAAGACGATCCGTCCCGCACTGGAACGTGGCGCCTGGGTGCTGTCGGACCGTTTCCTCGATTCCAGCCGTGCCTATCAGGGACAGGGTGTGCTGAGCGACGCCGACATATTGACGCTGCATCGGATCGGCAGCGCAGGATTTCTACCCGACCGGACCTTGCTGCTAACGCTTCCCGAGGAAGAGGCGACAGATCGGGCGAAGGCGCGCGACGGTGATGTTTCCGACCGGATCGGCGGGCGCGCCAACGACTTTCATCGCGCCGTAGCAGATGCCTTCGCCCGCTTCGCACGCGAGGAATCCGAGCGTGTCCGCGCCGTTGACGCCTCCGGCCCAGCCGAGGTCGTGACGGTCAGGCTGCTTGAAACGATCGAAGACCTCCTGCCATGACGTCACTTCTGGGTCATGATGCACAGGCCCATATCCTGATGACGGCGGTCAGCAGCGGTCGCATGCACCATGGCTGGATTCTCTCCGGTCCGAAAGGCATCGGCAAGGGCAGCTTCGCGCGCGCACTGGCGATGCGACTGCTGGCCGATGCCGCCGGTCCACCGATCGAGGAGGAAGGGTTTGCCGTTCCGGAAAGCCACCCGACCCGCCGCCTGATCGAAGCGGCTGCTCATCCCGACTATGCCGAACTGGCGCCGCTGGAAAAGGATGGCGTCACGGCGCGCAATATCAGCGTCGATCAGGTGCGGGGCCTGCAACGCCTGATCCATTCGGCTCCCTCTCTGTCATCGCGCCGCGTCGTAGTAATCGACAGCGCCGACGATCTGGAGCGCGGAGCGGCCAATGCGCTGCTCAAGACATTGGAAGAGCCACCGGCCGACATGCTGTTCTTGCTGGTCAGCCATGCACCGGGCCGCCTGCTCCCAACCATCCGTTCGCGCTGCCGCACTTTGCGCTTTGATCTGCTGGACGATGCTAAGATGCGCGCCGCACTCCGCGCTGTCGACGACAAACTGTCGCCGCAGGAGATGGACGCGCTGGTGAGGGCAGGGGAGGGATCGCCCGGTCAGGCGCTCCGTTATGCCGGCCTCAACCTGTCGGAAATCGAGCGGACGCTGCACAGTCTCGCGGCCCAGGGCGACCCCGGCAATCGCCAGCGCCTCGCCCTAGCGAAGGCGCTGGCGCTCAAGTCCGCAAAGCCACGCTATGAGGCGTTTCTGGAGCGCGCACCCATGTTCATCGCCCAGGCCGCACGCACGCGGCAGGGGCCGGCATTGGGGCAGGCGCTGGATCACTGGGAAAAGGCGCGGCACCTGGCGGGCGGGGCGATCATCCTGTCGCTTGATCCGGCAGCAGTGGTGTTCGAACTGGCCGGGCATGTCGCGGCATTGGCGCCCTCGGCCTGAAAAGCGACTTTGCGGCAGGAACAACTGGCGCTAGGGATGGCGCCATGTCCAAACCCTTCACCATCACCACCGCCATTTCCTATCCCAACGGCCGCCCGCATATCGGCCATGCCTATGAGGTGATCGCCACTGACGCGGTCGCCCGTTTTCAGCGGATGATGGGTCGCGATGTCTTCTTCCAGACCGGCACTGACGAACATGGGCTGAAGATGGCGCAGACGGCGCGCGGCCGAAGCATCGAACCGCGCGAACTTGCCGATGAAATGTCGTCCTATTTCAAGGATATGAACGACAATCTGAACATCAGTTATGATCGTTTCATCCGCACCAGCGAGCCGGATCATCACCGCGCCAGCCAAGCCATCTGGCAGGCTATGGAGGCCAATGGCGACCTCTATCTCGGCCGTTACGAGGGCTGGTATTCGGTCCGCGACGAAGCCTTTTACGACGAAAAGGAAGTCACCGAAGGGGAAGGGGGCGTCAAGCTCTCGCCCCAAGGCACGCCGGTCGAATGGACCGTCGAGGAAAGCTGGTTCTTTCGCCTGTCTGCTTATCAGGATCGGCTGCTCAAACTTTACAACGGCCAGCCCGA
>NZ_DATKFP010000060.1:0-2714 GCF_035511395.1 Sphingobium sp.
TGATCTCGCGCTGGTCCTCGATCCCGCCCTTCTTCATCGAGAAGGTCATGGCCGAATAGGTTTCGACCGACCCGATGCCATAGAGGCAGGACACGGACGCGACGATGATGACATCGTCGCGTTCCAGCAGCGCGCGGGTAGCCGAATGGCGCATCCGGTCGATGCTCTCGTTCACGCTGGACTCTTTTTCGATATAGGTGTCCGACCGCGCGACATAGGCTTCGGGCTGATAATAGTCGTAATAGCTGACGAAATATTCGACCGCATTGTCGGGGAAGAAGCTCTTGAACTCGCCATAGAGCTGCGCCGCGAGGATCTTGTTCGGCGCCAATATAAGGGCAGGCCGTTGCAGCGCTTCGATCACCTTGGCCATGGTGAAGGTCTTGCCGGAGCCGGTGACGCCGAGCAGCACCTGATCCTTCTCGCCCGCCAGCGCCTGTTCGACCAGTTCGGGGATCGCGGTGCGCTGGTCGCCCGAGGGTTCATAGTCGCTGACCAGCGTGAATGGCCGGCCGCCCTCGCTCTTTTCGGGGCGAGCCGGGCGGTGCGGGACGAAGCCCTCTCCGGTTTCCGGTTCATCGAGGCTGGTGCGGATCTGAATCGACATGGGGCGAATATGGGATCTTTGACGGGGGACGCAATCCGGGATGCGTTGGTCAGGGTTTCAGTTCGAACCCGGTCCCGGGCGGCGGCGGATAGACGACCGGCTTTTCGCCGAAGCGGGCGCGCAGGGCGGCTTCACGTCGTTCCATGCTGATAGTTTCGACTTTAACTTCATCTGGATATCTGAAGCTGACGTCGAATTTCCCATCTTTGATCTCATATTCCATGATCGACCAGCGCTTGAGTCCACCTTCCTCGGATTCGGCGTACCAGGCTTCCCAAAGCAAATCGGAAAGCAATTCGCTGTCATCCAGATTTCGAATCTGATGCCCTTCGTCCTTGAAGACATTGGGACTGATCCAGCCCTCGCCGATCTCGACGTAAAGAAAGATGCCGTCGGGATCGCCGCCAACGACATGGAGTAGTTCTACGCCGATCTCGTTCATGAGCGGCCCCAGAATATCCCATTTATCTTTTGCCACCGACGGTTCCTTTCGCTTCATTGGGGAACTTCTGGACGGCTCTTTTGCCATCAACATACCAAGTGACGGTGAGTTGGTAGGGGCGCTTCGACGCCCCATGATATAGCGGTTCGATGTCGACAAACACCTTATGTCCTGCTCGCAATTCCTTGGCCCATCCATCCTCCATGGCGCGGTAGCTGCCGCGGTTGAAGTTCGCATCCTGGGCGAAATGGTTGAAGCTGTCGCGGGGACCGTTGAAGCGAGCAGCGATGAAATGGCCGCCATCATCGCTGGCCCGCCGATCTGGCTTGCCGGCCTGCGCTTGATTGCGGCGTGACCGGATCGGCGCTGCCGCCAAAGATAATTGGCCAAACGTCCGTCGGTTGCGTGCAACGATATCAATGTGGAAATCATAGCCGTTCCTCGTCTCGCGCTTCCAGTTTGCATCGAGAATCTGGCTTTCCAGCGACGGCGGATTCGCCGCGTCCGGCGGCAATTTTCCGCCATGCGCGTCCATATAATGGGCCAGGCCCAGAAACTTGTTCTTGGCGGCTCGCCCTGCGTCCAGATAAGCTTGATGCGGCAGCTTGATCTGCTGTCCGACCCGCAACGGCTGGTCGAGCGACTGCCGGTTGAGCCATGCCAGATCGCGCGCCCTGAGCCCTTTTCGCCGTGCAGCGATGCGAGACAATGAATCCCCTCGCTGCACCGTATAAAGCGCGAAATTGTCCGGATGGTCGGCACGATGGCGGGTGCGATCCGGTACGTCTGGACGATCTGCTTTGCCGGAAGGTCGGCTGGCTCCGGCCTTTGCGGAACCGGCATCGCCGGCCCGGCCGCCCGCCGGGAAATAGCGCCCATGGCCCGCGAAGGTGAAGCGCCCATCCTGCTCATCATGCCATGGATTAAATTTCACCTCGACCGCGGCTGGGTCGACCCTGCGCCCGGTGCGCAAATAGAGGCTGAAGGCCGTCAGTTCGCCCGACATCGTCCGCTGCATCGAAACTCCCCCCAAAGTTCGCGACGCGCCTAGCAGATTTAGAAGAACAAATCAAGAACATGTATCATTTTATTCCACGTCATTGAACCCACACGCAGCGGCGTTATGTTCATGTCAGGGGCGGAAACAGGGAGGAATATCATGCGCCGGACAGTCTTGATGCTTGCAGTTCTGACGGCGGGCCTCGCTGCCTGTGGCGACAAACCCGGAGATACGACAGGAGACATCGCCGCGACCGACGCCATGAGCAAGGCGGAGGTGAAGGCGGAAGTCGACAAGGTTCAGCTCAAGCCCGGCCAGTGGGAAGGGCGTTTTACCGTCAAGGATATCGACCTGGGCAACATGCCCGGCGCACCGGCCGGCATGAAGGACCGGATGAAAAGCATGATGAGCCAGACCTCGCTCAAATATTGCGTGACGCCCGAACAGGCCGCCAATCCCAGCGGCGAGATGTTCGCCGGCCAGGAAAACAAGGACTGCACCTATGGCGGGTTCGAGGCGAAGGGCGGCGCGGTAAAGGGCCAGGTGTCCTGCAAGTCGCAGGGCGGCACGATGAATGCCACCATGTCCGGCACCTATGCGCCCGAAACCTACGCGATGGACATGGACATGAAGATGGAGGGTGGGCCCCAGAACATGACCATGGC
>NZ_DATKFP010000061.1:0-12365 GCF_035511395.1 Sphingobium sp.
GACCCAACGCCATGGCGGCGATCTGCGTGTCGAACATCGGGTGGGGCGTCTTGCCGGTCAGGTTGTGGACGATCTCGATGTCCTGCCCACCGGCATGGAAAACCTTCAGCACATCCTCATTGTCGACCAGCAGGTCGAGCAGAGGCTTCATGTCGAGACCCTGCGCCTTTGGATCGATCGCGGCCGCTTCATGCGGGTCGGCGACCTGCACCAGGCACAGTTCGGGCCAATAGCTGTTTTCCCGCATGAACTCGGTATCGACGGCGATATAGGGGGATTTCGCAATGCGGGCGCAGAAATCGGCGAGGGTCTTGCTGTCGGTAATCAGCGGATGAATTTGCATATGGTCTTCGATCTTATTATGGGCTGGCCCGCGTCCGGCGGACTGGTCAATGCTTGACAGGACCGGCCATAGCGGGGCTGCAACAGTTTGTCATTTCCGTAAAACGAATCTGAAAGATCGAAACGCCATGCATGCCTATCGCACTCATACTTGCGGCGCCCTGACCACGGTCGAAGTCGGCAATGAGGTCCGCGTATCGGGCTGGGTGCATCGCAAGCGCGACCATGGCGGGGTGCTGTTCGTCGATCTGCGCGATCATTATGGCATCACCCAAATCGTGGCGAAGGCCGACAGCGATCCGCTGCGCACGCTCGAAAGCCTGCGTCTCGAATCCGTCGTAACGATCGAGGGCAAGGTGGTTGCGCGCGCCGCTGAGGCGATCAACCCGAAAATGGCGACCGGCGAGATCGAAGTCGTGGCCGACAGCGTGACCATATTGTCCGCCGCCGCCGAACTGCCGCTGCCGGTGGCGGGCGAGCAGGAATATCCCGAGGATATCCGCTTGCGCTATCGCTTCCTCGATCTGCGTCGCGAAACGCTGCACGCCAATATCGTGAAGCGCACCAAGGTCATTTCCGACATGCGCCGTCGCATGGAAGGGATCGGCTTCACCGAATATTCGACCCCGATCCTGACCGCCTCCAGCCCCGAAGGCGCGCGCGACTTTCTGGTACCGAGCCGCATCCATGCGGGCAAATTCTATGCCCTGCCGCAGGCGCCGCAGCAGTATAAGCAGCTGCTGATGGTCGCGGGCTTCGACCGCTATTTCCAGATCGCGCCCTGCTTCCGCGACGAAGACCCGCGCGCCGACCGCCTGCCGGGCGAATTCTACCAGCTCGACCTGGAAATGAGTTTCGTCACGCAGGAAGACGTGTGGAACACGATGGAGCCGGTCATCGCCCAGGTGTTCGAGGAATTTGCAGAGGGCAAGCATGTCACGCCCGCGGGTAGCTTCCCGCGCATCCCGCATGCCGAAGCGATGCTGAAATATGGCAGCGACAAGCCCGACCTCCGCAATCCCATCATCATCCAGGACGTGACCGAACATTTCGTCGGCTCGGGCTTCGGCATCTTCGCGTCGCTGGTCGAAAGCGGCGCGCGCATCCGCGCGATTCCGGCACCCGGCGCGGGCGCAGGCAGCCGCAAATTCTTCGACGACATGAATGTCTGGGCGCGTGGCGAAGGCTATTCGGGCCTTGGTTATATCAACATCAAGGATGGCGTCCCCGGCGGTCCGATCGCCAAAAATCATGGCGAGGAAGCGACCGCCAAGCTGATCGAGGCGCTCGGCCTTGGTCCCAATGACGGCGTGTTCTTCGCCGCCGGCAAGGAATCGCAGGCGGCCAAGCTCGCTGGTCTGGCCCGCATCCGCGTGGGTGAACAGCTTGACCTCATCGACCAGAATCGGTTCGAACTGTGCTGGATCGTCGACTTCCCCTTCTACGAATATGACGAGGATACGAAGTCGATCGACTTTGCGCATAACCCCTTCTCGATGCCGCAGGGTGGGCTGGACGCGCTGAACAATCAGAATCCGCTGACGATCAACGCCTATCAGTATGACATGGTCTGCAACGGCTATGAGATCGCGTCGGGTTCGATCCGTAACCAGTCGCCCGAGGCGATGGTCAAGGCGTTCGAGCTGGTTGGCCTCAGCCAGGCGGATGTCGAGGAGCGGTTCGGCGGCCTCTACCGCGCCTTCCAATATGGCGCGCCCCCGCACGGCGGCATGGCTGCGGGCGTCGACCGCATCGTGATGCTGCTCTGCGGCGCGCAGAACCTGCGCGAAATCACGCTGTTCCCGATGAACCAGCGCGCCGAAGACCTGCTGATGGGCGCGCCCAGCGCTGCCGAGTTCAAGCAACTGCGCGAGCTCAACATCCGCGTCGTGGAGCCGCAGCCCAAGGGCTGAACGGCCGATCCATCGTTCCAGAAAGCCCCTGCGGTAACGCGGGGGCTTTTTTCTTGCGCTTGGATCAAGCTCCATCAATGATGGCGGTATGACAATCGACCTTGCCGATTACGAACAGGGCGCGAAATATAAGGGCGACTACGAGGCTGACCTCGCCGCCCTTCAGCGCCGCCTCGCCAAGATTCAGGTCGCACATATCCTGCACAACCGACGCAGTGTGATCCTGTTCGAGGGGTGGGATGCGGCGGGCAAGGGCGGCATCATCAAGCGGATGACTGCCGACTGGGATCCGCGCTACTATCAGGTCCATCCTATCGCCGCGCCGACCGAGATCGAACGCGATCATCATTTTCTCTGGCGTTTCTGGACGCGCCTGCCGGGCGGGCGCAATATCGGGCTCTTCGATCGCAGCTGGTATGGGCGCGTGCTGGTCGAGCGGGTCGAGGGCTATTGCAGCAAGGCCGAATGGAAGCGCGGCTATGATGAGATCAATGCCTTCGAAAAGCAACTGGCGCAGGCCGGTACCAATTTCGTGAAGCTGTTCGTCCACATTACCCAGGAAACGCAGGACGAACAGCTTGCCCAGCGGCTCGATACGCCCTGGAAGCGGTGGAAGACGGGCGCTGACGATTATCGCAACAGGGCGCGGCGCGCGGATTATCTCGACGCCATGCACGCCATGTTCAAGAAGACCGACAGCAAATATGCGCCCTGGCAGGTGATCGACAATAACAACCGCAAGGCGGGTCGGATCGCAGCGCTAACCCATGTCACCGATCGGCTGGAGCAACTTGTGCCGATGGATTTCCCCGATGCGGATCCGGCCGTGGTCAAACTTGCGCGGGATGCGTTCGGTTATCGCGCGGACAGGCCGGAAAAATCCTCTTGAAACAAGTGCTTGTCACATAATTGTCATTTTCGTCTAACTCCACGTTTACCATTACGGCGCTATTTCCGCCGACATGATTGCCGCTGTGCTTCCTTTTCCCGCAACCGATGCGCCTCCGGCGCAGATGCCTGTCGACCTGCATCTGGCGAAGGGCGGGCCGGTGATCCGGCTTGGACGCCCGCTCAGCGAAGCGGTCGACTGTTTCCAGCGCGATTCGGCGCTTCGGCTGCTGCCAGTGGTCGATGCCACAGGATGCCCGGTCGGCGCCATCTACGAGCGGGATATGCGCCGCATCCTGTTCAATCCCTTCGGCCATGCGCTGCTCCGCAACCCCAGCTTTGGTGGGCGGCTGGACGACCATGTCCGCTCCTGCGGCTGCGTCGAGCGGACGGCCGACGTTGAGGCGCTGGTCGATCTGTACGCCGCGCAGGGCGAAGGATGTGAAGGGCTGATCGTGACCGACCAGGGCCGCTTTGCCGGTGTACTGGGCGGGCCGTTGCTGCTGCGCCTTACCGCCCAGCGCGATGCGCGGGTTGCGCTGGCGCGGGCCGAGCGCGTCGAACGGATCACGCATGAAAGCGCCAGCTTCCGCGGTGATGTGGAGACATTGATCATCGATCTGGTGGCGATGGCGGATCAACTGTCGGCGCTGGCCAGCGAGGCGACCGAACGCGCTGCCGTCGATGGCGTGGACGCTGCGGCGATGGCGGTGGCGGCGACGCAGACATCGGACCGGCTGGCGGGAATCGCAGTGGGTGGCGTGGAACTGCGGCAGTTGTTCGCAGCCATGGAAGCGGAGGTGCGTGATGCCGGGGAGGCGATACGCGAAGCCGCGGCGCGGAGTCGGTCGGGTGCCGCGCAGAGCGAAGCGCTACGCAGCGAAGCGGACGGCGTCGGAGAGGTCGTGGGCCTGATCGACGAGATCGCGAGGGCCACCAGCATGCTGGCGCTAAACGCCAGCATCGAGGCGGCACGGGCAGGCGCGGCAGGACAGGGCTTTGCCGTGGTCGCGCGCGAAGTCCAGTCGCTGGCAACACAGACGCGGAGCGCTGCGGCGGAGATTGCAGGGCGGATCGACCATATCCGCATCGCGATTGGCGACGTGGCGGCCGGCCACGTCCATATGGACGCAACCATGACGCGGGCAGACAGCCTGTCGGCGGCGGTGTTCGACGCGGTAGCGCGGCAGGGCGCCTTCAGCCGCGCCATCGCGGACAGCGTAGCGGAAGTCGGCATGTCCAGCGATCATATCCGCACCGGGGCGCGGCAGATCAGCGACAATGCTTCCGCCCGCGCCTTGGGCGCACGGGAAATGCGCGACGTGGCGGGGCGGTTGGCGGAGGAGGCGCATCGACTGGAAGCGCGTACGGGCGGCTTCATCGCGGCGATGCGCGCAGCCTGACGATTCAAATGAACACTGGCATGCACAGCGAAAGGCGCTAGGCTGGCTCTCCATAAAAAGGAGAGGACGCCATGCTCGTGATGTTCGTCGGCACCGATCGCACCCAGACGGCGGTCAACCCCGCCCAGGTCACTTTCGTCACCCAGGTCACGGACGGCACCCGTATCCGCTTCAGCGAGGGGCGCAGCGTCACCGTGACCGAGCCGATTGGCGCGGTGCTCGACAGCCTCAACAACGCCTTACGTCCGCACGAATAGACGCAGATACGCCGACCTTTACCAGAGGATACCGTTGACCGGTTGCGCCGGCGGAGGGGCGGGCAGGCCGATCGCCTGATTGAGGTCGCCCTCGATCGTCGTGGTGATGCTGCTTAGCGGCAGGTCATGTACGTCGTTGCCGAACGGGTCGACCAGATCGTCGCCGATCTGCAGCACCGCGAGGAACATGAAGCCGGCAAAGGCGGAACCCACCGGCGTCGCCACGCCCAGCGTCTCGACCAGCCCGATTGGCAACAGGATGCAGAAGAGGCGCGTGAAATATTTGGGGAAGGCGCGATATTGAGCTGGTAACGGCGTGTTCTTGATCCGCTCCATACCCCCCTGCGCATTGGACATGTCGACGAGCAGTCCCTCGATCCGACTTTGCTGGATGGTGTCGATCCAGCCGGATCGCACCGCGTTCATCAGGGCGCGATCGGTGCCGTCCAGCACGCCATTGGCCGGGTTGCGCCGCTCCAGTTCGGGCAGATCGTCCGTCTCCAGCACCCGCTGCATGTCGGGCGCGGGATCCTGCCTGCGAAGCTGGCAACGCAGGGCGTGTACATAGGCGATGTGCCGGCGCACCAGCAGGTTGCCGAGCGCACGGCCATCGGGCGTGTCGGGCAGATAGGCCAGAACGGCGCGCGCGAAGCTGCGCGACACATTGACCATCGCGCCCCAGAGGATGCGGCCTTCCCACCAGCGTGAATAAGCGCTGTTGACCCGGAAGCCCAGAACCAGCGCCAGTGCCGTGCCAAAGATGGTCAGCGGCAGCGCGGGCGCCTTGAAGGGCGAGATATAGTAAAAGATGGTGACGGCAAGATCCCAGAAGAACAGCGCGATCAGCGCGCTCCATGCCTTCTGGAAGCTCTGCCGGATGCGGGGGGAGCGACCGACGATCATGATGGGTTCTTATTGATTCTAGAGGGCGTCGCCGCCCTCTTCGTCCAGTTTCAACCAGGCATGACGCAGCGCCAGGCTGCCGACGATGCCGACGACCTTGAGCATCGTGGCGTGGAGAGTGGGGGTGCTGTCCGCCAGCGCAAAGGCGAGGCAGATCAGGCCGAGCAGCATCGCGGCATAGACGGGAAGCGCCTCGATATCGTTCCAGGCGATGGGTGGATCGGCTTTGGCGCCGCGGGGGCTGAGCATCGACATGGCGGGATCTCCATTGGGGGACTAGGTGCGATTTCCCGTGAAAATGATGCGTCGCAAAAGCGTCCGTCAACGCGCCGCAGTCGACGCAAGCCAAGCTTGCGTTTCGCGAAACCAAGCAAGAAAAGCTTACAAAAACGTCGATTTAGAGAGACGCGGCAACAAAAGCATACGCTCGTGCAACAGCCTTCCTATTGCACCGCAGCATCGCTTGCCTAGCTTTGTCGGATGCCTGACCGCTTTGCCGAAATCGAATCCTTTGTGAAGATTGCCGAATCGGGCACCCTGTCCGAGGCGGCGCGACGGCTGGGCCTGTCGCTCGCGGCGACCAGCCGCCGGCTGTCGCAACTGGAGCAGCGGCTGGGCGTCCTGCTCATCCGCCGCAACAGCCGACACCTCAGCCTGACGGATGAAGGATCGCTGCTCTATGAACGGGCCGGGCAAGCACTGTCGGTGATCGCCGATGTCGAGACCGACGTGATGCGCCGCGCGACTGAGGCTGCCGGCCCGCTCCGGGTAGTGACCACGATCGGCGTCGGGCGCACGCGCCTGGCACCGCTGTTCCGCGACTATGCGATGCTGCATCCGGACGTGACCATCCATCTTGAAACCGCTGCCCAAGCCAGCAGCATCGTGGAAACCGGGCATGACATCGCCATCTGCTTCGATCCGCCACCCGATTCGGCGTTGACGATGAAAAGGCTGGCCGACAATCCGCGCCTGGTGTGCGCGGCGCCGGCTTATCTCAACCGACGTGGTCGCCCGGCTGGAACGGCTGAACTCGGCACGCACGACAATATCATCGTCGGCGACATGCAGCAGGATCTGTGGCGCGGCATCGTCGGGGAAAATCAGGGGCCGCGCGTAACGCTCAGCACCAATGACGCCGAACTGGCGCGGGCCTGGGCGTTGGATGGCGCGGGCCTCGTCATCAAATCGCTATGGGAAATTGCCGACGATCTCGATGCCGGGCGATTGGAGCCGGTTCTGCCGGACCTGCGTCTGCCGCCATCGGCGATCGCGGCGCTCTACATGCCTGGTCAGGGTGAGGGCGCCAAGGTGCGTTCCTGTCTCGACTTCCTTGCCCGGCATCTGAAGAAAGGGTGAGGCTGGCGGCGCCACCGCGCCCGGCCTCGATCAATTCTTGCGCTGCGGTACCGTGAAGGTGCCCGACACCCGCCCGCTCGGGCTGGTCGACGTACCGGCATTGCTGCCGGTCGAACGGCCATCCACTGTCGACCGTCCACTATTGAGGTCCATCACCAGTCGACCGCCGGTCAGCCGATTCGACCCTTGCGTCAGCGCGACATCGCCCAGCATGGTGATCAGCTTGGCGTTGAGGTCGTAGATGGCAACATTGCCGCGTGCGGTCTGGTCCGCCTTGCGCACCACGACATTGCCCGATGCGTCGATCCGGTTGATCTCGATGCCATTGGTATCGGTGCCGCCGCCCGGCTGATTCTTGTAGGCGACGGTCATGCGCGCGGCGTTCAGCGTCATGCCAGCCTGCGTCACTTCAACATTGCCCGACACCAAGACGCGATCGGCGCGGTCCTGCACCTCGATCCGGTCCGCAGTGAAATTGACCGGGGCGTTGCTGTCATGATTCTTGAACACCTGCGCACCGGCGCCGGCGATCATGACGCCGGCAGTGCCAAGAAAGGCAGTCGTCAGCAGGATCAGGGTGCTTTTCATCTATTCTGCCCTTTGAGGCCATTTTGTTCGATGCGCAAGTTCGCCCGACCGTTCAGCGTCACGGTGCGCGCGCCCATATCCGCTTCCAGATGATCGGCGCTGAACGTGCCGATCGGGATTCGCCCGTCGACCCGCCCGGCGCTCTTCATCCGCCGGGTAGTGAGGTCCACGCCTACGTCGCGCGTCGTGAGGCGATAGCCGCCCGCCGCTTCGAACTGCACCGGCCCGTCGATCGCTACGCGTTCGCTTTCCATGTCGTACCGGCCCTTCTGCGCAGTCAGGACCGCTGGTCCGTCCGACAAAAGTATGCGTGCCGACATGGCATTCAAGTCGACGATCGGTTCGCGCGAGCTTTTCTGTACCGCGGACCCGGCCCGCAACGAGAAGGGCTGACCCTTGCTGTCCTCGCCCCGATAGAGGGCTTCGGTCACGCGCATCCGTTCGGTCGCGACATCGACCTTGTTCTTGTCGAGCACGAAGCTGACCTTGTCACCGCCGGTGAAAGGTGCGGTCGCCAGCAGCGCGGCCAGGACGCCGACCGCGACAGGCAACCAGCCCTTGAGCAGCTTGACCAGCCGGTCATGACTACCGCCGGGGCGCGCCCATTGACGGCGTACGTCGCGTTGCTGATCGGCCTGGACGGACATGGCGGCGGACGCTCCCTTACATATGAGCGAAGATGTCGATCTCCGGCCAACCGGCCAGATCGAGTTCGGCGCGGTGCGGCAGGAAATCGAAACAGGCCTGGGCCAGTTCCATTCGCCCCTCGCGCACTAGGCGCTTGTCCAGTTCCGCTTTCAGTGCATGGAGGTAGCGTACGTCGGATGCGGCATAATCCTTCTGCGCATCCGACAGGATTGGGCCGCCCCAGTCGCTCGACTGCTGCTGCTTGCTGATGTCCTGGCCCAGCAGTTCGCGCACCAGTTCCTTCAGGCCATGGCGATCGGTATAGGTGCGCACCAGACGCGACGCGATCTTCGTGCAATAGACCGGAGCAGCCACAACGCCGAGATAATGCTTGATCGCGGCAATATCGAATCGGCCGAAATGATAGAGCTTCAACCGCTCCGGGTCGGCCAGCACGGCGCGCAGATTGGGCGCGGCATAATCGCTGCCGGGGTTGAAACGCACCAGATGCTCGTCGCCCTTGCCGTCGCTGACCTGGACCACGCACAGGCGATCGCGCGGGGTGATGAGGCCCATGGTTTCGGTGTCGACGGCGATCGGGCCGGGGGCAAGGACGCCCGCAGGCAGATCTTCTTCATGAAAATGCACGGTCATAACTCCCCCTTATGGCGAAACCGGACGCACCGCAATCGAGCCTTTGCTCTCATGCTGCATTGCGATAAACGGACGGGAATATGCGATGAAATGCAGGAAAATCCGGCTTTTTAGCGCAAAAGAACGGAACATGACCGCGACGATGAAAATCATTCGCTCTGCCCTGAAAAGTTGATATAGTGAGTCCCAAACCCGCCTTTGCGGTGGATTCTGCATGTCATTCGCCCGACATGTTTGTCCGATTGTCTTTGGGGCGAAGCGAAAGTGACTAACAGGGCATGAGTTTTGACAGAGGTCGCCGCGGCGGGCGCGGCAAGGATAAGCGCGACGGTTTCGGCGACGACAACTTCTACGGCGGCGGCGGCGGCGGTGGTGACCGTGGCGGCTTCGGCGGCGGTTTTGGCGGCGGCGACCGTTTCGGCGGTGGTGGCGGCTTCGGCGGCGACCGTGGAGGTTTTGGTGGCGGCGGTGGTGATCGCGGCGGCTTCGGCGGCGGCGGTGGTGGCCGCGGCGGCTTTGGCGGCGGTGGTGGCTTCGGCGGCGGCGGCGGCGGTGGTCGCGGTATGCCGGCCCAGGTCGTTGGTGAAGGCAAGGGCGTCGTAAAGTTCTTCAACGGACAGAAGGGTTTCGGCTTCATCGTTCGTGACGATGGCGGCGAAGACGTGTTCGTGCATATCAGCGCGGTCGAGCAGGCGGGCCTGACCGGTCTGGCTGAAGGTCAGCCGCTCGGCTTCACCCTCGTCGATCGTGGCGGCAAGGTGTCGGCGACCGATCTGGTGATCGACGGCGAGCCGCTCCCCGTTACGGATCGCGCGCCGCGCGAGCCGCGTGAACCCCGCGCCGGCGGCTTTGGCGCCGATCGTGGCGGCTTCGGTGGCGGCGATCGTGGTCCGCAGCGTCAGCTGACCGGCGAACGCTCCAGCGGCACCGTGAAGTTCTTTAATGCGATGAAGGGCTTCGGCTTCATTCAGCGCGATGATGGCCAGCCCGACGCATTCGTGCATATCAGCGCCGTCGAACGTGCCGGCATGGGCGCCCTCAATGAAGGCGACCGTCTGGACTTCGAACTGGAAGTCGATCGTCGCGGCAAATATGCTGCGGTGAACCTTCAGACGAAGGCCGACTAAGGCGCGCTTCAAGGACCATCCCTGTTACAGGGGAGAGGATAGAGAAGGGGTCGTCCGGTCGGGCGGCCCCTTTTTTCTTGGCGTGCCGGAGTGGGGTGCGTTGGGGCGCAACCTTTATCCATCCGTACAGGGCGTGTCGAACGCCCGCCCCTTCTCAAAGACGGGACAAGGGTTTCAGAGACTAGGCCAGAGCGTCCTTATTCGAAGCTACTACGAGCAATCGGCAATGATGCGGCGGCCAGCACCTGCGCGCTGGGTTGGCGGGCGCAATGAGGGATGACCGGCCGGACGGGTGTGATCGGCAGCGTTCCCACCCGATGGATCGACGGCCGTCAGCCCTGATCCTGATAAGCCATCTGCAATATGCCCCAATGGCGTCCGCGGACATGGATGGATGCGATGACCTGCTTCAGAAGCACGATCTCGCCCTCGGCCGTCGGTCGGCGATAGGCCTTGATGCAAAATGGCTGAGTGATCTTGCACTGTTCGCGCGTGTCGGCGAAGTCGAAGATCAGTCCCTGGCGGGCATGTTCCGCGTTCCAGACATCGTCGCCTTGCCGCTGAGGATGCGATCGTTCTGGCATGGCGAGCGCGCCATAGGC
The DNA here is from genome assembly GCF_035511395.1 of Sphingobium sp. Lineage (GTDB taxonomy): Bacteria > Pseudomonadota > Alphaproteobacteria > Sphingomonadales > Sphingomonadaceae > Sphingobium. The sequence continues at coordinate 10,664 of NZ_DATKFP010000061.1, forward strand.
ATTGCGATCGGTGAAAGTCATACCGAACAGGCCGGGATAGGTTCTTGCCACCTCCTGCCGGGCGCGCGCTGCCGCCAGCATCACCGGCTGGATGGGATGGCTGTACTGGACCGGGTTCGTGCCCAGGATCGGCGCATAATGCTCGCTGAAAACCTCGGATTCGCTGATCCGCCCTTCGGCAATGGCCTGTTCGATCGAACGCGCGACCGCTTCTGCCGATTCGAGGCTGAAACGGATATAAGGCGAATCGGGAATATCGACGCCGCTCTCGGCGAGATATTGCAGCAGCAGATTGGTGTCTTCGCTGGCGCTGGTGATGCGACCGGACAGGCGTTGCAGGCCACCGGCATTGTCGCTCGACGTGCTGGCCAAAGCTGCCAATCCGGTGCGGATCTCGCCCGCCGATCCGACCATCGATCCGATGCGCTGGGCCACGCCTTCGCTGTTGCTCGACAGATCGAGCATCAGCGCGGCCAGTCGTTCGACCAATGCTTCGATGTTGCGTGTGTCGGACTGCGCGGTGCGGGCGGTCTGGGCGCCGCGCATGATACTGTCGAGCATGCCGCCCGCCTCGCTGGTCAGCGCTGTGATCGACTGTTCGATCGTCTGTGTGGCTGTGCCCGTTTCCTGTGCCAGTTTCTTCACTTCGGCGGCCACTACGGCAAAGCCACGCCCGGCGTCGCCCGCTCGTGCAGCCTCGATCGTTGCGTTGAGGGCGAGCAGGTTGGTCTGGCTGGCGATGCCGCTGATCACGCTGGTGACATGGGCAACCGTCTTGAGCGCTTCGCCAAAGCCGTCGAGTCGGGCGTGGATTCGACTTACCTGTTCGATCAGGTCGACGAAATTGCCGTTCGCCGTCGACAACTGCCGGCCCGAGTCATCGATGATGGCGCGCGCGGCAACGGCTTTCTCGCGCGCGTCCTGCCCCGCCAGCGAGACGCGTTCGCCATCCTGCGACAATTGCGCGGCGGCACCGCTGATCGCCTCGATCGTGCGGGCCTGTTGCGTCACCCGCTCGGCGAGTTCGCTAATGTCCGCCTGGAGGTCGAGCGTGCGTATCCCCAGGTCGCCCGACAATTTGGCGACCTTCATAACTGCGCTTGCGACGCTATCGGATTGCGTGTCCCTCATCACGATGCAAGGGCTATCCGGCCGTGGTAAATTAAGCGTTAGCGCTTCGGCTCGATCCGTCTCAGAGCGCGCCGGCCAAAGCCAGCATCACGCCGCCTACCACCAGCATCAAGCCGATGGCTTCGCTCCGCTGCATCCCTTCCCGGAGGTAGAAGTGGCCGAACGCCATGGTGAAGACGACTTCGATCTGGCCGACGATCCGCACCAGCGCGACAGGCGCGGTGGCGAATCCGGTGAACCAGCAGGCGGAACCAAGCGCTGAGAGCAGGCCGACCTGCCCCGACACGCGCCAGCTGGTGAAGACCCGGCCGATCTCGCCCCGTTCGCGCACCACCATCCAGCCGCCCAGGATCACCGTCTGGAGCAGCACGGTTACGCACAGTACGATCAAGGCGGCGAGGATGCGATCCTCGCCACCAACTTCCTGCGTTGCGCGGCGGATGCCGATTGCGGTCAGGGCGAAGAAGAAGCCCGATGCGATGCCGGTGATCGCCGCGGGCTGGGCGAGGGCGCGGAGAAAGTCCATCACTCCCATCGGCTTGCCGCCGGTCGACAGCAGCATCACGCCCGT
>NZ_DATKFP010000062.1:0-13991 GCF_035511395.1 Sphingobium sp.
TGCGGCGAAGATCGCGACGATGATTGACGTCGTCGAAGGGCAATCCCCGATGCAGCGATACGCGATTGTCCCACATGGCGACATCGCCCACCGTCCACTTGTGGCGGAAAACAAATTCCGGCCTGGTGGAGATTTCCAGTAACTCACCCAGCAGTGCCTGGCTATCCTCATAGTTCCAACCCACGACACGCCAGGCATGCGAACCGATATAAAGTGCCTTCCGCCCGGTCAGTTCCTGGCGCCGCACGAGAGGTTGCAGAGTAGCAGGGAAGCGCTTCGCCTCTTCCGCGTCGAAAACCTTTTCCGTCCCGACGAGGAACCGGCTGTGCGCAAGCGAATGCTCAACCTGCAGATCAGCGATCTTCGCCTTCATCTCGTCTGATAGCGAGTCGTAGGCAGCGCGCGTGTCTGCAAATTCCGTCTCTCCGTCGGCAGGCGGGACTATCCGGGCCGCAAGAAACGTGTAGAGCCCCGCCGGTTTCCGGAAGCTGTTGTCCGTGTGCCAGATCAGATTGGCGAGTTGCTGGATCCTCCGCGGATCCTCTCGCGACAGGATATCGCCTTCCTTGCCGACGTTAGAAATGTCACTCAACACATCACCTTTCAGACGTCGGGTCATGTCCATCCGGTTGGCGGTGATCGATTTGTGGAATTCGCCGAAATTGGACGTGAAGCGCGTAAGGCTCTCATCGTCGACAGCCTCCCCCGACTTGATGATCAGGACCGCATATTGATCGATCAGCCCTTTCACCAAGTCGATATCCTCTTGCGACATCGGCTTTGACAGTTCGAGACCGCTGACTTCAGCGCCGAAATTGTCGGTGATTTTATTGATCTGCGGCACGGTAAACCCCCAAATGTTGCACGGGACGGAAAGCCATCTTTTCACGACGGCTTTTAACAGTAGTATATTTAATGGTCAATGGTCACGATGTCGGCCATATTTCTAGATTATCGGTCAATGATTTGTCGATTTTAGTAAAAAAGGTGAGATATTTGAGGGCGGGGACTCAGTCTGCAACAGCCTGTCGACCTCTCACGCGAAGAACAGATCGCGCCAATGCCTCCGCCTCGCGCCGGTGCCCGCATTTGCAGGCCCCTGGCAGGCGCCCCCATCCCTTCGAGAAGATATCAAGGATATGAGGCAAAGTGGAGCATCGGCCTAGCGCCTTGACAGAGATAATGTAGCACTATTATCGCTGACGATATTGACAATATACGATGCATCCGTGCCCCTTTAGGGAAAACAGCAAATGTTTGGCCCGGTTCAGTTTCACATCGACGCATATCCAATCCCCGATGACGTCGGCTCCGTCCAGGAACCGGGCGCAAGCATCAGCCCAGGCTGAAACAGCCATTTGCACTCAATCTGCGAGTAACGATCGTGACCAGTTCAACAACTGCCCTGCCGGCAGACCAGTCCATCAAGGCCCCCGACCGGCTCTTCATTGGCGGCGAATGGGTGAAGGCATCCACCGACGACAGCCTGACGGTGGTAGCGCCGGCGACGGAGGAACCCTATGCTCGCGTCGCCGAAGCGCGGGAGCCCGATATCGACCGCGCCGTCGACGCTGCACGCAACGCCTTCGACAATGGTCCGTGGCGCAAGTTGTCGCACCGTGAGCGTGGCGACTATGTCCGCAAGCTGGCGCAAGGCCTGGCCGATCGTTCCGGCGACGTGGCTCAGACCTGGCCGAACGAGATGGGGGTCACCCACGCCCTCGCACAATTCATGACCGCCCGCACGGTAAACACCTATCAAAACTATGCCGACCTTGCGGACAGCTATCCATTCGAGGAACGCCGCCAGGCATCGGCGCCCGAACTGACCGGCATCATCGTGCGCGAACCAGTCGGCGTGGTCGCGGCGATAATCCCGTGGAACGCCCCGGTCATGCTGATCTGTCACAAGCTAGCCCCTGCCCTGATCGCCGGTTGCACGGTCATCATCAAGGCATCCCCCGAAGCGCCCCTGGCGGCCTATATCATGGCGGAAATCGCCGAGGCGGCGGGATTGCCGAGGGGGGTGGTCAATGTCGTGACCGCCGACAGGCAGGCTTCCGAACATCTCGTCCGCCATCCCGGCATCGACAAGGTGACCTTCACCGGATCGACCGCCGCGGGCAAACGGATCGCGTCCCTGCTTGGCGAGCGCGTCGCCCGCTATACGCTGGAGCTGGGCGGCAAGTCCGCCGCCGTCATCCTGGACGATTATGATGTCGAACAGGCCGCCGCGACGCTCGCGGGACCGGCCTGCTCCTTCAGCGGGCAGGTCTGCTCATCCCTGACGCGCATCATCGTGACGCAGGATCGGCAGGCCGCGCTGGTGGACGCGCTGGCGAGCCGTTTCGCCGAAATCCGCGTCGGCGATCCGTTCGACCCCGCCAGCCACATGGGCCCCGTCGCCATGCGCCGCCAGCGGGACCGGATTGAATCGCTGATCGGTGCGGCGAAGGCGGAAGGCGCGACGCTGGCCTTCGGCGGCGGGCGACCCGCGCATCTCGATCGCGGCTTCTACATCGAACCGACCATCTTTTGCGACGTCGACAATGACAGCACGATCGCACGCGAGGAGGTTTTCGGCCCGGTTCTGAGCGTCATTCCCGCCCGCGACGAAGCCGATGCCGTGCGCATCGCCAATGACACCGCCTATGGCCTGAACAACAGCGTGTTCACCAATGATGTCGACCGGGCCTATGCCGTCGCCCGCGAGCTGCGGTCCGGCACGGTCGGGCATAACGGCATGCGTATGGATTTCGGCATCGCGTTCGGCGGCTTCAAACAATCGGGCATCGGCCGGGAAGGCCATGCCGAAGGGCTGGCCACCTTCCTTGAAACCAAGACCCTGCTGTTGTGCGATTCCCCCTCGCACCTCGGTGCCTGAACGAGTCCGGAGGACATATGAGCGTCAAGACCCGTGCGGCGGTAGCCTTCGGACTGAATGAACCCATGCAGATCGTGGAGCTTGACCTCGCCGATCCGGCTCCGGGCCAGGTCATGCTGCGCATGCTGGCGAGCGGCCTGTGTCACAGCGACCTCCACGCGATGGACGGCAAGCTGGCCCAGCGTTTCCCCTTCGTCCCCGGCCATGAGGGCGTGGGGGAGATCATCGCGCTGGGTCAGGGCGTGACCGACTTCGCGATCGGCGAACATGTCATCCCCTATCTCATTCCCGAATGCGGCAAGTGTACCTTCTGCACATCCGGCCGTACCAATTTGTGCGTGGAATATCGCGCGCGGCGCAATTCGGCGCGCTCGCCCTTCTCGCTGGACGGCGAAACCATTGCCGCCTTCATGGAACTGGGCACTTTCGCTGAAAAGACGGTGGTCTGGGCGGATTGCCTGGTCAGGATTCCGAAGAACGCGCCGGCTGATCACACCTGCTGCATCGCCTGTGGCGTGACCACCGGCCTCGGTTCCGCGCTGATCCGGGCGAAGGTGTCGCCGGGGTCCAGCGTCGCTGTGTTCGGCGCGGGCGGCGTCGGCCTCAGCACAATCGAGGGCGCGCGGCTTGCCGGTGCGGCGCGCATCATCGCCATCGACACCAATCCCGCCAAGGAAGTGATCGCCCGCCAAAGCGGCGCGACCGATTTCATCGATCCCAGGGACATCCACAACATCGTCCAACATATCATGGAGATGACAGGCCTTGGCGTCGACTATGCCTTCGATTGCGTCGGCCATCCCGCACTGGCGCGCCAGACGCTGGAAATGACAAACGCCGCCTGGGGCGTGGCCATGTGCGTGGGAGTGGTGGCCGAAGGCGTGGAAGTCAGTGTCCTACCGACAAACCTTTATGCTGGGCGGACATGGACAGGCTCGCTGATGGGCGGCGCGAAACGCGCGGACGTCCGGCGCTTCGTCGACATGTATCTGGCCGGCGACTATTCGCTCGATCATGTCGTGTCGCACCGGCTGACGCTGGACGAGATCAACCGGGCGATCGAGATGATGAAGACCGGTGAAAGCGTGCGATCGGTGATCGTGTATGAAGGATGAGGTCGGAACCGTTCGGGCTGAGCGTGTCGAAGTCCTTTCTCTTTCAGAGTGATCCTCTTGAAGGGGAGGGAAGCCGTTGGCTTTGCCGACCCTCAGCTCGACAAGCTAAGGGCAAACGAGGGTAGCTAAACTCGCTGCCCACTAACCACCCGTCGAATCCTAACGCCCCAGATTGAAGCGAACCAAGCTCCTGCACAGGAATATGGTTTGCGACCACGGCTAATCCGCGCATCAAGCATGTGATGGATCGTGTCTGGCCACCGGTTGCATCCCCATCATCCATCATATCAATCCGGCGCGTATTTCCATGCGTGGCGGGCCGTATCGTTGCGTTCGGACAGGATCGGCGCGGATAACGCCCGCGAAGAATGGGCTGGACATATGCCCACCCATTTTATATGCACGACGCATATAAAATGGGAAAGGATGGGTAATGAGCGACATCATATTCTCCGCCGACTCGCATCTGGTCGAACCTCCTGAAATCTGGCAGCGCGTAGAACCGAAATATCGGGATCGGGCGCCCAAGGTGGTTCCCATGCCATCCGGCCAGACCGTTCCCGGTGAATATTATGTCTTCGAAGAACTCAAACCGATTCTGGTGACGAACTTCATCGGCGCGGGCCATTTACATGACGCAGAGAAATGGAATAAATTCCGGCCACATGGTTTCGAGGTGGCGCCGAAATCCTTCCGCGAGCCGTCCGCCCGTCTGGATGAACAGGATGCCGATGGCGTCGATGGCGAAGTGATTTTCCCCACCATGGGCATGGTCGTGCTGGCGGCGAAGGATGACGCGCTGAAGGCTGCCTGCTTCCGCGCCGTCAACAGCTATATCGCCGAATATTGCAGCGTCGACACCAACCGACTGATCGGCGTCGGCGTCGTCAGCCTGCATGATCTGGATATGGCTGTGCAGGATCTGAAGGACGCCAAGAAAATGGGTCTTCAGGGCGTGCTGATCACTGGTTCTCCGGAAGGGGGTTTCGCCGCCAGCCAATATGACCGTTTCTGGGCGACCGCGCAGGATTTGGAAATGCCGCTGACCATGCACGACCTTCAGGTGCGGGGCGAAGTGGCGTTCACGGGCACGCGACTCAATTTCTTCCTGCTACCGATGGAAATACAGGCGGCCTTTGCCGAAATGATCGTTGGCGGGATATTCGACCGTTTCCCCCGGCTTCAGGTAGTATCGGCCGAAAATGATGTCGGCTGGCTGCCGCATTTCGTCCACCGCCTGGACCATTTCCTAACCAAGATCCCGATGGGTCATAATATCAAGCGCCTGCCCAGTCAGGTGGTACGGGAGAATTTCTGGGGATCGACCCAGTTCGAAAGTGCCATGATTCTGGAATATGCGGCTAAGGCGGCCGGTGACGGCAGGATCATGTGGGGTTCCGACTATCCCCATCCGGACTCGACCTATCCGAACTCGCGCCAGTGGATCGCCGAGAACAGCGTCGGACTTCCGTCGGAAACAGTCGCGAAAATCTTTGGCGGCAATGTCACCACTCTTTACAATGTGGATGTTCAGGCGCTTAAGAATCGGAAGAAGGTGGCGGCCGTCGCATAATCGGCATGGCACCGAAATGCGAGCGTGACTGAATGAGGCGTGCGAACAATCTTCAGCGGGATCAGGATGCGGTGCCAAGCGCCGCGTCCCCTGCCGAGATCGTCCGGATGGACGCCGCCCTGCTGGCCATCACGCATTTCTTCGGCAGCCGTGAAGTGCGCGGCGCGGTCGAGCAGAGCGGCGTACCGCCAAGCCACCGCAATCACTTCATCGCGCTGCGCGCCATCCGCGACCTGCCCCAGCCGGTCTCGATCAAGGATGTACAGGGTGAGATCGGCCTCAGCCATCCAGCCACCTGCCGCGCCATCGACCGATGCGTGGTGGAAGGGCTTGTCGATCGCAGGCCGTCCGAGCAGGATCGCCGGCACATGATCTTGGTCCTCACCGAGATGGGCGAAGCCGCCGCCCAATCGGTCGAGGCGGCGCGGCAGGATATCGTGGCGACGCTGATCGAAGGCTGGAATGATGGCGAACGGCGGGCCTTGCTGGACTGGCTCGAACGGCTGACGCCCGAACTCGCGCTGTTCCGCGCGCGCCGTACCGGACTGAAGACCAGCGACTGACGCCGCTTCGGCGCCGGTGCGACCGCAACCATGCATGACAGCGCAGAACAGGGCGGCGTGATCCAAGGCCCCGCCAAGGCCATGGCGAACTGTCCGGAGCGATCAGGAGAGACGCCGCGGCTGATTATGTCACCGTTACGAAAGAGGAGGAGGGGCAACACACCCAAGTGACCGAGCCAGTCCGGGGTCTTCCCTCCTGTCGCGCCACGAAATGGGCCTTGAGCGGCTTTTCCGAAACGTTGCGAACCGAAGTCGCGCCGTTCGGTGTCCGCGTCGTGGAGATCATGCTAGGTGCGGTCCGGACGGGCATGAATTAGAAGTCGGTGACGCGCGGGAAGCCGTCGAGTTGATCGACTATGCCCTCATGGCCCAACGCCAGCGCGCATTACTCGTCGCGGCGGGATCATCCCGATCGAGATCGACGACGCCGCACATTATGTGGTGAACGCGATCGAGAAGGAAGGCAGCGAGATGCGCTACGGTAGTTGCGCTGCCTCCACCGCGATGATCGACGAGTGGCGAAGGGACAGCGGCGAAGCGGAGATCGCCGCCTTCGTGGAAGCGTTATGCCGGCAAGCCTTCCAACGGCCCGAACGCCGCTGAACCCGACGCGACTAGACGACTGTCCCTGCCCTCGTCGATAAGGGAAAATTCGGCCGCGCCCAGCCGGCCGCCGGCCGACAGCCGTTCCACCTCCACCAGGAATGGTCCGACGGTGCCCGCCGCGACGAACATGACTTCCCAGCCGATGATGCGTTGCCCGGTCTCCCTGGCGAGATCATCCGCGGCGGCATCGAAAACGACATGAATCGGGCCGAGATGCAGAGAGCCGCTGGTCGACCGGTTCTGGGCAGTGAGCGCGGCCAACCGCAACATGCCCTCCCCATCCCGCCAACCGCCAAAAATCCGCAGCAGAGGCGGCAGATCCCTATCCTCCAGATCATCGGGCAACGGAAAGGGCTGGCCGCCGGTCGGGGGCGCCTCGCCCAATTTGATGCCGATGCCGCGGGTCAGGGCAATGATGCGCTGTGGATGATCGGAGTCGGCGACGATGGTGCGGCTGAAACCCAAATTGCGGCCAAGACGCAGCGTTCGTTGCCGCATCGTCACCTGCCGGACGCCGACCCCCGGATCAATGATATCGAGCCCCGCCGAAACCGGCGCCGGGACCGCATTGAAATCGCTCCACCCCGTTTCCGCCGTCGCGATGGCAAGCGCAGCGGGACGAATGCCGCCATGCCAGTCGCGCATGTCGGACCGGATTTTCATGGTGCCGACAGGCAGGCCATGCATCTCCTGCGAATGCCGACCCAGATAGCGGTAGGTCAGCAGGCCGTCCTTTCCCATCGCTGCGTTCAGTTTGTCCCAGAATTCGTCGGCCGCCGCTTCGCGAAGATCACCACCGTTCATTCGCTATCCCCTGTAATTCCCAATTGTCGCATGATGCGCGCGTCGACCCTAACCAGATCGATTGTTTGCGGCGCATGGCGTCCATGGCGCATCGCTTCGTCAGGCCGGCACGGCATCCGGTGCGATCAACCTTCATATCGTCGGCGATCACTTCGGTAATCGGAAAGCGTTGGCGACTTCGACCATCGATATAAAGAAGGACGAGGGAAGGCGGGCATCGGACTCTCGCAATTATGATATCGGCAAGCGCCTCTTGTACGGCCACCATGCGGAGACCGAAGCCATGGATAGTCCTCTTCAAGAAAAATACAATCTGTCTGCTGTTGTGCGTCACTCGCGCCGGGACGCGGCTTTGCCGCGATTCAGCATCGCATGGACCGATCCATCACATGGATGAAGGATTTTTGCCTGACCGCAAGACGCTTCGCCGGTGCGCGAAACAGACGCTACAGCAAGCTACAGAGGAGATTGCGATGAATACCCCTGGCAAAGACGTGAAGATGGCCGGACTTGCAGGATTGCACCTGCCCAAGGACATCGTGGTCAAGATCCCCGATGCTGACAGCCCCCAATGGGTGCAACGACCGGCGGGCCACTGGTATTTGCCGCTGATGTTCGACCTGGCGGGCGGCGTCACCGTCAATGTGCTGCGCTATCCCAAACCGGGTATCGTAGGCCGCCATATCCATGACGGGCCGGTCTATTCCTATACGATCGAGGGAAGCTGGTATTATCCCGAGCATGACTGGGTGGCCGAGGCAGGCAGCTTCGTCTGGGAACCAACCGGCGACATCCACACGCTTACGGTCAAGGAATCGATGATGGCGCTCTATGTCATGCATGGCGGCCTGCTCATCGTTGATGAGAACGACCAGCCCAAAGCCTATGACAATTGCCTGTCGCTGCTGAATTATTGCGACCAGTGGTATCGCGATCACGGCATGGGGGAAGATTACGTCAAACAGTTCATCCGCTGAACGAAGGACGGGCGGCAGCACGACCGAAAGCCATGCACCGGCAAGGACAGGCAATGACATTGGAGGAGATGGTCAAACGGATCGAGCGGCATCGACATCCAGTAGGACCGCGTCAACAATCCTGGCGAGACGCCCCCCTTCCACAATCTCGACCAGGTCCGGCGCCGGTTCGATCGCTGCATGTTCGACATGGTCGCAGTCGACCGCGCACTCCTCAGCGATCCCGAATGGGCGCCGAGGACATGGGCCGTACAACCCTTCATCCCCTTTGACCCAACCAGCCTGGGACGATTGACATGACCGCAGAACTGACCTCCCCCCTCTTCACACCGCTGACTGTGCGCGGCGTCACAGTCCCCAACCGCACCGTGATGGCGCCGATGGGCCGCCAGTTCGCGCAGGCGCATGTACCGCACCCCGATGCCCCGGCCTATTATCGCCGCCGGATCGAAGGGGGCGTGGGGCTGGTGATCACGGAGGCGACCGGCGTCGACCATCCGCTTTCTGCGGACAATGGCGGCACCCCGTACATGCACGGCGAGGCGGCGCTTGCCGGATGGGCGGCGGTTGTGGAGGCAGTTCACGCCGCGGGCGGCCTTATTTTCCCTCAGTTGTTCCATCAGGGGATGCTGCACGGCGGCGGCACGCCTGACGAGGCCGTGGACAGCCTGCGGCCGTCCGGCACCATCGGCACACCCGGCGCCACCAGCTTCGCAACCCATTATATCGAGCGCGCCCGGCTTCCGACACGGCCGATGACCGAGGAGGAAATCGCCGACGCGATTGCCGCCTATGCACGCTCTGTCCGAAACGCGGTCACGCTCGGATTTGACGGCATCGCCCTGCACGGTGCGCATGGCTATCTGATCGATGGTTTTCTCTGGGGCGCGAGTAACCAGCGAACCGACCGCTGGGGTGGCGACGTCGCCCAACGTACCGCCTTCGCGGTCGAAGTCATCAAGGCCGTCAGGGCAGAAATGCCGGAACATATGCCGCTGGTGTTCCGCTTTTCCCAGCACAAGTCGAGTAATTACGACGCACGCACTACCGAAAGCCCGCAGGAACTGGAGCGGATGCTGGGCCCGATCGTCGATGCGGGGGTCGATCTGCTGGATGCCAGCATCCGCCGCTTCTGGCAACCGGCCTATGAGGGGTCGCTCATGAACCTCGCCGGTTGGGCGAAGAAGGTGACGGGGAAGCCGGTGATCGCGGTGGGCAGCGTCGGCCTGGGCTTCACCGCGTCGGACACATTCATGAAAACCGGCTCGGAGCAGGCGGACGACAATATCGCACTGCTGATGGAACGGTTCAACGCCGGTGAGTTCGACATGATCGCGATCGGCCGTTCGCTGATCAGCGATCCCGATTATGTCGGCAAGCTGCGGCGCGGTGAAGCCCCGACCCGCTTTTCACGCGATCATCTGTCGACGCTTGTGTGACGGGCCGTCGCCATTTCGCAATGGTGGCGGTCCGTTGCTGTCGATCAGCGCAGGTCGGCGCGCTTCAGGCTCGTTTGCAGGCCCTTGTCGTTCAGGCTGAGCGTATTCGTGGGAATGCGGTACATGTGCATATCCATGATCACCATGACGGCACCGTCCTGGATGCGCTCGATCGCGCCCAGACGACGGCCACTCGCATCACGCAGCACCTGGCCAACCTTCGGCATGACGGCGACGGCGGTTGCGGTATCCTGAGCCGTCGCAGGCGTGATGGAAGTAACGGTGGCCAGCACGAGCAGGCTAAGCAAGAAGCGAGACATAATATACTCCGTCAAAAAAAAGATGCGCATTACATGCAAGTGCATCGACGCCCCCTCATCACCATATTGACGGATCGTCAATTAATTTCTTGGTGCAGCGCAACACAGACGGATCGGCCGATGGTCGAACATGACAGGAGGGCATATTTTTTCTTATATGGAGCCATCGAGGCGGATATGGCTCCGCCGGAACAGGGGGACAGGTGCAGCTTCGGTCTGATCAAAGCAAGGACGGCGCGATACTCGGGCGCAAGGGGACGGAGACGCGTGCGCGCCTATTGGCGGCAACGCGAACATTGTTGGAAACGCTGTCGCCCTTCAACCTGACGGTGGCCGCCATCGCAAAGGCGGCGAAGACCGCGCCCGCAACCCTCTATGTCTACTTCGATGATGTCCAGGACGTCTTCTATGCGCTCAATATCGAAGCGCAGCAGGATTTCGAGTCTATGACCAATAATCATCCCGAATGGTTCTCCGACCCCGTGCGGATCCAGTACGATGCGCAGCAGTTCGTGGACGAATTTAACAGCGTATGGGATCGTCATCATCATGCGCTACAATATCGCAATCTGGAATCGGACCGGGGCAACACCCGTTTTCTTGCGTTGCGTACCTCGAACGCCTTGCCCTTGATCGACAGGCTCGCCCATGCGGTGAAGGCCGCGAAACCGGGGATCAGCAACCGGGAAGCCTATGCCGATGCTATAGTGCTGTTCTCCGGCGTGGAGCGGATGGCCGCAACCCGCGACCAGATTCCTTCCGACCAGCCCAGGCTCCCCGCCGACGAATTGAGTGCTGCGCAAGCGCGCGTGATAGCCCGTTATCTGAGCAGCGGGGGCTAGGGTCTCAAATCAATTAAGGTAAGAATTTGACGCACGCTAGTCCGGGCTGCTGGAGGAAAGAAGTGCGAAAAGCGCGCTCTTTGCCGGGTCAAATGCTTCGACACTCTACAGCGCCTGGACGAACCTACACCGAACGGTGAGTCGGATCTCGACCTCGCCGATGGAGTTTAGCTCCAGGCCCGATCATCCGCGTTTAAGTCAACTTGCCATCGTCACTAGCGCGTCGTCAGGGCTGGGGCGGGCCACCGCCTGGCCTTGGCAAGCGCTGGTGCCAGAGTGCTGGCGGTCGACCTAGCGCAGACGGGCCCGCCGCGACGGATGCCATCATAAGCGTCACGACCGACCTGTCGCGGGTGGCGTTCGGCCGGCTTGACCTGCTCTGCAACGTAGCGGGGATTGCCCTAATGCATCATGTCGCGGATGTCACTATCGACTCGTTCCACGTATTGATCGATATCAATCTTGCCGCGCCTGGGCCGAAGCAGCTAGTTCCATGCGATATTGTAACGGCAGCGCGTACGCAGCCCCCCACTTATCCAGCCTCACATATGTGTTAATGGGCGCCGCCAATGGCATGACGCTTCCATCAGTCCTAGATAGCTTTGGCCAAGGGCATTGCGGACCAGTGGTCAGGAGTTCCGGTGCGGTCTTCGCCGACCAGCAGCCACTTGGTGCCTGAGACGGGAGATTGGCAGCATGGATTTCAAATTGCTTCTGGACGGTGCATTGGTCGACGGTGCCGCTTTACTCGAAGTGATCAATCCGGCCACCGCCTCCCTCCTGGCGATGGCCCCGCGAGCGGACTCGGCCCAGGTCGACATGGCTGTCGCCGCAGCGCGGCGGGCCTCCTTTGGCTGGGCACGGCTGAGCTATGCGGAGCGCGGCGCCCTACTTATGCGTCTCGCTGATGCGCTCGATGCCCGGCGCGAGGAATTTGCTCACCTGCTGACCCAGGAGCAAGGCAAACCCCTGGCTGATGCCGCAGGGGAACTTGGAGGTGCGGCAGCCACGCTGCGCTGGTGTGCGGCGCAAGAACTCAAGCCGACGGTTCTGCGCGAAACGGACGCCGAATTGATTATCGACCAGCATTACCCGCTCGGCGTGGTCCTGGCGATCTGTCCGTGGAACTACCCGATGGCGATCCTGACCAGTAAAGTCGGCCCCGCTCTCATCACCGGCAATGTGGTAATCGCCAAGCCCGCGCCGACCACGCCGCTCACCGCCCTGCTATTTGGCGAACTGGTGGCCGATATTCTGCCTGCTGGCGTGTTCCAGACCATCGTGGACAATAATGATCTGGGTGACCTGCTGAGCAGTCATCCCGGCGTCGATTTCGTCAGTTTCACCGGTTCGACCGCCACGGGCAAGAAAGTGCTCGGCAGCACCACCGAGACCATCAAGCGCTTTTCGCTGGAACTGGGCGGCAACGATGCGGCGCTGATCCTCCCCGATGCCGATCCCGAGACGGCGGCGCCGAAGATCTTCGCGGCGGCAACCAAGAATGCCGGCCAGATCTGCCTTGCCGTCAAACGGGTCTATGCCCCGCGGCAGATGGTCGATCAGGTCTGCGATATCTTCGGGCGCCTGGCGGACGCAACGGTAGTGGGCGATGGGCTCAGCCAGAGCACCACGATGGGGCCGGTGCAAAACCGTGCCCAATATGAGAAACTGATCGCCCTGCTTGAGGAAAGCCGGGCCGAAGGTACGATCGTCGCTGGCGGCGAAATACCGGAATTGCCGGGCTATTTCATTCGCCCGACGGTCGTACGAGACCTTTCCGACGAGGCGCGACTGGTCCGCGAGGAACAATTCGGACCGCTCCTGCCGGTCCTAGCCTATGATGATCTTGAAGAGGCCATCGAGCGGATCAACGCGACCGAATACGGTCTTGGCGGTTCGGTGTGGACTGCGGACCCGAAAATGGGCGTAGAGGTTGCGGCTCGGATTGCGAGCGGTACGGTCTGGGTGAACCGGCATCTCGGCCTTGCACCCGATATCCCCTTCGGCGGCGCAAAGCAGTCCGGCCTCGGTCGGCAGCAGGGCATTAGGGGTCTGGAGGAATTTACGCAGGGCCGCATCATCAGCGTTGCTCGCACGTAACCAGGCCGGATGGGGCCAGGCTTCAACTCTGCCGGACCACCGGAGAACCCAGCCATTCGGTCAGTCGATTCTGAGGCGTCGAACATGTTGCGACCCCGGTCAGCCAGCGCCACCGGGTGCCGACAATATTGATCAAATCACGGTGTCCCGGGAAGGCCGCGCAATTGGTCCCAGAGCCGATCGACGGTAATCTCCGCGATCGATCCACAGCCCATCTGCCGCATCACGGTTTCCAGTTCGGATCGGAAGATTTCCAGTACCTTGGCGGCGCCTGCATCGGCTGCGGCAGATGTGGCAAAGATCGCAGGCCTTCCGAAAAAAGCCGCTTTCGCGCCAAGCCCAAGAGCGGTCACGATGTCGGCACCGCGCCTGATCCCGCCGTCCATCATGACGACCAGCTTGTCGCCCACCGCTCGGTTGATCGCAGGCAACATTTCCAGCGCCGATGGCGCCCGGTCCAGCTGGCGCCCGCCATGGTTGGAAACGATGATTCCATCCACGCCGATCGCCGCGCATTTTTCAGCGTCGGCCGGGTCCAGAACGCCCTTGATGACCAGGATGCCCTTCCAGCTGGCACGCATGCGTTCGATGGTGTCCCACTTGATCCCGGGCGCGGGCGTCTGCGATCCGTACAGATCGGCCACGCAATCGGCGTCGTTCGGATCGCTCGCATAAGGCGCCCAGTTCTTCATGACGGGAATGCCGCCTGTCCGGTAGAACCGCATGGCCCACAAAGGGCGAGCCATCCCTTGCAGAACAACCGAAAGC
>NZ_DATKFP010000063.1:0-8327 GCF_035511395.1 Sphingobium sp.
GCGTGACTCAGGCCAAGGCCGCTTACGGTCCGACGCTGAGCCTGAGCGGAAGTCACCGCTACACGACGAGCCGCGTTCGGGGGACCACGTTGCCCTCGGAAAATGACGGATTCGGAACTACGGCCGAATTGTCGCTGTCGCAGCCGCTGTTCACCTCCGGACGCCTGGCGGCCGGTCTTGACGCGGCACGAGCCACCAAGCTGATCGTTCGCGAAAACCTGCGGGCCACCAGCCAGCGGCTGATCTCCGACGTAGTAGACGCCTACATCTCCCTTCAGCGCGATATCGAGCTTTACGGCGTGGCGGTGGAGATCCATGCCCTGTTGCTCCAGCAGCGCGACGTCACGATGGCACGCTTCAGGCTGCGCGATTCCACGCAGCCCGATCTCGACCAGACCAACAACAGGATGGAACTTGCCGCCGGCCGCGTGATCAGCGCCCGCGCCGGCGTGGAGGTAAGCGCAGCGCGCTACCGCAACCTCGTCGGCACATACCCCTCGTCGCTCGCTCCGCCCCCGCCCCTGCTCCGGCTGCCGACGCTGGATATGCTCTATGCCGAAGCCGAGCGCGCGAATCCGAACCTCGCGGCGGCCAAGTATGCGGAGGCAAGGTCGCGCGCGGAAGTCGGGGCGGCTCGGGCGTCCATGATGCCCCAGGTCTCCGGATTCGCTGCGTTGGACCGTGCGCCGCTGTCGCCTTACCAGAATACCGTCAGGCAGGAATCGGCCGTGGCTGGCGTGAGCCTGTCGATGCAACTCTATTCGGGAGGCCAGATGTCATCGATGGCCCGCGCCGCCGTGGACCGCAACCTGAGCGACCAGTTCTTCGTCGAACAGGCAAGGCGAGACATGCGCGAAGCGATCGCCAACGACTGGACCTTGCTGCAGGCGGCGACCGATGCATTGCCGCGATACGATGCTGCAGTGCGGGCTGCGGAAAGCGCCGTCGATGGCGTCAAACGGCAGGAAACCTCGGGGATACGGACCCTGCGGGACGTGCTGGACGTCACCAGCGACCTGCTTTCGGCACGCACCAGCGCGGTGCAGGCAAGGGCGGACGTCTATCTTCGTCATGTCGCCGTGCTTCGGGACGCCGGGCTGCTGTCGATCGATATGTTCTCCGAAGTCACCCCCTACGATCCGAACAGCTATCGCCCCTCCACCGCGGCGTTTGCCGGCCTGCCACTCGGACCTCTCCTCGGCCCGATTGATCGTCTTCTGCTCAACGAGCGGGTCAGGCGTGCGCCTGTCGTCAGGGAGGCAGCTGGGGAATATCAATGGCCGGTAGAGCATCCCAGCCCGCTACCGCCTGTTGCTGGCGCCGTATCAGTGCAGTCAGGCACACCTGACTGAGCCCGAAACGGAGGACGCCCCGCCCAAGCCATTCTCGCAAGTTGATCGGAAATGGACCTGTCCTTCGGCCCCTCGCCTTGCTGCGCCCGGTTCCGGCACGGTATCGCACCCGCATCCTAACAGGGGCAGGCACATGCTGCGGCGCGAAGAGTTCGACACGGGCTGCTGGAACGGCACCGTAAAAGCGTGCCGTCCGACCGCACCTCTCCGTGTCTTGCCGATCCTGCTTATGAGCGTGGCTGCAACCGTGACCGTCGGCAATTCAAGCATCCCCTCCCCCGGCACCGCCTTGCCGAGAGTTCGTCATGCAACGCCCAGGGTGCCCGCAGCGACCATCTCCATGCCAGTCCTGCCAGCGATGCGGTTCATCGATATGCCCACCGACGAGGCGCGGCGACTGAACGCCGCGACCGCTTTCTCTGCCGGACCAAATCCGGCCGCCCGCCCTTTCCGTTTTTCAGGCGACGACGCCAGCCGGCTGCGCGCCATCGACTGCCTTGCCAGCGCCCAGTACTACGAAGCGGGAGACGACCCTGAAGGCGAACGGGCCGTGGCGCAGGTCGTGCTGAACCGGGTGCGCCATCCCGCATTCCCCGCGACCGTCTGCGGAGTGGTGTATCAGGGCGCCGAGCGGGCGACGGGATGCCAGTTCACCTTCACCTGCGATGGCGCGATGGCACGGCGTCCGCTTCCCCGGCCTTGGGAAAGAGCCCGCCGCATCGCGCGCGAGGCGATCGGTGGAAGCGTATATGCGGCCGTGGGCCTGGCCACCCACTATCACACCGATTGGGTCCGACCGATGTGGAGCGGCAAACTGGAAAAGGTTGCGCAGGTAGGTCCTCACCTCTTCTTCCGCTGACCAAATGGGTGGGGGAACCCTGCGGCCTTTCACCAACCCCGACCATCGACGGAGCCATTCGAAATGCGGCTTGCCGCCGTGTCGGCAGCCCATCAGCCCGCCCTTGTCGCGGGCATTCAAGCCGCATCGACTTCCACTGGCGAAGAGACGATCGAACCGGCCTTGGCCTTCGCGACATCCTCCATGCAGGCGATCGACATGCGGGGGGCCAAGCTCAGGCTGGTACATCCCCAAGGCGACGCATTCGGCTTCCTTCTGCCCGATACGCTTCCGGGCTCTTTCGGCCTGCTTGCCCTCGACGTCTGCCGGGGACGCAGTTTCTGCAAGGTCATGGGCTGGACCGATCCAAACGCGATCCCGGCCGGATTCCCCATTCCCTACGATGCCCGGCAAAAGATGGTCTTTCTCTATGTCCGCGACGGCGTCCGGAGTGGCGGGATCGTCGCATGGAACTGCGCCATTTTCGCACGATCCGACCCGGAGGAGTGCCTCGACGATCGGACACGGCAATGGGACGCCGTGCGGCAAGTCGCCAGCGTACCCTGACGAAACGAAGGGCTAGTCTGGCTCACCGGCTCCGGTGCTCGCCGGCACTCTCCACCCTGCATAAATCCGCCACGAGTCCTCGATGATCCGAGCCGAGGTCGGGCGACCTGCGAAGCGCCGTCACCGCCCAGTCGCTGCCAGTAAGGACGTGATCGATCTGCCAAAGCCCGGCCCACGCTCCAAATACCGGCCAGGTCGGGCCGCCAGCCGCGTTGATCCGCAAGCCATTTTGTGAAGCGAACTGCCTCAGGGCCGACATCCTTGGCGACATGTTGAAATCCCCGATCACGATGGCATCGGGCGATTGAAGCAGAAAAGGCCCCAGGTCTCGCAACTCCTGCCGCTGCCGGCCGAGCGGAAATGGACGAGAAAGATGCACTGCCACGATGGGAAAATTCACGCCCTTGTCGCCATATCCCAACCTCATCCGCACTGCCGACAACGCACGCCGGTTTTCCGCGTCACCTCGGGCAAGTGCCCGACTTTCGACCGGCGCAATCCGGGAGTAAAGCACTGTCGAACAACGCCCATTGGCGAGACATGATGCCCGGTCCCGGTATCGCGCCGCCAATCGAGCCCGCAAGTGCGTGGCATTCTTGTCGAGTTCCCCGACACCAACGACCTGCGGATTTTCCCTCTCGATCCACGCCATGATGGCGCTTGAGCGATCCGTGCGCTGAACATTCAGCCAAGCTACTCTCAACCGTTCGCCCGAGGGTGAGCAATGGGCCGTGCCGCGCGTCTCGGGCAATAGCACCATGAGGCCTGGAACTGCTGCAACCAGCAGTAACGCACAGTGCGACGCGCGAGCTGTCCGCGCAGCGAGCATGGCGGCGGATCCGATGCTCATCACGGCGGCAGGCAAGGCTACCAGAGAAAGCAGATCAAGAAACGGTGCCTGCGCGCCGCTTGCCGCCCCAAGCAAGACCAACACGGCGCAGGCGACGCACCCCTTCAACCACCGCTGGCTAACCCTCCTCACCCAACGGCACTGCGCGGAAGCCGTACTCGGGCATCAGACGGGCGCTGCGGATCGCTGATCGACAAGGAGCTAAAGGCTCTCGATCCGCTCGGGCGTCAGTCGCCCCCGCAGCAGATCGCCGAGGCCGATCCAGTTCCCCTTGGCCCTGCCGATACGATCCACCCATGGCTCGGGCCGGAAACATCGCGCGTGGTTCGCGATGATGTTGCGCAGGATGAGGCGGGCCGCACGGACCGGCGTCATCGTCCCCTTGCTCGCAAGGTAGGAGGGATTGATCACTTGCGAGTATCCCAATCTCACGCCAGGCGTCCGCCCCACTTTAACGCCCAGATGGACGCCCGCGAAAGCAAAGGTCTTGACGATGCGGCCCCTGGAGCGCAGCGACGCAGCGAAATCGACGTCCTCCTGCCATGCGTAGAGCTTGAGGCGTTCGTCGAACCGGTTTCCCTTGAGCGATGCCGCTCGGTAGACCATGTTGCATCCATACAGCCCCGTCAGTCCCATCACGATGCAATTCGGACTGAAATCCTTCTCCTCATGGAGCCGCAGGATTTCCTCTGCCTCGACGCGGGATATTCCCTTGGTATTGATACCGTCCGCGATTACGTTTCCGGTCGCCCCTACGACTTCAGGGTGTGCGGAAAAGAATCTCTTGATCCGCTCCACACTGAAACGCGAAGGGACGAAATCGTCGTCGTAGAAGACGATGAGGTCGTGTGCTTCACCGAGCACGTCGAGCGCCGCGTTGCGCTGAGCACAGAGGCCCCTGCGCGCCTTCACGACCTTGACGGTGTTGCTCTCGACGAAATCCGCTGGCAGGTCGGCGTCATCCACCACCGAAAAAAGCAGGATATCCGGTCGATGGGTCTGGTTTTCAATCTGCGAGCGGATTTGTGAGACCAAGTCCGGCCTGCCGAGGCTGGCAACGACGACCGCCACGGAAAGGTCCGTCCCGACAGGTCCGGCATGGGCATTCATGGGATCATTTCTCCAACGCTGATAACGATGAAATGCGTCGATGCCCGCCGCAGTGATCGGCGAATAGCTGCACCGCTCCAAACCAGCTTGTGATCGGCTCCGGCTCACTGTCCGGCAACGAGTTCTGACCGGTCCTCGACCATCCGAATGAAGCGCGCCGGCACGCCGCCCACCAAGGTCATCGGCGCAACATCGCGATGAACTACGGCTCCCGCGGCAACGACCGCGCCCCGCCCGATTGTCACCCCCGGCAGGATTATCGCACCGGTGCCGATCCACACATGGTCCTCCACCACGATCGGGGCCGTCGTGTCCTTCCGGCTGCAACCGGCGGCGAACGAAATTTCGTGCGACGCCGTTTCGAAACAGACGTTTGCGGCGACCTGGGCGAACGCACCGATCCGCACTCCGCCTCGACAACCGAACCGCGCATTGGAATTGACGAAGCTTCTGGCGCCGATGGCGATCCTGCTTCCGCTGCCGACCGGCATCACCGTCACCGGCCCTATGACGACAACCTTGTCCCCCAGCCGCAATCCTGCGAGCGCCAGCAGATGGCGCCTAAGCGCGATCCCGATCCGGCCACGGGGCATGGCATTGGCGAGCCCCAGAAAAAGCGTTTCCCCTAACGACATGCCATGCCTACACAATCAGGTGGACGCTACGGCGAGACGCGCGACGCGGGAACGGGAGAGCATCTTCGCCAGCGGACGCTCAATTGCCCGATGCACAGCACACCCTACGCCGATGCAACCGATGGTCACCACCGGCACCCATACCCACTGAGACATGAGCGACAGTGCAGGCAACGTCTCGAAGGCCTTGGCATAGACGATCAGCACCAGCGGATGGAAAAGGTAAATCGCGTAGGACGCATCGCCGATCGCAACGCCCAATCTCCGCGCCGAGGAGGTCTCGCCGCGCATCTGCAGGGCTGCGGCGAGCAACAGGACCGAAGGTATTCCCCACACGAGGAAACGGACGTGCCCCGGCAGACTATGCGTGGTTCCGGCGAAGAAGACGATGCTCGCCCCAACTATCGCCGCGATTGCGACTCCGGTCAAAACCGCCGGGCCCGGCAGCTTCCATCTCCGTCGTCCATGCAGATACGCCATGGCAGCGGCCATGCCCATCACGAATTCCAGGACGATGGGCGAGGCGATGAAGCTTTCTGCATCGAACGCGAGGTTCGAAAGTACCGTGATTGCCACCATCGCACCCCCCGCTCCCAACACGGCTCCCCGCAAGTCTTGCGCCAGCAGGCTGACGGCGAAGATCAGATAGAAATACATCTCGTAGCTGAGGGTCCAGGAGATGCCGATGATCCTCAAGTCTGTTGGCCAGAGCGCCAGCGACGCCGCCACGTCACTTGGATTCAGCGTTTTTTCCTGGAAAAACCCCAGCGCCATGGCAAAGAGAAACAGGGCACAACAGCACCAATACAGGGGGAATATCCGTCTCGCCCGATTGGTCAGGAAACGGGCACTTGCGCCTGCACCACCGACGTCGCCCCGGCGTGCGCAAATGTAGACCATGATGAAGCCGCTGACGACGAAGAAGACGTCCACACCGGCAGCGCCGCTCAGGACCAGCCAGTCAGGGGGGGAAACTGCGTATCCGATACCCTTGGACGTCTCCAGCGCATGATGCCAAGCCACAGCCGTCGCCGCTGCTCCACGAAGAATCTGAACCCCGTCCAGGCGACGCGATGTCGGATCAGCGCTAACAATTCCCACCATGGTGATCCCCCATCTCGCCCCGGTCCAGCACGCCTTCCAGTCGGCTCGTTTTTCGCCGATTCATCGCCCTTCCTTGGGCTTCTCGCGTCGTGAAGCTCGCGCTCCCCCGATTAGGCATCAGTAAGATCCGCGCGCCAGCAGCACTGCGGGCACGGTCTTGCACAGCAGCCAGGCATCCAGGACCAGGCTTTTGCGATCGACATAGGAAACATCCATGTCCACGCGCTTCTCATAGGACGTGTCGCTGCGTCCGCTGGTTTGCCACACTCCGGTCAGTCCAGGCCTCACCAGGCAATACTGTTCGAAGTTGTCGCCGTACCGCTGCACTTCCATCTCGACGATCGGCCTGGGCCCTACAATGCTCATGTCGCCTGCGAGCACATTGAAGAGCTGCGGAAACTCGTCCAGGCTGAGTTTCCTGACGATGGCTCCCACTGCAGTGACCCGCGGATCGCAGCGAAGCTTCTGGGTGGCGTTCCACTCCCGCAGTGCCTCGGGATTCCGGTTCAGGTGATCGCCAAGAATTTCGTCGCCGTCGACTTTCATCGTCCGAAATTTCAGGCACTGGAAATAGCGCCCCCGATGCCCGAGCCGGCGATGCCTGAACAGCACTGGTCCCGGGTCACTGGCATAAAGCACGAGCGTCAGAACGATGAGGAATGGAAACACGATCAGGAGGATCATGGCAGCAACCATGACGTCGAACATGCGCCACATGAACGTTTCCCGCGCGGATATCGACCGAACCCGAGAACCGACAGGCCGAACATTGCCACGGGGGCCCTGCTCTACCGCCTTGACCAACGGGCGATCATGCCGACCTCTGCCGCGTTGCACAGGTTCAAGCGCACGGACCGTCATTACTTGGTTGACCAAGCGTCCCACAAAAACCTCCCGAGCATTGGTTACCGTTCAATTAACCAATCTTAGCGCCCGAAATTTTGCAGTCGCAATATAAGAAAAATTCGTTTTGGGCCTAGTTCATTCAAGAGAAACTCATAAACCAGTACAAATACCTAATTACGAGCACTATGCTGACTGGGCCTGACATCGGTTCAGCAATGCAATAGCCATTTTCAGACGAGATCATGAACATCGTCCACCTCGAATCGATCGACCAATCGTTCATACCGAGCGCAAGCATCCGCCATGAGTACTGACGGGATATCCGGATTGGCATCCGGCCGCCTGCTCTTGTCGAGCAGCACCTGGATGCAGTTGTATCGCCCGCTCGCGATCGGGTCCCCGCCGCCACCGCGCCGCGACGCAGCAAGGCTTACGTAGCGGTTCTCCAGCGCCGGCGCGAGGTTCAGGCCAGCAGATATCTTGCCCAAGGCCGTATCTGGTGCCCCCATGAGGGCTTCATGAGTTATCCCTACACGCCGGTGAGGAGGAAACCGATCCCATAGCGCCGCAAGCGCCTTCAATCGTTCCACATAGTAGATCGCCGCTTCCTGCTCGCTGGCGTATTCGTCCCGGCCAAGCGTCGAGAAGAGCCTGACGATGGAGCAGATCGCATCACCGGGACGGCGCACCATGAACACTGCCCTGGCGTCGAAAAACGCGTGGGGCGCTGCCCAGTCATGGCGCGAGTGGAGTATCTTGTCGAAGAGGATCGGCGCCTGCGGCTTCCATCCGCCACGGCGAATCTGGTTCATCGCCAGCCGCCCCAGCGCGCCCTGCCCGTCATGACGGACATGCGATTCGCCATAACCGCTGACGTCAGGCCGAGAACACAGGATGTTCGACAGCGCCGTCGACCCGCAACGCATGTGCGCGAGGACGAAAAGACAATTTCGGTAATCCAGGCCGGGAGCGGAACGGCTCAACAGCCATCCGGCAGTGCGTTTGCCTGTTTCGCGAAGCGCGTG
>NZ_DATKFP010000064.1:0-3324 GCF_035511395.1 Sphingobium sp.
GGAGTACTTGGTGCCCAGGTAGAACACGTGGCCCACCTCGATGCCACGCTGGATGGCGAGCACCCCCTGGCCATCGGGGCTGGGATCACCCTCGACCACGTTGCGGATGTCGGCCACCACGTCGGGCTCGGGCAGGTCACAGTGCCGCTGGGTGAGATGACCAATGTGACCGGCGGTCTGCGCTATACGGTCGATAAGGTCAGGGGGACGGGCTATACCGATGTGACCTTCTTCCCCGGCATCTTCGGTCCCGATCCATTCGTGCTGCGCGCGCAGCAGTTCGATGCGAAGAACGATTTTGGCAATCCCAACGGCATCAATATCGTGGATGGAGACAATCCGTCCGCATCCAAGACGTTCAAGAAATGGACGTACAAGATATCGGCGGATCACAAGTTCAATGACGATGTGATGGCCTATGCCTCCTATAGCCGGGGCTACAAGGCCGGTACGTTCAACACGCTGCCGCTCGATACCAAGGCGCTCAATCCCGAAATCGTCGACGCCTATGAAATCGGCCTGAAGACGGAATTGTTCGACCGGAAAGTGCGGTTCAACACGGCCCTCTTCTGGAACGATATCAGCAATCCCCAGATTCAGGCGCAGCGCAACGGCCTGGTGTTCCTGGCCAATGCCGGATCGGCCCGGACCAAGGGCGCGGAGTTCGATCTGACCACCGTGGTGGCGCAGGGGCTGACCCTGCGGCTGGGCGGTACCTATCTGGATGCCAAGTTCCGTAATTTCGGCGATGTGGACGGCAATGGCACGCTGGATTGCGCCTCCTATGTCTATTCGCCCACGGCGCCGGGCAATCTCGACCAGATCAGCATCAATTGCAGCGGCAATCGGATGCCCTATGCGTCGAAATGGAAGTTCAGCGGCGGCGCCAGCTATGTACGGGAGATTGACGGCGCGGGCGAAATAACCGTCGATCTGACCGGCAACTGGTCCAGCAGTTTCAACTGGGATGCCGACAACCTGATCAGGGAACCGTCGCGCTTCCTGCTGGACGGGGCGGTTGCCTTCACGCCAGAACGCTGGGACCATCTCACCATGCGCTTCTGGATGAAGAACGTCACCGGCAAGAAGAACAACATCAATTATTATGCGCAGGCATCGGGATCGGCCTTCGCCAGCGCCCCTGGCGCGCCGCGCACCTATGGCGGGGAACTGGTCTTCAAATTCTGAACGCCCTAGACACGCCAAGACTAAAAAGAGAGGCGGTCGGGATTGTCCCGATCGCCTCTCTTTTTAGTCTGGGGAAGGAAGATCGTTCCTTCCCCGCATCTTTCGGTCAGCGTGCTATATCGCGGTCGATCAACTCGTGCCAGGCCTGGATCATGCTTTCCTGATAGGCGCCGAGCCGCGAATGGGCAGCGGCGTGATCCGCGGCTTTTAGCCCCTTTTGCACCAGCGGCAGATTGCTCATGTCCTGATCGAAGATCATGGCCAGGAAACCATAGGCCGGTGCCTTTTCCGCGATACTTTCGTCGGCACCGATCTCGATCGGTTCGGCGGCCGGGGGTCGCTGATCGCCCTCGCGCCAGGGCATTAGCAGGCGGACGTCGAAATAGCAGAGATTGGGATCGGTTTCGTGCGGCAGGAATTGGTAGACGAAGGGCACCGATTCCGACAGCCACAGGGTGAAGTGCGGATAGAGGAAGTAGAGCGAACTGTCGATCATCACCGCATCGCTCTCAGCGATCGGGCGGTTGTAGCTCTTCTCATAGCTTTGCCGCAGCCAGTCGCCCAGTTGTGCGCGCACATCCTTGGCGGGATCGATGTCTGGCAGCGTGGCGTGGGGATAATGCCACATCTGCTGCACCTGCGCCGCAACCATTGCAGCCGCATGCGCCGTCGCGGATGAATCCGCATGCATGCTGGGCACCGCGGAGGGCACGGCTTCCCGCCCGACCGCACCTAGCGGCGTGGTGAAGATGTCATATTGCGACTGGCTGTCGCCGGTGAAAGGCACGCCTTCCGGATGGGTAGCGTAGAGATGATAGGATTCCTGGAAGGCCTCCTGTGTCACCTTCCAATTGGCGCGGACCAGCTTGCGAAATCGCGCCTTGGTAAAGCGTTGCTCCGGCGCGAAGGCGGCGAAATGCTCCGGCATCGGCCCCAGCGCGTCGATCAGCGGCGGCGCATCCTTGTCGGCGTTGATGAAGAGGAAGCCGCCCCAGCGCTCCAGACGCACCTCCGGCAGTGAACCGTTAAGCCGGGTGATGTCGGGGAAATCCCAATGGCTGGGAATGCGCTTCAGCCGGCCGTCCACATTCCATTCCCAGGCATGATAGGGGCAGCGGATCGTGTCGGCCTTCTCCTTCTTCGCGCACAACATGGTGCCTCGATGCAGGCAGCTATTATAGAAGGCCTTGAATCCGTCAGCTTCGGACCGGACGATGAAATAGCTGTTGGGACCGACGGTCAGCGGCACCCGGTCGCCCACCTCCGGTATATCCTCTTCGCGGCAGGCGAACAGCCATTGGCGGTTCCAGATCTTGTCCAGTTCCAACCGGAAGAAGGCGGGATCGTGATAGCGGGCATAATCGACCTGCCGATGGTCCGGCTGGTGGTCGCCGCGTGCCTGCATGGCGGCATTGGCGCCACGACTGTCGCGACTCCACAATTCGCCCAGCAAGGGGCGTTCCTTGCTGCCATATCCTTTCACTACGTCCCGTTCGGCAATGCTTGCCATGATCCGTCTCCCTTGGTCGCCCGTTCGCGACCTGATATAGTATGCTACCATACAAAATTGAAGCGGGTCCAGCATCGTTACGGACGACGGCCTGAAAATCAGCCATAAATTATGCTAGCATATGATGCGTAAGCATCCTAATGTACGCGCAAAGCCCGATGATGGCGCAACTGGAGAGGCCGAATGTCCGATACCGACTGGAACAGCAATCTGGGCGGAGGCTTCGGCTCGCATGTCCCGCAGGATGAATATTATCATGGCGTCGGCGATCCGGTCGATACGTTGACGGAAACCTGGTACTGGAATTTCCATGTGCCCGAAGCGGCGATCAACTGCTTTGCCTATTGCTGGGTCCATCCCACGCTCAAGACGGTCAGTTCGGGCCTGATGATCTTCCAGGGGATTAAGCAGAGCCATCTGGCGTGCGAATTGTTCGACTATCGCGACTATATGTCCATGGATGTGGTCGGCGACGGCAGCGATATCCAACTGCCCAACAGCATGCGAGTGCAGGCAGTCAAGCCATTGGAGCACGTACGGCTGACCTTCGACGATCCGGGGCGCGAAACCAGCGTAGCGGTCGATCTCCGCGCGATCGGCGTGCCGGTGATGCGCGCGAATAACAA
>NZ_DATKFP010000065.1:0-23723 GCF_035511395.1 Sphingobium sp.
CGGAAATCGGGGTTGTCGGCGGCGACGATCCGTTCGACCGTCTGGAGCCGTTCTTCGAGGCGACGGGCGAGAAGGTGGAGATCGTCCAGCAGCTTCTCATCCTCGTCGGTGATCTTGGGCGCCTGCTTCCACTTGGTGACATAGTGGAAGATTAGCCAAGGCATGCCGATGAACAGCATGCCGCAGACCATGATGGGCAGGAATACGTCTTCCATGGATCAGGCTCCCTTGTTCATGGAGGCCTTGAGCGCGGCGAGATCGGCATCGACCTTGTCGGCCGACTTCAGCTCCGCAATCTCTTCCTCCAGCGTCTTGGGCTGGCCGCCCAGCGCCATGGCGTCGGCACGCCCTTCCGCGACGTCCACGCGGCGTTCCAGCATGTCGAAGCGGGCAAAGGCCTCGTTGACCTTCTCGCCGGCATAGGCTTCGCGGACGCGCAGGCGGCTTTCGGCGCTCTGCATGCGGGTGACCAGGCTGTTCTGGCGTGCGCGGGCTTCGCGCAGCTTGCCTTGCAGCTTGGCGATATCGGCTTCCGACGCGGCCAGCGCCTCGTCGAGCGTCTCGATCTCGTGATTGAGCTGTTCGGCCATGTCGGCAGCCTTCTGGCGTTCGACCAGCGCGGCCTTGGCCAGATCCTCGCGGTCCTTGCTCAGCGCCAGCTGCGCCTTTTCTGTCCAGCTGTCCTGCAATGCGGTCAGCTTGGCGATATGGCGGCGCATCTCCTTCTGATCGGCGATGGTGCGGGCGGCCGACGCGCGGACCTCGACCAGCGTTTCCTCCATTTCGAGGATGATCATGCGGATCATCTTCGCCGGATCTTCCGCCTTGTCGAGCAGGTCGGTCACATTGGCGGCAATGATGTCGCGGGTGCGGGAGAAAATACCCATTTTAACGTCACTCCTGGTCGTATCTCGTTTTCAAGTGCCGGGGCGGGCGAGAGGGGGCATTCCCGCCCCGGCCGGGGTGTTGCGATCCTTACGCAAGATAGCGCAGGCTCGCGGGGGTGTCTTGCGTCGCGAGGACCGGGGTTTCGCTGGCGCGGGCCGGACCGACCGCCGAAAGGATCATGGTCGATCCAAACAGGACGGCTGCGATGGCGACCGACATCAGCTGACCGATTTCGCGAACGCTGTTGCTGTTCTTTTCCATTGTCTTACTCCCTGAACCTTGGCCTTCATGTGGTTCCGCGTTTCGATGCGGATTGCCCATAGCTTTGCAGGGGGCGTGCCAATTTGAGAAAAAAGGCGGATTTCCTTCATTTCCGGCTCATTTGGCACGACCAGATCATGATGCCGCTTGCCAAGAGGTGGGAAATTTCACCATAAGTTGGCGCATGGAGAAAAATACGCAGTTTGTTGGGCAATCCTTCGCCTTTCTCGATGCGGTCGAGCAGGCGGGCCGCGCGGCCGAACTCAACCGTCCGGTGCTGGTGATCGGCGAGCGCGGGACCGGCAAGGAACTGATTGCCGAGCGCCTGCACCATCTGTCCCCCCGCTGGGGCGAGCCGCTGATCGTGATGAACTGCGCCGCCCTGCCAGAGACGCTGATCGAGGCGGAACTGTTCGGCCATGAACAGGGCGCCTTCACCGGCGCGACCAAGGCGCGGCCGGGCCGGTTCGAGGAGGCCGACGGCGGTACCTTGTTCCTCGACGAACTGGGCACGCTGTCGATGGCGGCGCAGGAGCGGCTGCTGCGCGTCATCGAATATGGTGAGGTCACGCGGATCGGCGCGTCGCGGCCGGTGATGGTCGATGTCCGCATCGTCGCGGCGACGAACGAGGATCTGCCCGCCGCCGCCGACGCCGGGCGCTTCCGCCCCGACCTGCTGGATCGGTTGAGCTTCGAGGTCATCACCCTGCCCCCGCTGCGCGCGCGCGAGGGCGACGTCGCGGTGCTGGCCGATCATTTCGGGCGGCGCATGGCGGCGGAACTCAATTGGCCGCAATGGCCGGGCTTTGCGGCAGCCTGCGCGGCGGAACTGGAGGGCCATGGCTGGCCCGGCAATGTGCGCGAACTGCGCAATGTGGTGGAGCGAGCGGTCTATCGCTGGGACGAGCCGACGCGGCCGATCAGCCGCCTGACTTTCGATCCGTTCGCATCGCCGTGGAAGCCGCGGCCCTTGATGCCCAAGGCGGCGGTGGACTCTTGCGCCGGTAGCGCGCCGGCTGCGTCAGCGTCTGCTGCGCCGACGACGGTCTTTGAAGAGATAAACGACCTGCGCACCGCCGTGGACGCGCATGAGGCGGCGATCATAAGGGCGGCGCTGGACCGCTTTCGCTATAATCAGCGCGCGACGGCCAAGGGGCTGGGCCTGACCTACGACCAGCTACGCCATTGCATGAAGAAGCATGGATTGAGCGCGGGTTAGACCAGCGCCCTCGCCCTTTCGCCAATCACCCGCAATTCCTCCACGAAGCGCGCACGCTCCTCGGCCGCTTTTGCGGCATCGGGCAAGCGCAGCAAATAGCTGGGGTGAACAGTCACCCAGCCTTCGGCTCCTGATTCCAGCGCGATTGCCTGCCCGCGGGTGCGGCTGATCGTTACCGCCTTGCCGAGCATCGCCCGAGCCGCCGTAGCCCCCAGCGCGACCACCAGACGGGGCCGGAGAATGTCCAGTTCCTGCGTCAGCCACCAGCGGCAGGCCTGCACCTCGCCGGCGTCCGGCGTCTGGTGGATGCGCCGCTTGCCGCGCAACTCATATTTGAAATGCTTGACCGCGTTGGTCACATAGGCGCGGGCGCGATCCACGCCCGCCTCGGCCAGCGCCTCATCGAACAGTTGTCCGGCTGGTCCGACAAAGGGGCGGCCCGCCAGATCCTCCTGATCGCCGGGCTGTTCCCCGATGAAGAAGAGCGGCGCATTGAGCGGGCCTTCGCCGAAGACGGTCTGGATCGCATCGCGGTGGAGCGGGCAGCGGGTGCAATGCATCGCCTCGGTACGCAGCGCATCCCAGGCGGCGGCGCTGTTGGTCGGACGGGCCGGCGGCGCCTTGGGCGCAGTGGCGATCATGGCCGCCTCCCGCCGTTGCGCGCCGGCGACGAGGTCGGGGATGAGCGCGGCTTCGGGCAGGTTACGCCAATATTTTTTCGGCATTTCCGACAGCATCGCCCCGGTCTTGAGCCGGGCAGGATTGAAGATCGCGGCATAATAGCCCTTCCACAGCGCCTCGACCGGATCGCCGTCCGGCGCATCCTGACGAGTGGCGCCCGGCCCCTCGCTCAACGCTTCCCCGTCCCAATGGATGCTCAATTCCGGCGTCAGTATCGACCAGCGCATTGTCGCGAACCGGCGGACGAAGAAGCCCGCATTGACGCGGACGATATGATGGTCCGGCTCGAACCAGGCGACAAAGCGCAATGCATCCCCCTCCCCGACCTCGCGGAAACGGACGAAGGCGCGCATCTTGTGGATATCGCGCCGCACCGCCCTGGCCAGCGCATCGACGCGGCGGAGCAGTGGGTCCGCCTTGTCCTCCATCAGGCGGGGCCGGTCGCGCAGCCGGCAGAGCAGCGCATAGAGCAGCGCAAACCGTTCGGGATCGCGATGAAGGATGGCGGTCTGCGCGAGGTCGATGAAGGGGCGCGATACGGAAAAGCCACCGGCCACCAGGGGCGGTGGCAGGCCGGCATCGCCGAACAGATCAGCGCCGAACAGATCGGCCGGCGCGTCGCCGACCTGCCAGACGATATCGGCCGGATCGACGCCCGCCATTGCCAGCCCCCGCGCCGCATTGCGCCACCCGTCGAAATCGTCGGGGGCGGACAATGCTACGCGGTGCATGGCATCAGTCTTCGGCTTGCGCACGCTCCAGTTCGGCGGGCTTGCGCTTGGCGAACAGCTTGCCGAGCTTTGCCTCCTCTTCCGCCGACAGATCCTTGGCGGCGGTGGGAAACATCTCCTCTTCCTCCTCCTCGATATGATGGAGGTAGCGCTTCTTCATCTCCGCGAACTTCTTGCGCCAGGCTTCGCCATTGAATTTGAGGTCGGCCAGTTCCTCCAGATAATCGTCGATTTCCTTGTGTTCGGAGACGCTGTGCTGCGCATCCTCGCGAAGGTCGGGGCGGGAGAGCATGGTGGCGTAGAGCGATTCCTCCTCGGCGGCCGCATGGGCCGTCACCTCCACCTTGAACTGTTCGAACAGCTTTTCCAGCCGTTCCTCGTTCTTTTCGCGTTCTGCATCCGCCATCTTGTCGAAAAGCTGGCGATGGGTGTCGTGATCCTGCTTCAGGCGATCGAAAATGCTGGCATCGGCCATGGTCCGTCCTCCTCGTTCGAGCAAGGACAACGA
The DNA here is from genome assembly GCF_035511395.1 of Sphingobium sp. Taxonomy (GTDB): domain Bacteria; phylum Pseudomonadota; class Alphaproteobacteria; order Sphingomonadales; family Sphingomonadaceae; genus Sphingobium. The sequence goes on from NZ_DATKFP010000065.1 coordinate 4,289, forward strand.
CAGGCGCGACGATTGGCTCCGGCCGGTCGACCGAAGAAAGATCAGCCGAAGAAGAAGCGGTAGATGATCGCGACGGGAATCCAGAGCAGTGCGCCAACCAGACAGGCGCCCCAGAGTTGCAGCAGATCGCGGCGGAAGCGCAGCGCCAGCCCCCCCTGCGACAGGCCGCCCTGTTCCAACAGATGCCAGCGCCGCTCCAGCCCGCGCGCGGCCACGGCAAAACCGCCGATCGCAATGATGATGCCAAGATGCAGGGCGAGCGATCCGCCCATCTTGGCGACGATGAAGATCTGAAGCAGGCAGAAGGTGACGAGCGCGGCGGCGAGATGCGTGCTGATCCGCTTGGCATAACCGGTGCGCTTCTGCTCCCGACTGCCCATTGCCGATGCCAAGACCCCATACTCCTTATCTGACCCGTCATAAGAATTTCACGAACGACTCGCGCAATCAACCGGAAAATACGGATTAAGCGAAGAGTTCGAGCTGACGGACAGGCGGCGCGACGCAGGTGCGCAGGTCGATCCGGTCGACCAGCGCCGTGGGCCGCCAGTCCGCCGTGACGAGGAAAGGGCGCAGCTTGACGATGGAGGTGGTGAGGCGCGCGACATCCTCCAGCCGCAACCGGCGGTGGCGGCGGCTCATCAGGATGCGGTCGACCGCCTTCACGCCGAGGCCCGGCACGCGCAGCAGCGCCTCGCGCGGGGCGCGGTTGACGTCGACCGGGAAGGCGGCGCGGTGATTGAGCGCCCAGGCGAGCTTGGGATCGATGTCGAGCGGGAGGCACCCCGTTGCTGCGTCGGTCGCGGCGGCAATTTCCTGCGCGTCATAGCCGTAGAAGCGCATCATCCAGTCGGACTGGTAAAGGCGATGCTCGCGCAGCAGCGGCGGGCGCTTGAGCGGCAGCACGGCGCTGGGCGAGGGAATGGGGGAGAAGGCGCTGTAATAGACGCGGCGCAGCCGGTGGCGGTCGTAGAGGCTGCTCGCCCGCGTGATGATCGCCCGGTCGTCCGCCGCGTCGGCGCCGACGATCATCTGCGTCGACTGGCCGGCGGGCGCGAAACGAGGGGCGTGGCGATATTTGCGCCGCGCGTCGCCATGATCCTCCATCTCCGTCCGCAGCCGGCCCATCGCGCCCTCGATCCGCTTGCCGTCCTTTTCCGGCGCAAGCTGGCGCAACCCGCCTTCGGTCGGCAGCTCGACATTGATCGACAGGCGATCGGCATGGAGGCCCGCCTGATGCAGCAGGTCCGGGTCGGCGTCGGGAATAGTCTTGAGATGGATATAGCCGCGAAAATCATGATCTTCGCGCAGTGATCGCGCGACCTCCACCATCTGCTCCATCGTATAGTCGGACGAGCGGATGATGCCGGAGGACAGGAACAGCCCTTCGATATAGTTGCGGCGGTAGAAGCTGAGAGTAAGGTCGACCACTTCCTTCGCCGTGAAGCGGGCGCGGCGCACGTCGCTCGACCGACGGTTGATGCAATAATGGCAATCGAAGATGCAGCTGTTCGTCAGCAAAATCTTGAGCAGGGAGATGCAACGGCCGTCGGGCGCATAGGCGTGGCAGATGCCCATGCCCTCGGTCGATCCGATCCCCTTGCCGCCGCGACTGTCGCGCTTCGTGGTACCGGACGAGGCGCAGGAGGCATCATATTTGGCGGCGTCGGCCAGGATTTCGAGTTTCTGCCGGGTGGACATCTGTGCCATGCGTTCCTGATATGTTCAGGAAGCAAGGCTGTCCACAACCTCCATCAAGACCTGCCCCTTGAGGCAGGTGTGAGGAGGAGAATGGGTGGGGAGCGGAGACTCCGCCCCGTTCGCCATGAGCATGTCGAAGGGCCGAACGGAGATCGGGCGCCCGCTCCTAGCCGTCAGCTGCCTTGATCTTCCTGATCCAGCACCTGCCGCACCTTGGTCGCCAGCTGGTCGAGGGTGAAGGGCTTGGCGATGAAGGCAACGCCCGGATCGAGCATCCCGTTATGGACGATGGCGTTGCGGGTATAGCCGGTGGTGTAGAGCACTTTGAGGCCCGGCCGCGTCGCGCGCGCGGTGTCGGCAAGCACCCGGCCGTTGATGCCGGGCATGACGATGTCGGTGAACAGCATGTCGATGCGCGGCTGGATCGTCAGCATTTCCAGCGCCTGTTCGCCATCCGTCGCCTGCACCACGGTGTAACCAAGCTCCCGCAGCGAATCGACCGACATGTGCCGAACGCGTTCCTCATCCTCGACCAGCAGGATGATTTCCTCACCCTGGGCGCGCGGCAGGCTGTCGGCGGTGGGCGCGGCATAGCCCACGGCATTTTCCTCGCCATAGTGGCGCGGCAGGTAGATCTTCACGATCGTGCCCTCGCCCGGCTCGGAATAGATTTTCACATGGCCGCGCGACTGTTTGACGAAGCCGAACACCTGGCTGAGGCCCAGCCCCGTGCCCTTGCCCACGCCCTTGGTGGTGAAAAAGGGGTCGAAGGCGCGCTCCACCACGTCGGCGGGCATGCCGGTACCGCTGTCAGCCACCGACACCATGACATATTGGCCCGGCGTCACGTCGCCATGGGTCGCAGCATAGGCGTCATCGAGGTGAGCGTTCGCCGTCTCGATCGTCAGCCGCCCGCCACCCGGCATGGCGTCGCGGGCGTTGACGCAGAGGTTGAGAATCGCATTTTCCAGCTGGTTGGCATCGATGCTCGCGCGCCAGAGGCCGCCCGCCAGTACGGATTCCACGCGCATATCCTCGCCGATCGTGCGGCGGAGCAGTTCGGACATACCGCCGACCAGCTTGTTGACGTCGGTGGGCTGGGGATCGAGCGGCTGCTGGCGCGAGAAGGCGAGAAGGCGCGAGGTCAGCTGCGCCGCCCGCTGGGCGCCCTCGGTCGCGTTGTCGATGCCCTTGATCACCCGCAGGTCGACATCCTCACCCAGTCGCCGTCGCGCCATGTCGAGCGAGCCGATGACGATCGCCAGCATGTTATTGAAGTCATGCGCGATACCGCCGGTCAGCTGGCCGATCGATTCCATCTTCTGCACCTGGCGCAGCTGCGCCTGTGCCTCCTCGCGCTCCTGCACCTCCGCGACCAGCCGGTCATGGGTTTCGCTGAGCGCCTGACGGCTCTGCATCGCCTCGGTCGTGCGGCGCCGGGCGGTGCGCAGGGCGATCAGCCCCAGGATGATGACCAGCGCGGCACTGAGTGCCAGCCCGGCGGTGACCATGGTGCTGAGCCGGCTCGCCTCGACGCTGCGCCGGTGCAGCAGTTGTTCCTCGCTGGCCTTCATATGCGCGATATGGGCTCGGATTTTCGCGGTCAGCGCCAAGCCGGGATAAAAGGCCTGTTCGGGCAAGGACCGGCCCTCCCGCTTGCGATCGATCCCGGTCTGGAGCAGGTCCAGCCGGTCGCCGATCATGTCCCCCAGCGTATCGACCGCCCTTAGCTGCGCTTCATTGTCATGCACATCCTCGCGCAGTGCGCGCCATTCCTGACGCCAGTTCGCGCGGAAATCCTCATAGGGCACGAGAAAATCGGCCTGTCGGGTGAGCATATAGCCGCGCTGGCTGCTTTCCGCCTCCAGCACGCGCGACAGCAATATCGACAGCCGGTTTTCGACCCGCAACGTATGCGTGACCCAGGCGATTTCGGCCTGCTGGCCACGATAGAGCCAGGATGTCCCGCTGACCGCCGTCACCACGACGACCAGGGCGAACAACAGGATGACTATCGACCGTTCGGGGCGTAGCGCGGGCATGGCGCATGTCATCCGTCATTCGCGATGGCAGGGCAAGCCCCTGTAGAACAAGGCTTGTACGACAGGGAGCGTCCGCGCATGTTTGCGGATCGGCGGCCCTGCTTCGTTGGACGGGCAGGTGGAGTACGGGGGGAGCGGACAATGGACCGGCGGGCGTTTCTCGGAACCATGATGGGCGGGGCGGGCGCCCTGTCGCTATCGACGATGGCAAGGAGCGCCCTGCCCTTCGATCCCTTTGCCGGCGTGGAGCCGATCCGGGCGACGCCGGACCGTATCTTTCGCACCACCGTCTGCCTGCGCCCCTTCCGCGCCGCCGGTCCGCGCATCGAGGTGGAGGAAGTGGGCCGCAAGCGGGTCGTGCATAATTATGGCCATGGCGGCAGCGGCTGGTCGCTGAGCTGGGGATCGGCGGAGGTCGCGGTCGGCATGGCGCTGGCCGACGGGGTGCGCGACGTGGCGGTGATCGGCGCAGGTGCGCTGGGCATCACTGCCGCGCTTACCGCACAGCGCGCCGGGGCCAATGTCACCATCTATGCCAAAGAGCAATTCCCGCATGTCCGCTCCGCCCGCGCCACCGGCACCTGGTCGCCCGACAGCCGCGTGGCGATGGAAAAGGCGGTCGATCCGGGCTTTGCCGACCGGTGGGAGGCGATGGCGCGCAGTTCCTTCGCGACCTATCAGGGCTATCTGGGCCTGCCGGGCGATCCGGTGGAATGGACCGACCGCTATATGCTGTCCGACACGCCTTTCGGCCAGCGCCCGATGACGACGAAGCCGATCCCGGAACGAGCCGACGATTTCCTGCATCTCGAAAGCCGGCTGCGCGACATCATGCCGCGGTCGGTGGAGATGGCGCCGGGCACGCACCCGTTCCGCCCTGCCTTCGTGCGGCGCAACAGTTCGCTGACCTTCAACGTCGCCGATCTGGCCCATCAGCTGACCAATGATTTCCTGATCGCCGGCGGCCGGATCGTGCCGATGGAGTTTCACGAACCCGGCGACGTCACCCGGCTGAAGCAGAAGGCGATCATCAACTGCACCGGCTATGGCGCGCGGACGCTGTGGCGGGACGAGAGCATCGTGCCGGTGCGCGGCCAGATCGCCTGGCTGATCCCGCAGGCGGGGGCGACCTATGGCATCTATTATGGATCGCTGTCCATGCTGGCCCGGCGCGACGGCATCGTCGTGCAGGAGGTCGGGCAGGACGAGTGGTATGGCTATGGCGACGCCAATGAACAGCCCGACCACGAAGCCGCCGCGCAATCCGTGCGGCAGCTGGCGCAGTTCTGGGCGTAAGAGTTTGTCTGGAGATACGCCTTCCGGCGCATGACCGCACCAGCCCCTTTATTGGGGCGTCAGAGCGTCCATGATCTGGCGGACCGGGCTGATGTCGTAGCCGGCCGCCGCCGCCTGCGCGGAGAGGACATCGGCATTGTCGCCGGCGCGCGCGCGGGTCAGCGCCCAGAGCAGCGTGCTGCGCGTGCCCGACCGGCAATAGGCAAGCACCTTGCCCTCTCCCGCCTGCTCCAGCGCGCCGGCCATGCCGTCCAGCTGCCAGGGGGCAAAGCCGCCATGGGCGACCGGCACGGCGACATAGGCGATGCCCGCTTCCTTGGCCGCCGCTTCGACCGCCGCGCCGTTGAGCTGGCCCGGCTCCTCATCATCGGGACGATTGTTGACGATGACGGTCACGCCTTGCGCCTTGGCCTCCGCCACCTGATCGAGGCTGATCTGGGGGGAAACGAGGATGCGGTCGGTGAGCTTGCGGAACATGGGCTTCTCCTTTTGCCGGAGCCATGCGCCGGGCAGGCCGGGGTTTCAAGCCATTTGGCTGACAGCACAGCGGCGAAAATAGGATTTCCCATGCTTAACTTCGCACATTTCCCGCAAATTTCGACATTATATTTCCTATCTGGAAAATATAATTTCAAAGTCCTGCCTCGGTGTCGCCACCATAGCAGGCGCACCCCCGATAGGACAGGAAACGCGGCCTGCGGTCAGAGAAAAGGCCGGATCGCGTCCAGGAAGGCATCGCCCCAGGCGTCCAGCTTCTTCTGGCCGATGCCGCTGATATGGCTCATCTCGCGGATGCTGGACGGGCGCTGCTCGGCCATTTCGCGCAACGTCGAATCATGGAAGATGACATAGGGCGGCACGCCTGCCTCCTGCGCCAGTTCGCGACGGCAGGTACGCAGCGCGTCGAACAGCGGATCGCCGACCGGATTGGCATCCGCGCCGTTGCGGGCGCTGCGCCTGGTGCGCGTGCGCCGGGGCGGAACGAGAATGCGCACCTCCTCCTCCCCGCGCAGGATCGGCCGGGCATTGGGACCGAGCATCAGCCCGCCATGCTCGGTCGTCTCCAGCGCGTCGCGCACCAGCAGCGCGCGCGACACGGGACGCAACAGGGTCGTCTCGTCGCCATCGACGATGCCATAGACCGAAATCCGGTCATGGCCGCGCTCGCGGATCTTGTCGGTCGTGGCGCCGCTCAGCACCTGTTCGATATGGCCGGCGCCGAAACTCTGGCCGGTGCGATAGACGGCGGAGAGATATTTGCGCGCGGTTTCGGTCGCATCGACGCTGGCCGGGGGCGCCAGGCAATTGTCGCAATTGCCGCAAGTCGCCGGCGGGTCTTCGCCAAAGTGACGGAGCAATATGGCACGGCGGCAGGTCGCCGTTTCCACCAGTGCGCCCAGCGCCGATATGCGTGCGCGCTCGCCCTGCTGGCGGCTCTGCTCCAGTTCGGCGATGCGCATCCGGGCGCGGGCGAAATCCTCCGCGCCCCAGAAGAGATGCGCGACCGCCGGTTCGCCGTCGCGACCGGCGCGGCCCGATTCCTGATAATAGCCCTCGATCGACTTGGGCAGGCCGGCATGGGCGACGAAGCGCACGTCGGGCTTGTCGATGCCCATGCCGAAGGCGACGGTGGCGACCATCACCATATCCTCGCTGGCGATGAAGGCAGACTGGTTGGCGGCGCGCTGCTGCGGGTCCATGCCGGCATGATAGGCGCGCACCGCTCTGCCGCCACGCCCCAGCGTTTCGGCCAGTTTCTCGGTCGCGGCGCGGGTCTGGGCATAGACGACGCCCGGCCCCTTTTCGGTGGCAAGCAGATCGGCCAGCTGGCGCGACAGGCCGTCGCGGGGGTGGACGGCATAGCGGATATTGGGCCGGTCGAAGCCCGAAATGATGAGGCCATCGTCGGGAATGCCGAGCTGGACGAGGATGTCCTTGCGCGTGTGCGCGTCGGCCGTCGCGGTGAGGGCGAGGCGCGGAACGGCGGGAAATTCGTATAGCAGCGGGCGCAGCAGCCGATAGTCGGGGCGGAAGTCATGGCCCCATTCGGACACACAATGGGCTTCGTCGATGGCGAAGAGCGCGACCTTGGTGGAGCGCAGCAGGTTGCGGAAATTTTCCTGACTGGCGCGTTCGGGCGCGACATATAGGAGGTCGAGGTCGCCGCCCCGGAGCCGATCCTGCGTCTCGCGCCAGTCGGCATCGACGCTGGTGAGGCTGGCGGCGCGGATGCCGACCGCCTGCGCCGCGCGCAACTGGTCGTGCATCAGAGCGATCAGCGGCGACACGACCACGCAGCAGCCGTCGAGCGCCACGGCAGGGAGTTGATAGCAGAGCGACTTGCCCGCGCCGGTCGGCATGATGGCGAGCGTCGGCTGGCCCGCCATGACGCGGCCCACGACCTGTTGCTGCACCCCGCGGAAGCTGGTGAAGCCGAAGATATCGTGGAGAAGCGTGGGGATGTCGCGCGCCATAAGAGGCGGCCTTAGCGACTGGAAGGCGGCGGGGCCAGCGTCATGAGGTTTTTGTGTGACGACGAGAGCATGGATTGTGGGTTGTTTGGGGACCATCCTCAACTTCGTCATCCCGGCGCACGCCGGGATCCAGGGCGGCGATAAACGACTTTGGATGCTGACTTTCGTCAGCATGACGGGAAAGGGTGAATTGCCTGCATTTCCAACGCTCGTCACCCCGGCCCTGAGCCGGGGTCCGGCTGCCTTAAAGGTTGGGCTTGGAGGAAGAAGGGGGATCCCGGGTCAAGCCCGGGATAACGTCGACTTAATGACTGCCTCTGGCCGTCAGTCGTGGGCACTAACGATCTTCCGCTCCCTCACCCTGCCGGATCGAGCAGGCAGCCCCAGCCGGGCCTGAAGCGCGCGGTGCGGCTGGCGATCAGGGGGACGCTGGCCTTGACGGCCTTTTCCTCCGGCAGGTCGGTCAGCCGGACCATTGCCATGCCCGGTTCCTTGTCCTGCTGGCAGCTGCCCATGGCGCGTCCTTCGACATAGCGGCAGGAACAGCCGATGCGCGCGCCGTAGGCCGTGCCGAGCCGCGCCCGCGCGCTGAGACTCGTCCAGTGCCAGGCGAGCGCGCCCGATACCACCAGGCCGATCAGCACGGCCGCCATCCACCATTTCCGCCGAACCGCCATGGTTCTTTTTCCCGCTCATGTGTAAGGCGCCGGCTTATGCAGATCGACAGCCGAATCGTAAAGCGCCTTGGGGTGGGCGCCGGCATCGCCGCGCTGGTGGTCGCGGGGGCGCTGGCCGGGCGCGCGGCGCAGCAAGGGCCGGAACCCGTCTACAGCGTCGCGTCCGACGCAGTGGTGGGCGAAAGCGCGCTGCGCGGCGCGATCGATCCGCTGTTCGACGACGACGTCATGGGCCAGACCCGCGCGCTGGTCGTGATGCGCGACGGCAAGGTGATCGCGGAACGCTATGCGCCGGGCTATGGCCCGGACACGAAGCTGCTGTCCTGGTCGATCGCCAAGAGCGTGACGGCGGTGCTGGTGGGGCTGATGGTCGCCGACGGCCGGCTGGCGCTGGACGCGCCCGTGCCGGTGGAGGCGTGGAGCCAGCCGGGCGACCCGCGCGGCCGCATCACGCTGCGCCAGTTGCTGACGATGAGTTCGGGCCTGGATCATGTCGAAGATGGCGATCCCCAGCCGGACGGCGACACGGTGCGGATGCTCTTCACCGACGGCGCACAGGACATGGCGGATTATGCCGAGGCCAAGCCGCTGGCCCATGCGCCGGGCGAGAGCTTCGCCTATTCGACCGGCAGCACGATGATCCTGTCCGACCTGATGACGCGGATGCTGACCAGCAGCCCGCATCCCGATGTGCGGCGGCGGGCGATGCAGATGTTCATCGACGGGCGGCTGAAGGCGCCCGGCAAGCTGCCCAGCCTGACGCCGGAATATGACGCGACCGGCACGATGATCGGCGGCAGCATCCTGCACATGACGGCGCGCGACTATGGCCGTTTCGGCGACCTGCTGCGCCGCCGGGGACGGTCGCCGAGCGGGCACCAGATCCTGCCGGAAAAATGGATCGACCTGATGACCACGCCGTCGCGCCGCAATCCGGCCTATGGACTACATATCTGGCTGAACCGCGACAGCAGCGAAAGCGCGCTGATGCCGGGGCAGGCGCCCGAGAGCCTGTTCGGCTGCGTCGGGCATAATGGGCAATATATCCTCATTTCCCCGTCGCAGCGGCTGACGGTGGTGCGGATCGGCATGTCGCCCGACAAGGAACAGCGCCGCGCGGTGCGCGGGGCGCTGGCCAAGCTGACGGGGCTGTTTCCGGGCTAAAAGCAAACCTCCACTGAAGTTATAAGTAAAAGCGCCCCTCTATCACGGTGCGGCAGGCGCCGGTCAGGATGACGCGATCGTCCGCGAGGGTGCAGCCCAGCCGGCCGCCGCGCGCCGAGGCCTGAAAGGCGCTGATCTGCGTCTTCCCCAGCCGCTCCGCCCAGAAAGGGGTGAGCAGGCAATGGGCCGAGCCGGTGACGGGATCCTCATCCACACCGCCGCCGGGCACGAACACGCGGCTGACGATGTCGCTGTCCTCGCCCGGCGCGGTCGCGATCAGCATGATATCGCCCAGCGCCCCGAGCGCGGCATAGTCGGGCGCCAGCGCCCGCACGGCCGCTTCGTCAGGGAAAAGGAAGAGGCTGTAGCCACCGTCGCGCCAGTGCGATTCGACCGGCTGGCCGCCAAGACCTGTCGCAAGATCGGGCAGTGGCGTGGGGGACATGCCCCATGCGGGAAGCGACAGGGCATAGCCGTCGTCCTCACGCGACACCGTCAGGATGCCGGCATGGCGGGTGCGGAAGCGGACCCGATCGCCCTCCATCAGCACATGGCCGCTCGCCAGCGTGGCATGGCCGCACAGCTTGACCTCCACTGCGGGGGTGAACCAGCGCAATTCATAGTCCGCCTCCGGATCATCGGGCGTCGGCACGGTGAAGGCGGTTTCGGAGAGGTTGTTCTCCTCCGCAATGGCCTGAAGCGTCGCGTCGTCAAGCCAGGCGTCGAGCGGTATCACCGCAGCGGGATTGCCGGAGAATGGCGCGTCGGCGAAGGCGTCGACCTGGGTGAAGGCCAAGCTGAGCATCGGGCTGGTCATGGTGCTGTTCCTTGTCATTTCCCCTCTGATGCCGCGCATGCGGAAGCGCGAACAGGGCCGGCGCTGCCGGATTGGCCGTTGGGTGGCCGGGTGGGAGAGCGGGCCGGTGCGGTAGATTCGGCTGCTGCCGGATTTCCAGACAGACCCTTATCCCAGCATGACCAGCGCGCTGCACACCGCCAGCCCCACGACGATATTGATCGGCACGCCGATGCGCACGAAATCGGCGAAGCGATAATCGCCGGCGGCATAGACAAGCGCGTTGGTCTGATAACCTATGGGCGTGGCGAAACAGGCCGATGCGCCGATCATCAGCGCGATCACCAGCGGACGCGCATCGACGCCCAGTTGCTGCGCCAGCGCGATCGTGATGGGCGTGAGCAGGGCCGCCACCGCATTGTTGCTGAGCAGTTCGGACAGCAGCAGCGAGAAGAAATAGATGAGGAAGACAAGCGCCCATTCCGGCGCATGCTGGAGCAGCGGCGTGACCCAGCCGACCATCAGCGCGACGCTGCCCGCCTGTTCCAGCGCCAGCCCCACGGCCAGCATGGCAAAGATCAGGATCAGCACATCGCCGTCGATCGCGCCCCAGGCTTCTTCCGGGTCGATGCAGCGGGTGACGAGGATCAGGCCCACGGCGATGACGGCAGCCATGCCGATGCCCACCACGTCAAAGGCGGACAGAAGCACCGCGCCTGCCATGGCGGCGATGGCGATCCACGCCTTGCGCGGGCGGAAGGCACGGGTGCGGCTGACATCGACGCCGATCAGGTGCGGATTGTCCTTGAGCGCGCGCATCGCGTCGTCGCCGCCCGCGACCAGCAAGCGGTCCGCACCGCGTATGCGGGTTTCGGCCAGTTCCGGCCCCGGCATGTGGCGGGCGCGATGGATGCCGATGATGCGCACGCGCAGCGCATGGAGAAAGGGTATGTCGATCAGCCGCTCGCCGATGGAAGGATGGCTGGGCGCGATCATCGCCTCCACCACGGCGCCGTCCTGCGCACTGGTGCGCGAATCGGCGGCAACGCCGATCTCGAACCGACCAGATTCGCGCAGCGTCATGATTGCCGCGCCGTCCGCGCGGATGATCAGACGGTCGCCTGAATGCAGTTCCTCCTGCACCAGGTCCCGCCGCCGGATTTCACCGCCCCGCTTCAGCCCCAGCAACTGGACCGAGCGGCCGAACACGCCGAAGCTGCCGATTTCCCGCCCGATCGCCTCGCTGTCCTGCGGCACGATCAGTTCGGTGAGATAGTCCTGCACCGCACCGCCATCCTCGCCCGCGATGGAGGGCGGGTCGCTGGGCAGCAGGAAGGACAGGCAGACAAGCGCCACGATGCCGGCTGCCGCGCCCGCCGCGCCATAGGGGGTGATGTCAAAAATGCCGAACGGCGCCATGCCCTGATCGGCGGCGATGCCGGCCACCACCAGATTGGTGGACGTGCCGACCAGGGTGAGGCACCCGCCCAGCACCGCCACGACATTCATGGGGATGAGCAGCTTCTTGACCGGATAGCCGGTCGCCTGCGCCAGTTTGAACATGATCGGGATCAGCAGCACGACGACCGGCGTGTTGTTGAGAAAGGCCGAGAGCATCAGCGTGCCAAGCGCGACTTCGGCAAGGGCGAGGCGCGGATGACGTTGTGCGCGGGTCATGATGAGGTCCGCGACCCGGCCGATCACGCCGGTGCGGACCAGCGCGCCCGACAGGATGAACATCGCCCCCACGGTCAGCGGCGCGCTGTTGGAGAAGACCGAGAACATCGCCTTTTCATCGAGCAGGCCCAGAACGCCATAGGCGCAGGCGCCGACCACGGCGATCACGGTGGGCGAATAGCGTTCGCGCACGAAGGCGACGAACATGCAGGCGAGGATGAGGAGGCCGATTTCCGCGCGATAGATGCCGAGCAGCGCGGTGATGAAATGCATAGGTCGTTGGCCCCTGTTCGGTCGCGATGTCGCGTCCCTGACGGAGGTGAAACGAAATGGGCCAGCCATGGTTGCATGGCTGGCCCGTGTCGCGGCTGTCAGGGGACGCTTTGACCGTCAATCCGCGCTTTTTAATCGCAGCGTTTTTCGAGAAAAACGCTTTGACGCGTGGTGACGCTCCCCAGGCTTACGCTCTGCCGCTCGCCCTCCCGCGGGCGATGGATGTCATCCTATCGTAACAGGAGCGAGTCGTCTCGCGAATAATGAGCGTTGGGCGCAGAGACGGAGCGGTTCGGCGCGTCAGTCGCCGGAGAACCGCTCGCCACACTGGGCACGGTGGAGCAGCTTCTGGTCGGCCAGCACCAGCGCCATCATCGCCTCGACCACCGGGACGCCGCGAATGCCGACGCAGGGGTCGTGACGGCCCTTGGTGATGATGTCCGATGCTTCCCCTTCGCGCGTCACCGTCTCGACCGGGATCAGGATCGAGCTGGTGGGCTTGAAGGCGATACGGACCTTCACCGGCTGACCGGTGGAAATGCCGCCGGCGATGCCGCCCGCATGGTTGGCGAGGAATACCGGGCCGTCATTGGGTTGCTGGGGATTGGGGCGCATCGGATCGGCATTCTGTTCGCCGCGCAGGCGGGCGGCTGCGAAGCCATCGCCGATTTCCACGCCCTTGACCGCGTTGATGCTCATCATCGCGCTGGCCAGTTCGCTGTCGAGCTTGGCATAGAGCGGCGCGCCCCAGCCAGCCGGCACGCCGGAAGCGACGCATTCGACCACTGCGCCCAGCGACGATCCATCCTTGCGCGCATCGTCGACCAGTATTTCCCAGCGCTTCGCCGCTTCCGCGTCGGGGCAGAAGAAGGGATTCCGGCCGATCTGCGCCGGGTCGAAATTGGCCAGGTCGATGGCGTCGCCGCCGATCTCGCTGACATAGGCGAAGATGTCGACTTCGGGGATGACGAGCCGCGCGACCGCGCCCGCCGCCACGCGGCTGGCGGTTTCGCGCGCGGAGGATCGCCCGCCGCCGCGATAGTCGCGAAAGCCGTATTTCGCGTCATAGGCATAATCTGCATGGCCGGGGCGATAGGCCTTGGCGACGTCGGAATAATCCTTGGAACGCTGGTCGGTATTTTCGATCATCAGGCTGATCGGCGTGCCGGTGGTCCGGCCTTCGAACACGCCCGACAGGATGCGCACCTCGTCCGGCTCGCGGCGCTGGGTGGTGAATTTGGACGTGCCCGGCTTGCGCAGGTCGAGCCATGGCTGGATGTCCGCCTCGTTCAACTCCAGCCCCGGAGGGCAACCGTCGACCATGGTGCCGATCGCCGGGCCATGGCTCTCGCCCCAGGTGCTGAACCGGAACACGCGACCGAAACTGTTGAAACTCATTCTGCTGCTTCGCTATCCCAATCGGAGCCGAAGCGCTGCGCCATATAGCGTGCGCTGCCGAAGCGGCCGGCAAGCAGCCCTTCCACCGTCAGGTCGGCATCCAGTTCTTCCCAATGCAGCCCGAAGCCTGCACCTGCGATTTCGACGGTCTCCAACTGTTCGGCCGTCGCTTTTTCCAGCCCCTGCCCCAGCGTGGCCGGAAAAGAGAATGTTGCCCCACTCACCAGATCGATCACGACCTGCCCGGTGGACCGATCGTAACGGGCAGCGCGCGCACGCGGTTTGATCGCGAGATCGCGGTCGCCGCGCCTCACCGCCTCATCAAACTGCGCCTGGGTCAGTTCACCCATGGATAGCGTTCCACCTTTCGATCAGATCGTCCCGCTTTTCTCGCACAATCTCCAATGCGCGTCGACTCTCGCGCCGGTCGGCGCCGACGATCCTGACCACTTCCGGCATCCCATCGCGCCCGATCAGCGCAATCTTGGTTTCGCCGTCGCCGAACACATGAACATGCGGCGGCGGATGATCGTCGGTATAGATCACCACGCGCAGGCTGGCTTCGCGCAGGACCGTCGGCACGCGCCTTACTTGTCGAGCGCGATGTCGGGTGCGTCCTCGGCCTTCATGCCGATGACGTTATAGCCCGCATCGACATGGTGGATCTCGCCGGTCACGCCCGACGCCAGGTCCGACAGCAGATAGAGGCCGGCGCCACCCACATCCTCGATCGTCACGTTGCGGCGCAGCGGTGAGTTCAGCTCGTTCCACTTGAGGATATAGCGGAAGTCGCCGATGCCGCTGGCGGCCAGCGTCTTGATCGGGCCGGCGGAGATGGCGTTTACTCGGATATTTTCCGGGCCGAGGTCCATCGCCAGATATTTGACGCTGGTTTCCAGTGCAGCCTTGGCCACGCCCATGACATTGTAATGGGGGATGACCTTTTCCGCGCCATAATAGCTGAGCGTCAGGATGCTGCCGCCATTGGGCATCAACGCGCGGGCGCGCTTGGTGACGGCGACGAAGCTGTAGGCCGACACATTCATGGTCAGCAGGAAATTGTCGAGGCTGGTGTCGACATAGAGGCCGCGCAGCTCATTCTTGTCGGAAAAGCCGATGGCGTGGACGACGAAGTCGAGCGTGCCCCAACGCGCCTCGATCTCCGCAAAGGCCGCGTCAAGCTTGTCCATGTCGGTGACGTCGCAGTCGATCAGGAAATCCGATCCGACCTGCTCGGCCAGCGGCTTCACCCGCTTGGCCAGCGCATCGCCCTGATAGGAGAAGGCCAGTTCCGCGCCCTGGGCATGCAGCTGCCTGGCGATGCCCCAAGCGAGCGACTTGTCGTTCGCCAGCCCCATGATGAGCCCGCGCTTCCCTGCCATCAAGCCTGTCATTTTGTCGTTCCGTTCCCTTTGTCCTGCACGGCCCCGTTCGCTTCCTCTTCGGGGAATTCCGCCAGCGCCGCGTTCAATTCCGCGCCAATTACCACGCCAAGCCCGACGAGAAAGAAAAAAATGAGGGTAATCATCACGCCCGCCAGGCTGCCATAGGTGCGGCCATAGCCGCCCAGCAGCGACAGGGTCGGCGGCAGCAGCATGGTCGTGCCATACCACCAGAAGGCGGTCGCGACCGCGCCCGGCCATTTGGGGAAGCGGCGATCCTTGTAAAGCGTCGGCGTCAGCGCGACGAACAACGACCAGAGCGCGACGCATATGATGCCCATCGGCACCAGCTTCGCAGAGGCGACCAGCGCGATCGCCTCGTCCGCCCAGGGCAGGATCTGATGAAGAAACTGGTCGACGCCCGTGATCGCCACCTGAAGCGAGAAGGCAAACATCACCGCGAAGACGCTGGCGAGCGTGATGCCGATCGCGCCCAGCCGGTAGCGCCAGAAAGGCTTGGTGCTTTTCGTGCCATAGGCGCGGCGGAGAATGTCGCGGATCGTCTCGATCAGGCTGCCCACGGTCCAGAGACCGACGAGACCGCCAAGCCAGAGCAGCGGGCCGGACCGGGCGGTCAGTACATCGCTGATCGGCTGGCGCACGACATCGGCGACCCCGCGGGGGACGGTGGTGAGAAAGGCGTTCACCGCCTGCACCCCATCCTCGGTCCGGCCGAAGATGCTCGCCACCGCCGCCGCGACGATGAAGAAGGGGAAAAGCGTCATCAGCGACAGATAGGCCAGGTTTCCGGCATGGATGAAGCCGTCGCTATAGGTGCCGACCGCGACGCGCTTCATCACCTCGAAGACATGCGATCCCGGCCGGACCCGGTTCATCTGCCGGTGGAAATGGGCGCGCGCCTCCTGCGCCATCTGGCGGCGCTGCTCGGGCGAAAGGGGCGAAGGCATCGGCATTCGCGCCCTAACGCATCAGACGCCCAGATGGGCGCGCACGGCCCTCTTGTCCTGCCAGCTATCCACCAGCTGCTGGATAGCCGGATCGTCGGCGGGCACGTCGATCTGGAGCGTGACGAGCTGGTCGCCGCGCTGGCCATCCTTGCCGACGAAGCCCTTGCCGCGCAGGCGCAGCGTCTTGCCGGAGGTGGCGCCGACCGGCACGCCCAGCATCACCGGGCCGTCGACCGTTGGCACCTTGACCTTGCCGCCCTTCACCGCCTCGCCCAGCGTGATCGGCAGATCGAGCAGGACATTGTCGCCGTCGCGCGTGAAATAGGGATGCGGCTTTACATCGATGGTGACGATCGCGTCGCCCGCGCCGCCCGGTCCGGCCTGCCCCTTGCCAGAGAGACGCATCTGCGTGCCGCTCTCGACCCCCGCGGGCAGTTTCAGGTCGATGGTCTTACCATCCTGAAGCGTGATGCGCTGCGGGCTGAGCGTCGCGGCGTCGACGAACTGGACGGCGAGCCGGTAATTGACGTTCGCGCCCTTTTGTGGCGGCGCCTGTCGTCCGAACCCGCCGAAGCCACCGCCGCCTGCCGCGCGACGTCCACCGCCGCCACCGAACAGCCCTTCGAAAATATCGCCGAAATCGGTGCCGCCCGTGTCGAAGCCCCCGCCGGGCTGGCCACGATAACCGCCGCCACCGCCGCCACCGAAGCCGAAGGGCGCGGTCGGATTGCCCTCGCCATCGATCTCACCCCGGTCGAAGCGGGCGCGCTTGTCCTTGTCGGACAGAAGATCATAGGCGTTGGTCGCGGCCGAAAATTTCTCCGCCGCCTTGGGATTGTCCTTGTTCCGGTCCGGATGCAGCTCCTTGGCCAGCTTGCGATAGGCGGACTTGATCTCCGCCTCGCTGGCGCTGCGGGCTACGCCCAATGTGGAATAAGGATCGGCCATTCATCTACCTGTTGCACAAAAGCATCACTTGTGGACTATGTGGACGATTGAGCGCCGACATTCAAGTCGCACGCGACGCATCGTCAAGCGGGATTTCCCCTTATCGACAGCATAGCGTCCCTCACTTAAAAGAAAGGGCATGACCGATCCCATCGCCCTTTTCGACGAGTGGTACACGCAGGCGCGCGAAACCGAACCCAGTGACAGCAACGCCGTGACGCTGGCAACGGCCGACGCGCGCGGGCGACCATCAGCGCGAATGGTGCTGCTGAAGGGACATGGACCGGACGGTTTCCTCTTCTACACCAATTTCGAGAGCCGCAAGGCGCACGAACTGGCGGAAAATCCGCATGTCGCCCTGCTGTTCCACTGGAAATCGCTGCGCCGCCAGATACGGATCGAGGGGCCGGTCGCCCCGGTCGACGATGCCACCGCCGACGCCTATTTCGCTACGCGCAGCCGCGACAGCCAGCTCGGCGCCTGGGCGTCCGACCAGTCGCAGCCGCTGCCCGACCGGCAGACCTTCATGGACCGGTTCGACGAAGTCAGCGCCCGGTTCGAGGGCGGTCCGGTACCCCGCCCGCCGCACTGGTCGGGCTTTCGCGTCACGCCCCAGCGGATCGAATATTGGCAGGATCGCGCGCATCGGCTGCATGAGCGCCGCCTGTTCGAGCGGACGGCGGACGGCTGGTGCGAAGGCCTCCTATATCCCTGACCTTGGCCATGACCCTGGCCGTGACATTTGCCGTTACCACCAGCATGGACCCAAAAATCGGGGGCGGAAAGACGGTCCTGCTTCGTCTTTCATGATGCAGCTGGGTATGCGCGCCGATTGCGAGCGGCCCATGCGCCTGTTAGGTGTCGCCTGACAGACGTAAAAATAAGGCAGGGGCGCGTCTGCGGGCGGCCTTAGAGGAATTTGATGCGAAACAGACTGACGGCCTTCATCCTCATCGGCATGGTCCTGGGGGTGCTAACCGGCTTTGTGGCCAATCTCTGGGTTGGGGGCGACGAAACGCTGGCAAAGGATGTGGCGGGCTATTTCCACCTGCTGGCCGACATCTTCCTGCACCTGATCAAGATGATCATCGCGCCGCTGGTCTTTTCCACGCTGGTCGCGGGCATCGCGCATATGGGCGACAGCGCGGCGCTGGGCCGGATCGGCGGCCGCGCGCTTGCCTGGTTCATCATCGCCAGCCTGATCTCGCTGACGCTCGGCCTGATCTTCGTCAATTTCTTCGAGCCGGGTGCGGGCCTCAACCTCGTCCGGTCGGGCGCGGATTCGGGGGTGAGTACCGAAGCGCTCAACTTCCGTGATTTCATCCTGCATGTCTTCCCGACCTCCATGATCGGGGCGATGGCGGACAACCAGATCCTCCAGATCGTCGTCTTCTCGTTGTTCGTGGGCGTCGCGCTGACCGCCATCGGCGACAAGGGCAAGCCGATCATCACCGTCATCGAATCGATGGTCGAGCTGATGCTGCAGGTGACCGGCTATGTGATGCGCGTCGCGCCCTTCGCGGTGTTCGGCGCGCTCGCCTCGTCGGTGACGGTGCAGGGGTTGGGCGTGCTCAAGACCTATGGCGCGCTGGTCGGCGAATTCTACATTGCGCTGATCTGCCTGTGGCTGCTGCTGTTCGGCGCGGGCGCGATCTTCCTTGGCAAGCGGATGTTCAAGCTGATCCGCTATGTTCGCGAACCGATCCTGATCGCCTTCTCGACCGCCTCGTCCGAAGCGGCCTATCCCAAGATGCTGGAGCAACTCGACCGGTTCGGCGTGCCGCGCCGCATCTACAGCTTCGTGCTGCCGCTGGGCTACAGTTTCAACCTCGACGGGTCGATGATGTATGCGACATTCGCGACCATCTTCATCGCCCAGGCCTATGGCATCGACCTGCCGATCGCGACGCAGATCACCATCCTGCTGGTCCTGATGGTGACGAGCAAGGGCATCGCCGCCGTGCCGCGCGCATCGCTGGTCGTCGTCGCCGCGACGCTGGGCCAGTTCGACCTGCCGGTCGAGGGCGTGGCCTTCATCCTGGCGGTCGATCATTTCATGGACATGGGCCGCACCGCCACCAACGTGCTGGGCAATGCCATCGCGACGTCGGTCATCACCAAGTGGGAGGGTATGCTGGAAGTCGAGGAACCGATCGACGTCCCCCATCCCAAGGCGCCAGCGCATACGCCCGCCCATGGCCGCGCCGGACTTGAACTGGCATCCGACATGGTGGACGACAACCGGAAGGAGTGACCGCTTCCCGGCCTGCCGAATTGAAAAAGCCTCCGTTCCCATCGAACGGAGGCTTTTTTCCTTTTACCACAAGACTCCGCGCACCGGCTTGGCCGGTTCGGGCGCCGGGTCGCCGATCGACTGGAGCAGATCGATCTCGATCGTGCGGCACATGGCGGTCAGCGGCACGTCATGCACGCTGTCGGCAAAGGGATCGGTCAGATCGTCGCCGATCCGCAGCACCGCGATGAACATGAGGCCCGCGACCGTCGACCCCAGCGGCGTGGCGAAGCCCAGCGATTCGACCAACCCGATCGGCAGCAGGATGCAAAACAGATGCGTGAAGGCGGTCGGGATGAAGCGATACTGGAAGGGCAAAGGCGTGTTCTTCAGCCGCTCCATGCCG
>NZ_DATKFP010000066.1:0-30681 GCF_035511395.1 Sphingobium sp.
CTAGCGCTGGTGAAATCCTTGTCGGACTGGCCGCTGGCGCGCTGATCGAACGCCAGAACGGCGTGCCCCTTGCCCACCAGCATGTCGATCGTCGGGTCCCAGGCGCGGGTGTTAAGGCCCCAACCATGCACCAGCAGCACAACCGGTCCCGGCGCGGGATAATATTCATAATAGAGCGACCGATCGGCGCCGGTCTTGAAATAAGGCATGAGTCTCTCCTGAAAAGCCGGGATCAGGCCGGTTCGAACACCGTCAGCGAAAATTCAGGGGTGAGCCGCTCCATCCTCGCCTTGAGCGGCTGCCCGACCTTAAGGTCGTCATTGGCGACACCGACCAACCGACCGATCATGCGGGGCCCTTCCTTTAGCTCTATAAGCGCGACGATGAACGGCACGTCATTCTGCAAGGACGGCAGCGGCGGCGTGCTGGTTTCGGTCCAGGAAAAGAGCGTGCCTAGTCCCGACACTTGCGACCATCCCAAGTCAAACGAACCGCAATCGGCGCAACGTTCGCGAGGGATGTGATGGTAGGTTTGACAATCGGCGCACTGCTGAATGCAGAGTTTCCCCTCCTGCGCGAAACTGTAGAATTCGTCGGCCAGCTTCGAAGGCGCGGGGGCGATGAAGGTGATGGAATCGATCATGTCATTCACTCCGCAGGATGGCGAGGCCGCCGTCACCGAAATCACCCCAGCCGGTCACGACGCCGATATGCGCGTCGGCCACTTGGCGGCCTTCGGCTTCGCCCCGCAGTTGCTTGACCGCTTCGTTCACGTGATTCATGCCCCACACATGGGCTTCGGAATGGAGGCCGCCATGGGTGTTCATCGGCAGCGCGCCACCGAGCCGGAGGCGACCGCCTTTCACGAACTCGCCAACTTCGCCCCGGTCGCAAAAGCCCATCGCCTCCAGCTGCAACAGCGCGACGAACGAGAAGCAGTCATAGACCTCTAGAAAATCGACATCGGCATGGCTGATCCCCGCCTGAGCGAAGGCCTGCGGGGCCGCGTCCGACAGGCCGATGCGGAAGATATCTGCGCGCGAACAGAAATCGTCGGCGGGGTAAGGGTGGCCTTCCGCCACGCCGGAAATGAACACCGGCTTTTTGCGCAGATCCCTGGCCCTTTCTGGCGAACAAATGATTACCGCGCAGGCGCCATCTGTTTCCAGGCAGCAATCAAACATGCGAAACGGTTTGGAAATCCACCGCGACGCATCATATTGCTCCCGCGTCAGTGGACGTCCGTGCATGAGCGCGGCGGGATTGAGCTGGGCGTGGCTGCGGCTGGTGAGCGCCACTTCGGCCAGCGCATCCTGGTCGGTGCCATAGACAGCCATGTGGCGTGTCGCCAGCCAAGCATACCATTGCACCGGCGAGACCGCGCCGTGGGGAATATAATAGGAGCCGAGAGACCCGGCGATCGCTTTGATGTCGGTCCCGACCTTGCTGATCCGGCGATCAGTATAGCCGTTCCAGCCCATCGGCACGAGAACGCATTGCGCAACGCCGACAGCCACCGCCATGGCGGCGGTCTGAAGGGCGACGACCGGGCTGGCTCCGCCCATCAGCACCGTCGAGGCATAACGCAGATTGTCGATCCCCAGATGCGCCGCAAGCTGCTCGGCGGTGGCGGCAACCGGCGGCCCGACAATGCCGTCGATATCCTTCGCATCAAGGCCGCAATCGTCAAGCGCGTTACCTATCGCCTCAAGCAACAGACGCAACTCCGATTTCTCGGTGCCCCTGGTATATTCTGTCTGTCCGATCCCGACGATGCAGGATTTGTCCGACAAGCCACTCATTCGATCATCACCTTCCAGTGTAAACGGGGGGGCGCTTTTCAGCGAAGGCCAGCGGCCCTTCTTTTGCGTCCTGCGATTGCGCGACGTCGTCCCATGCGCGGTCCTCCAGGAGATAGGCCTCGTGGAACTGCAAGCCCGAACTCTCGACCATCACGCGCTTAGCGGCCGCGACAGCGAGCGGCCCGTTTGCACCGATCTGCTCGGCGATCTCCAGGGCCTTGTCCATCAGCGCCTCGCGCGAAGTGACATAGTTGACGAAGCCATATTCGAGCGCCTGCGCGGCAGTGATCGGCTGCCCTGTAAGGACCATTTCCATCGCCCGGCAATGCGGGATCTGCCGCGTCAGCCGCACCAGCGAGCCACCGGCCGGCAGGATCGACAATTTGACTTCCGGCAGTCCGAACGTCGCGCTCTCCGTGCAGACGCGGATGTCGGTACCCTCGATGACCTCGGTACCGCCCGCTACGCAATAGCCGTTGATTGCCGCAATTACCGGCTTGGGGAAGAAGGTCCGCAGCATGGCGACGTCCCGCACCCGGGGATGGGTGTCGAGCAGAATTTGCTCATAGTCGTTCTGCGGCGCGCGCTTGCGGGTCAGCACCGGTATCAGCGACTTGACGTCGCCGCCGGCGGAGAAAGCCTTGTCCCCTGCCCCCGTTATCACCACGCTGCGGACATTAGTGTCCGCAGCCCAGGCCTCCCAGGCCTCAGCCATCTTCACGAACATCTCCGCGTCCATGGCGTTGTGACGTTCGGGCCGGTTCAGGGTCATTATCCCGACATGGCCACGGACTTCCGTAAGAAGGACAGACATGTTTCTCTCTCTTTTATTGAACGAAAGCTGGATGCTGTACCGAGCGGACAAGAGCTAGCGCCGAGTACCCGCCACTTGAGCTCAGGCCATTATCGTCGCCCGATGGCCGCCCCGAGGATGTCGGCTGCACATTCTTCCGACGGAGCGACCTTCCACGGCTGGACGCGCTGACACCGTCGGAGAGGACATCAAGGGAAGGCGTAGTGGCAGCCGTTTCGACCGCCAATGGCCCAAACGGCTCCAAAGGCGAGGCCAACACATATCTATGGTTCATTTCCTTGCCTCTCCGCTCCTCGATTTTGCCCTCAGGCCCAGGCGACTATGCCGTCACATGCGCCAGCGCGCCGCAAACGGCTTCGAGGTGGGGCATACCATGCCTTATCTGGTACATATTGTCAAAACGATTTTTACGGATATCTTTTTGCGGAAGTACGTCTTCCCGTAAACCGCCCGCCGGGACCTCACGATTGGCAGTACATTATTCGAAATTTTAGCTCAGCATCACTTTTTCCGTTGGACACCGTGGGTTGCTGGGCATTCTGGGCGGATTGTTGCAGAAGGGCGCACTACGCACCCTAGTTCGTGGTACTAAAACATAAAACATGCGATATCATTTGACATGGTCGATGGCAGGGTGGACAAGGATAGCTGTGGTGCAAGAGCGCCTGCGGCGCGGCGCTAGAGCACGCACTCTTGTCCGCTGCCAGTCAAGAAGAAGGCGTAAGTGCGCCCGAGTGAGAGGTTTTGTACTTGGACAGGAACGCCGGGCAAACGCCATCCCCCCACAAACAATCCCGCGGCACCACCGCTGGGGTCGTGATCCTGCTGGTCGCCTATATCTTCAATTTCATCGATCGCCAGATCATCAGCGTCCTCGCCTTGCCCATCAAGCAGGATCTTGCTCTAACCGATCGGGAGCTTGGGTTGATGGGCGGTATCGCCTTCGCGATTTTCTACACGACCATGGCCATTCCGATCGCCTGGCTGGCGGATCGCACCAAGCGCGTAAACATCATCGCCGTTTCCGTAGCCTTGTGGAGCCTCTTCACCGCGTTTTGCGGGCTGGCCCAGAACTTCTGGCAGCTGTTTTTTACTAGGATGGGGGTTGGCGTCGGTGAGGCCGGGGGCGTCGCGCCATCCTACGCCCTGATTGCAGACCTATTCCCGAGCGAACGGCGCGCGAGCGCCATGGCGCTGTTTTCACTGGGCGTGCCTGTCGGGTCCGCGCTTGGCGTGTTTTTCGGCGGCTGGATCGCCGACCATCTCGATTGGCGCGCCGCCTTCCTCATCGTCGGCTTAGCGGGCCTGCCGATTGCGGTCCTGGTCAAGCTGATCGTGAAGGAGCCGCCAAGGGGCGGCTTCGAGCGTGCCCACGATGCGTCGGCCGCACGGGAAGGCGCGCCGCCCCTGGCCGAGGTGGCGCGGCATCTTCTCAAGCTTCCCGGTTTCTGGCTGCTGTCGCTCGGCGGGGCTTCTGCTTCCGCTCTCAATTATGGATTGCTGTTTTGGATGCCAAGCTTTTTCGGACGGACGTTTCACTTGGGCGTTGCTGAAGTGAGCTGGTATTATGGAACGATCATCCTCGTGGGTGGTGTGGCCGGCATTTGGCTTGGGGGACGGATTGGCGACCATCTCGCCAAGACACTGCCCGGCGGCTTCGCACTCCTTCCGGCGGTGGCCTTCACACTCGCAATCCCGACGATCGCCGCTGCGCTTTTCGCGCCCTCGCTCCCGCTCAGCTGGATGCTGTTCGCGTTGGGGCAGATGCTTACCATGGCGTGGCTTGGTCCAGTGACGGCCGGCGTGCAGCATATCGTCCCGTCATCCATGAGGGCCGTGGGGTCATCTGTGTTCCTGTTCGTCGTCAGCCTGACCGGTATGGGCTTTGGCATCTTCTTCCTTGGCATGATGTCCGACTGGATGACCGCGCGCTATGGCGAAGCGGCGCTGCAATATTCCATCCTTTATGGGCTGAGCCTCTATGTGCTGGCCGCGTCCTTGTTTTGCTGGGCGGCTCGGATCCTCGCCAGCGGCGCTGCTAGGGGGCCCGACGCGCCTTCCGTCAAAAGCTAATCTAGATCAGAGATAATGATATGGACGATAGTGGTGCATGGGTATCCGAGACAGGTTCGTTCAGCAACCTTTTCCGGACAAGGCAGTCCGTCCGGGCTTTTCTACCCGATCCTGTGCCCAGGGACATCCTCTCCTCGGTTCTCCAGGATGCGCAATTTGCCCCGTCCAACTGCAATACGCAGCCATGGCTGGTCCATATCGTGTCGAAGGGCAGCCGCGACGCCGTGAGCGGCGCGATGTTGGCGGCGGACGCGAGAGGCGAGCTGACGCCGGATTTCTCATTCCGCAAGGAGGACGTGCACGGCGTTTACGGAGAGAGGCTGCGGGCCCAGGGTGCGGCCTATTACCACGCCCTTGGTGTCCCGCGCGAAGCACTGAGAGAGCGCAAGGCTGCGTCATTGCGCAACCTGTGCTTCTTCGACGCGCCGCATGCAGCATTTCTGTTCATGCCGGAATTCGGCGACAATGTCCGTGTCGCGGCGGACATCGGGATGTATGGCCAGACATTGCTGCTGTCATTGGCTGCCCATGGCCTTGGCGGCGTGCCACAAACCCTTCTGGGCATGTATGCTGGCACGATCCGGGACGTTTTGGGGATCGACCCGGCCTTCAAACTGCTCTTTGGCATCTCTTTTGGATATCCCGACTGGAGCGCCGCGGCCAATAAATATCGGATAGACAGAGTAGCGATAGAAGAAAGCGTTGTCTTTCATGATTAAGGCCGACTGCTCATCGATCTCGACCGATACGACTTCATCAGATGCCGGCACGTTAACCTTGGTCGGGCTGTTTAGGAGATAAGCAATGCGACATAAAACGCATCAAATCCGGGCGCGGCTGGACAAGGGCGAGGATGCGGTCGGCATCTGGGTCCAGACCGGCGGCGCAGCGGTGGTCGAAATCGCCGGGGCGGTCGGACTGGACTTCGTGCTGATCGATGGCGAACATGGCCCGTTCGGCTTCGATCACGTCGTTTCTTTGATTCGCGCGGCGCAAGCGGCAGGCGTCATGCCGGTGGTTCGCGTGCCTGTGACCGGCCCGGGCGGATTGAGCGAACTGGGACGTTATCTCGATGCCGGCGCGACAGGACTACTGGTGCCACAGGTCGGCTCCGCATCCCATGCCAGCGCCATCGTCGCGGCCACGAAATACCGTACCGGCGCCTTTCCCGATGGCGCGCGCGGGGCGTGCCCGATCACCCGGGCGACTGCCTACAGTTCTCCTGACTGGGCCTCCTATGCCGATCGCTCCAATGATGGCATCCTGGTCTGGCTATTGCTTGAAAGTCCAGAGGCGATGGACGATCTGCCCGCGATCGTTGAAGTGCCCGGCGTCGACGGGATTATGTTCGGCACTCATGACCTCTCGGTCGCTATGGGGTGCAACGGGGATCGCACCCATCCCGACGTCCTGGCTAAGCTAGACGGGGCGGTCGAGCGGGTGCGGCGCAAGGGGATAGAGGTCATCGGGTCGCTAGACGATGCCAGCCCGGCGGCGGCGGTGGCGCATCACGCCCGTCTGGCGGCGGACGGATCGCGTATATTCCTGACCGCGTCCGATGGTCGTGTGCTGTTCAATAGCTTTCACAATCTTCACGAGGCTTTGCGGCAGGTCGCGCGGATGAGGTGAAGCCGGCCTGCCCGCCTGACGGTCTGTCAGCAAGGACTGCCGGGCTCCTGACTCCAGCGGCTCTTGTCGATTAGCGTGTCCACTTCATAGGCAAATTCGCTGCGAATGCGGGCAAGCGCTCGGGTGTGCGGCGCGGTCGTTAGAACGCGGATCAGCTTGCCGACGAATGCGGCATACAGCATCCATCGGTCGAATGGTGTGGCATCGGGCGCGACGGTTGACAGCAGGTTCGCCCACCGCTCGATGTTCTCGCTGTTTAGCGCCCATAAGCCAGGACGAAGGGTCTCGTCGCGCTGAGCCTGCACATAGACCGGGTAACACGCCAAGCTGAGGTCGCGAAACTCGGTGGCCTCGCGAAGGAACACCGTCGTCAGCAGATCGATCAGATGTTCAGCGTCAAGCGATGCGTTGTCGCCAATGCCCGCGTCCCCGCGATAGCGATGCCGGGTCATGTCGAACAGTCGCGCCTGCCCGGCGTTGAACAAAGAGGAAATGGTCGAAAAATAATAGGTCGGCGCCGCAGCGGTCAGGCCCGCCCGCTCCGACACATTGCGGAACGTCAGCGCCTCCAATCCGCCCTCCACAATCAGTTCGGCCGCAGCGGTCAGTATGCGCTCGCGCGTCTCCTCCGACTTTTTACCGCCATTGACCGGTGGCGATGGATCGCAAGCGGCTGACCACTCCGCCGAATCCATCGAACCGGTTAAGAGGACGGCCCGCATGTTTTTTTCCGACAGGTCTAGGGGGATGAGGATGAAGATCAGCCCGATAACCGTATCGATCGCCGACAAGACCGCCCGCTCCCGATCCTCAACGTCGAACAGCAGGGCGATTTCCAGCCACAGCTCGTTGAGGGTGGCGAACCAGGCCCGCGCCAGTTCACGCATATCCTCCTGGCGCGCTGCATTCACCAATATCTCGCACCAGGCGATAGTTTCGACATTATGCTTGCCAGCCGCATTGAAAACCAGCTTGAGCGCGAAGTCGCGAAACGAAAAATGCTTTTCGGGATCGGTCGGCTTGGCCGAGTACCGGCGGAAGGCGTCGACATAGCGCGCAAGCAAGGTTCGCGAGGCATCCGCGATGATGTCGCTTTTCGTCTGATAATAATAAGTCGTGGCGGCCAGCGAGACATGGGCTTCGTTAGCAACCCGGCGATGTGTGACACCCCCCATGCCGTATCGCGAGATCGTAAGGATAGCGCCCTCGGTAATTCGCTTCTGCCGAAGGGTCGACCTGTCCTGCTTCGCCTGGCGTCGCTGGGGGTGCGCCTTGGGCGACATACCCCCGAAATCCTCTATTTCACTGTCCATCATTTCTGCCTAACGCAAAACGTCAGATTGCATAAGGGCGCAAAAGAGATTTCAAAAAGAGCAGGCTACTCCAGCAGTTCGGACATGCCCGCCGCCTTAATCGCATCGCGGTCCCCGGTTACCCAGCTGTTGATGAGCAAACGGTCCCGAATGCGCCAGCCGTCATCGGTCCGCACCAAGGCATCATCATAATAGCCGCCCATCACAAACAGAGGGTCCGGAAGCTTCTTTCGCCAGACGTGCGTGGCCACGTAGAGTGACCGCATCGTAGCCTGGTCCTCAGCGATCTGCACTTCAAAATTCGTCGTCACATGCTGCGTGGCACTAAACAAGTTGGTTAGGAACGGCATGACCTCGTCAAGAGTGATGCCGGAGGTCTGGCGAAGCTTGGGAAGTCCGTAAGCCGCATCAGGCGTGAAGCATGACATAAATGCCTCCGGATCTTGAGTGTCGATACTCCGTGCATATCGCAACGCCACTGCAACGATGGCCCGTTCATCATCAATAACCATCAGTAAATCCTCTCTGATCGTAGTGACAGGACCGGGGCGGATTCAATCATCCGCCGCCTCCCGACCCCACTATAAGTTCACGATTCAGAATCGAGTGGACACCCTGACCTGGACCGTGCGCGGCAGGGCACCGGACCCGATTTGATCGGCACGAACGCCCGTCGCGGTCCCCGTGCCGCTTCCGGTCGACGCCCCGTCAAAGGCGTTCAGGAAATAAAAGTGGTTCGTCAGGTTCTTGCCGATGACCGCCAGTTCCCAGCGCCCATCTTCCGGACCGAACCGCACCGAAGCGTCAAGCGTCGCATAGGCCCCCTGCCGAGAATCCGGCTGGCCGAAGGCGGAACCCAAATAGCTGCTCGAGTAACGGCCATCGACGGAGGCGCCGATCAGGTTACCGTTTCCGACCGCGGTCTCATATCCAATGCCCAGCGCCCCGGCCCAATGCGGCGCGACCGACAGTGGTTTGCCGGCCAGGTTCTGAAAAGATGCGACCTGCGCGCCGGTTGGCAGCGTTCCGGCGGAATTCGCGAAGGTGCAACCTTCGGCCGGTCTCTGCCCCGTATAGCAGGGGCCAAAGAAGTCCGTGTACTTCGCGTCGTTATAACTCACCGAGCCATGGACATTGAGACCCGACGCCGAGCGCGGCGCATATTCGAAGTCCAGATCGACGCCCTTGGTCCGTGCATCCGCAGTCAGGGTCTGATAGGCGAATACCGCTGAGTTGAAATAGTCGACCTGGAAGCCCGCATATTTGTAGGAATATGCACTGATGTTCAGTCGCAGTTGCCGGTCGAGAACCGTCGACTTCAAGCCAACCTCAAATCCCCGCGCCTTCTCCGGTCCGAATTCGAAATCGGCTTGCGGGTTCGGTGACAGGACACTGTTGATGCCGCCGTTCGAAAAGCCGCCGGACTTGTAATTGGTCTTGTAAGCCGCATAGACCATGACATCTTCCACGGGCTTCCAACTCGCCGTGAATTCGGGCGACCAGTCGTTGAATGTCTGGTTGGAGGTGACCACGCCAAGCCCGTCTGGCGAGTTCTGCGGACGGAAGATCGGGACCAGAGCGGTCGCGTAAGGCTGGGTAAAATAACTGTCCTTGGTCTCATGCGTGTAACGAACGCCACCTGCCAGTTCGAAATTCGGAACGATCTTCCAGGTGACCTGACCGAACCCGGCCAGTGTTTCTCCATCTGTATAGGAGATTTTATAGTTGGTGAGATAGCGTGTCGATAGTGGCTGGGACGCATCTTCCACGTTGGCGATGACGTTATACTGGGCATAATCGCGTTTGGTTTTCAGGTACAATCCACCGGCCATCAGGTTGACAGAACCATCGTATTGCGTCTGAACCCGCAACTCGTTGGAAAACGCATGGTAGCTGGTATTTTCAGTGGTCCAGATGCCGCCGAGCGGATTAGATTGGACATCGGCCGACACTTGGTATCGATTGTTGTTCCAATTATAGTTCGTGACGTTGGTGAGCGTTACGTCGTCCAGGTTCCAGGCAAAGCTGTTGGTGGCAGCATAGGATTTATAGCGGTTGTAAAGCGCGCCGTCCTTTTCAGCATAGGGAATGGAAGGTGCGATATCAGCAGGCAGATTGTTCATGTGCGTGACGAAGTCGCGATCGCATCTGCGCCCGCTCAATTGGCCAAAACCGCTGGGGCAGCCGACCACGACGTTGTTCCAACCGGGATTGTTGACCTTGCTATAGGTGCCCGAGAGCTTCACCGTATTGGTGATGTCGGATGTCGGCTCCCACTTCAGCGTGATCCGGCCAAGCAGTTCCCGCTCCCCCGGTGCGTCGGCGTCCGCAGGCCCTGCTACGTGATTGGGAAAGAAGGCGAAGGCGAACGGCGCCGCGACGTTCTTATAATATCCTCCATACATTTTAGACCCGCGAACGGCCACGCGAAGGCCCAGCGTATCCGTCACAGGCGTCGATCCGATCAGTTCTCCCTGGATCTGCTGCGCCTTGAACTCATAGCCGGCACGCGCGATGATCTCGGTCTTGTCAGTCGGGTCGGCGGTAGTGATAGAAATGAGGCCAGCGGTCGCGTTCTTGCCGAAGAACAGGGCCTGAGGACCCTTGAGAATTTCAACGCGGGCAAGATCGAAAAAGCCTTCGTTAATAGTGCGTCCCTGACCGTAATAGACGCCATCGACAACGGTCGCCACCGATTGTTCGATGCCGATGGACGTGGACGACGAACCGACCCCCCGCATCGTGATCTGCGCGCCGGACCCGGTTGCGGCCCGGCCTACGGTGAGCGACGGGGTCGCAGCGGCAATCCGCTCCAGGCTGGTAAGATCGCGCTGCACGACCGTTTCCGCCCCGATCGCGGCGATCGCCACCGGCACCGTCTGCGCGCTTTCCGTGCGCTTGCGCGCCGTCACGATAATGTCGGTGAGACCGCCCGTGGCTGGGGCCGCGCCCTGATCCTGGGCGACGGCCAAGCCGACCGACCCGGACACCACCAGCGAAACCAGGCTGGCCGACATCATAAAACGATGAACCGCAAAAGACATGAAATATCCCCTCTATATATTTTGTATTTGTTGTGATCGCCTATGTTCGATCGATTACTTCACATATAGACGTGAAAGACTACCCGGCGGTCAGACCGCCATCGATCACGATCTCCGATCCGGTCATGAAACTCGCTTCGCTGCTGCATAAGAACAGGATGGCGTCGGCGACCTCTTCCGGATCACCCATTCGCCCGATCGGATGCCTAGAGGCGTAGAGGCTGCGTGCAGCCTCCTCGTCTGGAAATGCGCCCTCTGCAACGACGTGGTCATAGATGCGGTCCATCATGCCTGTGTCGATACAGCCCGGATGAACGCTGTTGACCCGGATCGGCAGGTCCAGCGCACCGAACTCGACTGCGGCGCTCTTGGCCAGCAGCGTGACCGCACCCTTGCTGCTGCAATAGGCCGACATGAGCGGCGCGCCGCGCAACCCACCGACGGACGACAGGAAGATAACCGAGGAACCGCCCTTGCGCCGCGCGCCACTGCTGGCGAGCAGCGGCTGGGCGGCTTGAAGGCCCAGGAAACCGCCATTGACGTTGATATCCATGCATTTGCGAAACTCGGACGGTTGGGTTGTGGCGATCGCGGCTATCATCTCCACCCCTGCGCATTGGATCAGATTGTCGAGACGGCCATGGTCCCGCCCGACATCCTCGATAATCGAGCGCCACCCCCCCTCATCCGTCACGTCCAGCCGGCGATAGGCACCCGCCGCGAAATCCCCCGGATCGGCGGCAAGATCGGTGCCAATCACCGTCGAACCCGCCTGCGCGAGCGCGTCACAGGTCGCCCGACCTATCCCACCCAACGCGCCCGTGACGAGCGAGACGGTCCCTTGCAATCCCCGTTCGGGCACTTGACTTCCTTTCCTGCTGCCGCCCTCTTGCCGGGGCGGCTTTTCGTGATGCGATGCCGGTCCTCAGACGGAGGCGGGCATAGTGTCGAACAACATGGTCTTGGCCTCCAGGAATGGCAGCACGCCGTCCGGCCCACCTTCGCGGCCGACGCCCGACTGCTTGAAACCGCCGAAGCCGATGCTGAAATCGAACTTGAACGCGTTCACCCCGACCGTGCCGGTCCGCAGGCGGCGGCCGACGCGGTAGGCGCGCTCCGCGTCGTTGGTGAAGATGCTCGCGTTCAGGCCGAAATCCGAATCATTGGCAATATCGACCGCCTGTTCTTCGTCGGCCGACGGGATGACGCATACGACCGGGCCGAAAATCTCCTCGCGCGCGATCACCAGGTCATTGTCCACATCGGCAAAGACGGTCGGCTCGACATAATAGCCGCGATTGAGGTCGCGCGGGCGGCCGCCGCCGAGCGCGAGGCGGGCGGGCGAAGCTTTTCCCTTGGCGATATATTGCTCGACGCGGTCGCGATGGGATGCCGACGACATCGGCCCCATCTGGCTGTCATCGGCAAAGGGATCGCCGACCTTGACCTGCTCCATCGCCGCCGACAGCGCGTCCACGAAAGCGTCATGCCGCTTTTGCGGAATGATGATCCGGGTCAGCGCCGCACAGACCTGCCCGCCCATCAGCGCGGTCGATGCCGCGAGCGACTGCGCCGCCTGATCTATGTCAAAATCGTCCAGGATGATCGCCGGCGACTTGCCACCCAATTCCAGCGTGCAGCGGGCGATACGCTCGCCGCATATGGCGCCGATCTTGCGCCCGGCGGCGGTCGACCCGGTGAAGGTCACCTTGTCCACGCCCTTGTGACGCACCAGCAGTTCGGAGACGTCGCGCTGCGCGGTGATGACGTTGACCACGCCGGCCGGCAGGCCGATCTCCTCGCAGATTTCAGCGAAGACATAAGCTGCGCTCGGCGCCTCCGGCGACGCCTTGACGATCACCGTGCATCCCGCGATCAGCGCAGGCGCAACCTTGTACGCCATGAGCAGCCCCGGCGCGTTCCACGGCACGATCGCCGCGACCACGCCCACTGGTTCGCGCACCAGCAACGCGGGCTTGCCATCCTCCGCCCGATGCCGTTCCTGCCAGCTAAACGTCGCCGCCAACCCGGCATAATAGCTGAAAATCTGCGCTAGACCGGCCCCGGAATAGGCCGACATCGACCGCAGGACACCCGTTTCCGCGCTCCAATGGTCGGCCAGCGTATCGGAGCGGTGAAGCAGGGCGGCGGCGATCTTTTCTAGATAGGTGGCCCGCTCGTCATGGCTCATCCGGGGCCAGGGCCCTTGATCGAACGCCCTGCGCGCCGCCCCGACGGCCAGTTGGACATCGGACGCCTGCGCTTCCGCGACGGACAGAAATATTTCCTCGCTCGCACTATCGAGCACGTCGATGCGCCCGGCCGTGGAGGGCTTGGTCCAGCCGCCATCGATGTACAGCATGTCGGGATGCTTGATGGGGGTGCTCTTGAAAGGGGTCATCGCATGGTCCTGCTTGTCATTCTGAAAAGATGGGAGCGTCAGAGTTGGGAGATGACCCGCTGTCGGTCGACCATGGCGCGTTTGGTCACATCCGCGTCGGGGGCGAGCAGTTCGAAAGCGTGGGGCACGCTGCTATGGACAT
The DNA here is from genome assembly GCF_035511395.1 of Sphingobium sp. Classification (GTDB taxonomy): domain Bacteria; phylum Pseudomonadota; class Alphaproteobacteria; order Sphingomonadales; family Sphingomonadaceae; genus Sphingobium. Next base: position 13,219 of record NZ_DATKFP010000066.1, read on the forward strand.
GGAGTTCGATCGGCACACCGGCCCGGGACAGCGCCAGCGCGTAGGCGATGTCCTCGTCACGGAAAATGTCCAGGTCGCCGACCTCGATATAGGCCGGAGCGAGACCCGCGAAATTCTCCTGCCGCGCGGGCGCCGCCGACGCCGGAACATCGGGACCGCCGATCCGGTCGCCCACCAGCGCGTGCCAGCCCGTCCAATTATTATCGGCCGTCCAGACCGCGAAGGGCGCGATGCCCGGCTCATCGGCGGTGCGCCGATCATCCAGCATGGGATAGATCAGGATCTGCGCCGCCAGCGCAATGCCGCGATCGCGCGCCAGCGCCGCCAACGCCGCGGCCAACCCGCCGCCCGCGCTGTCCCCCATCACCGCGATCCTGGCCGGATCGACGCCAAGCCCCCCGGCATGGTCGATCAGCCACAGGAGCGCGGTGATGCCGTCGTCCAACTGTGCGGGATGGGGATGTTCGGGGGCCAGCCGATAATCCACCGACAGCATGGGCACGCCGGTCGCCGCGACATAGCCCGCCAGCGCGCGATCGAACATCTCCGCCGTCCCGGCGATCATCCCCCCGCCGTGGAAATAGAGTATGGCCGAACCGGGGGCGCTCCCTTCGCGCTGATACCAGCGCATGCTGACGGGCACGCCGTCGGCGTTCGGCTGCTCGATAACCGACAGCTGGACCTGTTCGGGCATATCGCCAGCCATCAGGCCGGTCAGTCCCATGTTGGACTGCTCGCGCAGCGCCCGCCAGTCGCCACGGGGCACCGGCGGCGGCGGCGGCGAGCCGGCCAGCATCGCGGCAAACGCTTCCGCCACCTGCGGATCGAGTTGGTGGCCCATGATACTTACGCCCCCGCCGCGATCGCGGCGTCGCGCGCCACCGGGCCGGACCGCAGCGTGAAGCCTTCATAGCCGTCCGCCCGCACCTGGTCGCATTTGCGCCGGTAGACGTCGAGACCGCCGGGATAGGGCATGAAGACCCGCGCCTTGCCGGGCACATTGGCGCCCAGATACCAGCTGTTGGCGTCCGGCAGCAGCGTGGCCGACGCCACCTCGTTGACATGATCGACCCACTGGTCCTGGGCAGTGCGCCGCGCTTCGATTGTATCGACGCAGCCTGCCTTCATGTCGCCGATGCAATCGGCAATCCATTCGACATGCTGTTCGATCGCCACGACATTGTTGGTCAGGACCGATGGGCTGCCCGGACCGATGACGATGAAGAGGTTGGGAAAGCCCGCCACCATCAGGCCGAGATAGGTGCGCGGCCCGACCGCCCATTCATCCCGCAGCGAAACGCCGTCCCGGCCCCGGATGTCGATCTTGAGCGCAGCGCCGGTCATGGCGTCGAACCCGGTCGCGAACACGATCGCGTCGACTTCGTAAAGCGCGCCGCCTGCCACGATGCCGTCGGTTGTTATGCGTTCGATCGGCGCCTTGTTGACATCGACCAGCCGCACGTTGGGTCGCTTGAACGTGTCCAGATAGCCCGCGTCAAGGCAGGGGCGCTTGGCGCCGAACGGATAGTCCTTGGGGATCAGCGCATCGGCCAGTTCCGGGTCGTCGAGCTTCTCGCGCGTCTTGGCCCTGACGAATTCGGCCGCGACCTCGTTCGCCCTCTTGTCCAGCAACACATCGTAGAAGGTATTGAGCATCTCCAGCCCGCCGCGACGCCAGCGCGCCTCCAGCCGCGCATTCGCCTCTTCCGGCGTCAATTCGAGCGCGCTCTCCGCGCCCAGGGGCGTTGCCAGGCCCGCGAACGTATATTCGGCCTTCCTGCGCTCCTCCATGAAGCTGGCCTTCACCTGATCAGCATAGGCCGGGTCCAGAGGCCCGTTGAAGGACGCGATGCAATAATTGGCCGTGCGCTGGAATACGGTCAGATGGCCCGATTGCGCCCCCAGTTCCGGTATGACCTGGGCACCCGACGATCCGGTCCCGATCACCGCGACCCGCTTGCCGGCAAAGTCCACGGCCTTCGCCGGCCAGTCGTGCGTATGATAGGTTTCGCCCTGATATTCCTCCAGCCCCACAAATTCCGGGATGCGCGGCACCGAAAGATTGCCCGTCGCCAGAATGCAGTATTGCGCGTCCAGCCGGTCTCCGTGATCCGTTTCGACCGTCCAGCGACCGCTCGCCTCATCGAACGAAGCCGACGTCACGCGCGTGTCGAACCGTATGTCGCGCCGAAGGTCGAGCCTGTCGGCGACATAATTTTGATACCGATTGATTTCGGCCTGGCCGGCATAGCGTTCCGACCATGTCCAACCGCGCTGGATCTCGTCGGAAAAGCCATATTGATATTGTACGCTCTCCACGTCGCAGCGCGCGCCGGGATAGCGGTTCCAATACCATGTCCCGCCAACGCCGGACCCCGCCTCGATCACGATCGCGGACAGGCCCTGCCCGCGCAGCTTGTGGAGCATGTACATGCCCGAAAATCCCGCGCCGACGATGATCGCGTCGAACGCCCCGCCCTTTTCGGGCTGTGGCTGACGCGCATCTGTGTCGGCGGTTTCAAGAGACTTCATGGCAGATATTCCTAAACGGTGCGCCGTCCGCAGCCTGCGCAGCCGACGGGTCGATGATGGTCGCGACGATGCTCCGGAGACGGGCGCCGTCATTGTTTCGGGTCCGCGCGCAGCTCCGCATTGCGGCTGCCGATATATTGCCGCACCTGCTCGATCTGCGCGTCGGTCAGCTTGGCGCTGAAATCGGGCATGCCCACCGAGGTCAGTCCGCCTTTGATGAGAGCGCCGAACGAATCATAGGTAGCGGCAGACATGGTGCGCAGGTCGGGCGGCCCTGCGCCGCCGGCGATGGCCGCACCCCCATGACATGCAGAGCAGTGGATGGCATAGTTCATCGCCCCTGCCCGCAAAGCCGCCGGACTGCCGGTGACCGGCAGCGCGACCAGCTCCCGCTCCGGCTTTACGCTGGGCGGCAACTGTTCCTTGCCGCCAAGCTTGAACACCAGGATGCGCGCTTCTGCATCCACGTTAGCGCGCTTGGCGAGCGCGCCGTTGAGCAGCGGAAAGATGCCGCCCCAGCCCGCAGCGACGGCGACATATTGCTCGCCCTTGACCCGATAGGTGATCGGCGCCGCCATGATCCCGGTCCGCGCCGGAAATTCCCACAGGGCTTTGCCGTCGCTCGCGCTGTAAGCGACCAGCCGGCCGTCCGCGGTTCCCTGAAAGACCAAGCCACCGGCGGTGGACAGCAGGCCGCCGTTCCAGATGGTGCCATAGTCATGCGACCAGACCTCTTTCTGGCGCACCGGGTCCCAGGCGACCAACCGGCCCTTCCATGACCGCTGGATCGCTTCGCGGTCGGCCTTGTTGCCAAGGCTGGGCAATTTCGCGTCCGCGATCTCCACGCCCTTGCCCGCTGCCGGAACCGGCGCGGCCCCGGTATAGCCGCCGACATTCATAGTCCCCAAATGTTTCGACAGCGGGGACCGCGGCAGTTCCTTGAAAAAGCCTGCGGTGATCTGCGCGGGGATATACACCAGCCCCGTCTTTGGGTTGAATGACATGGGCTGCCAGTTGTGCGCACCAATCGAATCCGGCGAAACGACCTTGGCGTCCCCCGTCCCATAGCGTGCGATCGCCTCGTCGATGATCGGCCGGCCGGTCTTCTGATCTATGCCGCTCGCCCAGTTCACCGGTACAAAATTCTTGGCCGATATGAACTGCCCCGTGAGGCGGTCCAGGACGTAGAAAAAGCCGTTCTTGGGCGCCTGCATGATGACCTTGCGCTTGCGCCCGCCAATGTCGAGGTCCGCCAGCACCATATTCTGCGTCGCCGTATAATCCCAGGCATCGCCGGGCGTCGTCTGATAGTGCCAGACATACTCCCCCGTCCGGGGCTTCAGCGCGACGATGGAGGATACGAACAGGTTGTCGCCCTTGCCCTCGCTTCTGAGCGTGCGGTTCCACAAGGACGCATTGCCGACGCCGATGTAGAGCAGGTCCAGCTCGGGATCATATATCATCGAATCCCAGACCGTACCGCCGCCGCCCTGCTCGACATAGCCCTTCCCGAACCATGTCGGCTGCGCGATCTGCATGGCGCGCGTCTTGGCCTCCGGTCCGCCCGGTGCGCCGGGAACCGTAAAGAACCGCCACGCTTGCTTGCCGCTATTGACGTCATAGGCGGTCACATAGCCGCGCACGCCATATTCGGAGCCGCCGTTTCCGATGACCACGACGTTACCCGCAACCACCGGCGCGCCGGTGATGGTATAGTTGCGCTGATGATCGACGATCGTATCGACGCTCCACAGCAGCTTGCCGGTCTTGGCGTCCAGCGACACCAGGCGGCCGTCGAAAACCCCGACATAGACTTTGCCGTTCGCTACCGCCACGCCGCGATTGGCGGGGCCGCAACATCCATTGCCGGACATGCCCCTATCGACTTCGGGATCATAGCGCCACACCTCTTGGCCCGTCGACGCATCCAAAGCATAAACGATGCTATATGGACCCGTCGCATACATGATTCCATCGATGACGATCGGTGTCGTCTCCATGCCTCGGTCGGGATCGATCTTAAATGTCCAGGCCAGGCCCAGTTCACCGACATTGCCAGCGTCGATATTGGACATGGGGCTGAAGCGCGCGCCATCGGCCGTCCTGCCTTGCAATGGCCAGTCCTGGTCCGCACGCCCGCTATCGCCGATCGGTCCGCCAGAGCGATTGCAACCGGAAATTATCAGGCTGACTCCGACCACCAAGCCAATTGCAACGTGCCGATTCACACCATCATCCTAAATTTCAGGCACATCGGATTATCCGGTCAAAGCTCGCGGGTATACGCTCGCAGTACTCGAAGAGGCACCGAAATTCGCCATTTTGTCTTGAAAACAAGTATATTGGGTATGGTCGGTGGCAGGCAATGTCCGACATCGCCATTCTAATGCCCTAAATCGCCAAATCGCTCTGCCGTGGCGCAAGACCGTGATTGGCGTTGGCAGTCCGGCATGCATAGCACCGGACCGCGCCTCGCATATGGTCAGTGGTCGGTGCGGTACGATCCAGCCTGCTTGCGCTGCTGAAGATGCCGAAATTCGCTGATGCTCATGCCGGCCTGGCGCTTGAATGCCCGCGACAGTCCCGAGGCATCGGAAAATCCCAGCTCCATCGCAACATCGGCCAGCGACACACAGCATTTGGAGAGCCGCGCCTTCGCCCTGCGGATCTTGGCCTCGTTCACCAATTCCAGAAAGCTCCGCCCTTCGTCCCGCAAGCGCCGGTGCAAGGTCCGCTCCGACATGGAAAAGCGGCGCGCCGCTTCCGCAAGCGAGGGGAACCAGTTATCGCTGGTGTCCAGCATCCGTTCCAGTTGCCCCGACACAGTGGCGGCCGCGCCGATATCAGCCAGCAGGCGCGCGCATTCCTCGCTGGACGCGGCGAACAGGTTCTGATCCGACATGACGGTGGAAACGCCCATCGCGCCAGGACGGAAGCGCCACCGCGTCACGGGGGCATCGAAATCTACCGGACAGGGGAACAGTTCGGCCAGGTCCTGCCAACTGTCCGGCGGCGGCGCTGCGATCGATATGCTTTCGACGATATCGGCCCCATCGCCAACCAGATCCTGGAGCAGCTTGCGCAGAAGCCCCAGATCCCGATATTGGGTGAAGTGCCGGAACGCGCCACCGATCCCTTCATCCTCGCCGATCAGGCAGCTCGAACCATCTTCATGTGAGACGAACCGATAGCGGATGAGCGAATAGGTCAGCGCCTGATATTGCGAGCAGTCGGCGAAAATGTCGCCTAGGTTGTTGGCCGTCATCATGGTCATGCCGAACGACCCATAGCTGGCGGCGCGATAGCTAAGCCCCAATTCGACCCAAAGGTTGCTGGCATTGGCAGTCGCAGCAAGGAAGCCGTGCTGCAACTGTAACTCGGTTTCCGCCGTCACCAGATTTCTGCAATCAAAGATGCCCGGGCCTACGCCCGATTGACGGCAAAAGACCTGCCAATCTATTCCGGCGCGGCGATGCAGTACGTCGCGCATGATGCGTGCGCTGTAGTTGGGCAATGATACGGACAGTGCATCTGCCTTCATAGCGCGATCCCGCCTCCCAGCCTTCCCCTTAGATGTGGATTACCGGCCCGCCCCGTATATTGCAACATTCCCGTCATCGACATGGTTGCTGCCTGGCTCCAAAATCAGGAAATTGTCTCATCCATCAAAGCCTTGCGCCGGTATTTCGCTGCAGGATGCCGCTCGTTAAGGCGCGACGCGCCGAACCATTTCTCGCGCAGCGTGCCCTTGGCATATTCTGTCTGCATCAGCCCGCGCCGCTGCAGTTCGGGCACGAGATAGCGTGTGAAATCCGCCAGTTCGCCAACTCCGTTGAGAAAGGCGATGTTCAGCCCGTCGATGCCAGATGCCGCCCATTCCTCCATCTTTTCGATGACCTGATCGGCCGTGCCAACCGCGTGGGGGGTCATGCTCTTGAGCATCGCGTCGCGGAAGGTCCACTGCTTGTTGGGAGAGGCTTCTGCGAGCGCCCGCAGCGCGCCCTGCATCGCCTGCGTGTTCAAATCGCCTATCGGCGTGTCCAGATCGAGACCCTTGAGGTCCACGCCCATCGCCGCGCTCTGGAACACAAGCGCCGCTTCATCCTTCAAGAAAGCCTGATACTCATCCGCCTTCAGCTGTGCATCCTCTTCTGTCGCGCCGACGATGCAGGTGAACGCCTGAAACACCAGGACGTCGTTGGCATTGCGCCCGACCTCGACAAGCTGCGCGCGCAGATCCTCGACGAAGGTCGCTGCGCCGCGCGGGCTCTTGGCCGAAATAAATACTGCCTCGGCATTGCGCGCGGAAAAGGCGCGACCATCGCTCGACGCACCCGCCTGAAACAGCAACGGGACGCGCTGCGGCGAAGGCTCGACGCAGAACGGCCCGGCCGATCGGTAGAAGTCGCCCGCATGGTCGATCGGATGGATCGCGGCCGGGTCGGCATAGACGCCCGTCGCGCTATCGCGCACGACCGCGCCGTCTTCCCAGCTGCCCTCCAGCAGCTTGTACACGACGTCGACATATTCCTCCGCCCGGGCATAGCGTTCCGCATGGGTCGCGACCTCTTCGAAGCCCACATTCCGCCAGGCTGAGCGCTGGAACGACGTCACGATGTTCCAGGCGACGCGGCCCTCCGTCAGATGATCGAGCGACGCTACGCGGCGGGCGAAGCTGAACGGGGGCGCTTGGATCACATTTTCGCTGAACGCGAAACCCAGGTTCTCGGTCGCCGCCGCCAGGGCGGACACCAGCGTCGCCGGGTCGTTGATCGGAAACTGCACGGAATTGCGGATGGCGGCATCGCGCGACCCGCCGAACGTGTCGTAGATGCCCGAGTGGTCGGCCCAGAAAATGGCATCGAACTTCGCCGCTTCCAGATCGCGGGCCAGCTTGAGCCAGGATTTGAGCGACCGGTAGTCATGCCCCGCCGCCATCGGCTGGTGCCAGGGCGCTCCCGGATAGCCCGACGGCGCATTGGTCGTGAACATGCAGAATTTGAGCGGGCGCCGGCTTATCGTCTCGGCCTTTTCCTGTGTGGACATGGGTAATCTCCAATAATTAGAAAGTCTGTTCGATCAGGCTCGGGGCTTCAATTTCGGGGGTAATTTTTACTTCCGGTACTGCTCCAGCATCTTGGCCCAGCCCGCCTTCAGGTCGTGCTTCAACGGCACCTTGAACATGTTCTGCGCGTTGGTTCCGTCCATGAGCGGGACGGTGCCCAGGCCGACCGCGTCCTTCGAAAGCTCCACCTGCGCGCCCGGAATGAGGTCGCGCAATATCGCCATGGATTCTTCCACAGTCAGCGTCTGGTTGACCGGGGCATTGTAGATCGTACGGTCCGCCTTGGGTCCGAACGTCGCCTCGCAAAAGACTTGGGCCATGTCCTCGTTGAACATCGGCTGCCACAGCGAAGACGGGCCGCCGGCCAATGCCGGGAAGGTCGCCGGCTGCCCCAAAGCCAACTGGCGTAGCATGTCATTGAACTGGCCGGTGGCCCCGGTCAGCCGTCCCAGACCATAGACATAGGCGAGCCGAAAGCCGACCACGTCCAGCCCGCTATTGTCGTGATAGGCTTGCGCCAGCTGCTCGCACGCCACCTTGGTAGCGCCATAGGGGCTCGAAGGCCCGACCAAATCATCTTCATTGACTCTTGCCCCGTCGGGGTAACGGTCCCGCTTGCCATAAACGCCGGCGGTGCTCGCCCAGACGATGCGTTCGACGTCAAGCGTCAGGGCGAGTTCGCACAAATAGGCGGTCGCCGCACAATTGGCCATCACCGCGCCCAGCGGATCGGCGATCGACTGATGCTTGATGAAGGCCGCCAGATGGATCACATGCGTGATCTTGCTGCGCTTGATGACCCGCATCAGGTTGGGTAGGTCGGCGATATCGCCGCGTACCACTTCCACCTCGTCCCGCGCTTCGCCCAGATTGTCAAGATTGGGGACCAGATCATAGGCCACAACCTTGTGGCCCAGCGAGAGGAGCCTTTTCACGGTCGGGCCACCAAGAAGCCCGGTGCCGCCGGTTACCAGGACATTTGCCATCATTTCTCTCCGCCTATATTTCAGATCGAGTCCGCCCGGCGCATGCAATGCGGGCAGGCTTGCTTCTTTTCGCCAGCGTCAGTCGCCCAGAACCATCACGCCTCCGTCAACCACCAGATTATGGCCGGTGACGAACGCCGACTCCTTGGCCGCCAGGAACACGGCTGCACCAGCAATGTCCTCGGGCGAACCGATGGTCCCGAGCGCGGCACCCTTCTTGAACTTCTCGAGCAGTGCGGCATCGTCCCACAGCGCCTTGGCGAAATCGGTCTTGATGAGGCCTGGCGAGATCGCATTGACGCGAATATGATGGGGACCCAGTTCCTGCGCCATGTTGCGCACGATCTGGAGATCGGCCGCCTTCGTAACATTATAACCGCCGATCAGTTTCGATCCGCGCATCCCGCCGATCGACGACATAACGATGACGGACCCGCCGCCGTGTTCGATCATATGCTTTGACGCCATCTGGATCAGCCAATGGGTCGCGAGGATATTATTCTCGAACAGCTTGCGGAACTGGTCGTCCTCCAGCTCGGCCATCGGGCCATAGGCCGGATTGCTGGCCGCATTGCACACCATTACATCGAGCCGACCGAAATGCCGCACCGTGGTCTCGACCAGATTCTCGAGGTCAGCCTTTTTCCCGATATTGGCGCTGACCGCGATGGCGGCCTGCCGACCGACCAGAGCGTCGATTTCAGCCGCAACCTCTTCGCACGCCGCCCCATTGCGGGCGGAAATGGTAACGCTTCCGCCCTGCTGGGCGAAGGCCGTCGCCACCGCCTTGCCAATGCCACGCGAGGAACCCGTAACGATACAGACGCGCCCGGTCAGATCAAACATTGCCATGATATGTTCCCGCTTACTTCAGCTCGAATTTGGGATAAGGCGCGCTTTCTGCTCGCAGCATGTCCACATAATTATTATAGCCACCCAGGAAGGCGACGGGCGCGACCTTCTTCCCAGGAATATTGGCGCCCAATATCCACGAATGCGCCGACGCGCCTTCCCGGATCAGCGTGGCATCGATAACCTCCTGAGACAGGTTGGCCCAGTCGACTTCCGCCTCTTCCGACACTTCCATGACCACGCTGTCGCCCCGCGACCGGACATGCTCAATCGCATCGCCGATCCAGGCTATGTTACTCTCGATGGTCGAGGGGACATTGCCGAAGGTGCTGAGCGGACCCGTAATCATGAAGAAGTTCGGGAAATCATGGGTCGCAATGCCGAACAGGGTCTTGGCGCCATCGGTCCATTTTTCGGCGATCGACGTGCCCGACACGCCCCGGATGTCGACGCTCGTCAGAGCGCCGGTGAAAGCGTCGAACCCGGTCGCGACGATCAGGTCGTCAAACTCGTGGATCGTGCCGTCATCCAGTTGCAGCCCTTGCGGAACAACACGCGCGATCTTGTTCTTGGAAATATCGACCAGCGACACGTTGGGATTATTATAGGCCTCATAATATCCATGGCCCGCGGGCGGACGCTTGGAACCGTAGGGGTGATCCTTGGGACACAGCAGTTCCGCCTTCGCAGGGTCCTCGACTATGCTGCGGATCTTGAAATGGATGAACGCGACTGCCGCTGCATTGCATTCGTCGTCCGTCAATATGTCATCGAAGGTCTCGAACAGGAAGCGGAAGCCGCCCCGCCGCCAGCCTTCCTCGAATATCTCGTGACGCTGCTCGTCCGAAAAGTCGCGAGCCAGTCGTCCGGTCGTCTCGAACGGCATGGCAAAGGCGTGGCGATCCGCCTGCCGCCAGATTTCCGGATAACGGGCTTTAATGTCGGCGCGGAAATCATCGTCCAGTTCATGGTTCTGCGCCGGGATGATGAAATTTGCGGTACGCTGGAAAACCGTCAGGCTCTTTGCGACCTGCGACACCATCGGTGTGATCTGGACGCCGGTCGCTCCGGTGCCGATCAGGCCGACCCGCCGCCCATTGAAATCAGGCTCCTCATCCGGCCAGCGCGCGGTCAGGATCACGCGGCCGTCAAATTCGTCCAGCCCTGGGAAGGGAGGAACGAACACCGACGACAGGATGCCCATCGCCGATATCAGGAACCGGCAGCTATAGGTCTTGTCCCCGACCTCGACCGTCCACAACTTGCTGACCGGATCGAAGGCGGCCTTGTCGACCTTCGCATTGAAGACGATACTGTCCCGGACATCGAACTTGTCGGCGGCATAGCTTAGATATTTGCGCACTTCGCCTTGCGCGGGATAGCGCTCGGTCCAGTCCCACTCCTGCCCGATTTCGTCCGACACGGAAAAGCAATAGTACCAGGCTTCACTGTCGGTCCGCGCACCGGGATATTTGTTCCAATACCACACCCCACCCACGTCGCCGCCGGCCTCCAGGCACAGCGCATTGACGCCGACCCCCTTCAATCGGTTCAGCATGCCGATGCCGCTAAATCCGGCACCGATAACGATTGCTTCGTGGTGCTCGACCTCGTTCATGAAACAGCCTCTCTCACATTTATTCCGTCGGATGGCACGAGCACGGATCCGCACTCCCATCTTGGATTAAATGGGTACTCCCTTTCAAAAGATTTGACAAGAGCATCTGGATGACAAGTTTTGAGACTGGCATTGTCCGGCGGAAAACCGCTGCGAAGGCGATGCGGTGGGGCGACGGACCGGCCTATCATCCGCTCGAAATTGGTTGATTTCGGTACATCGCCGACTTGCGGTCGCCTATCCACCACATAGCCGGACGCGGGCCGATTTGCAGCCCGGGAAAGAGCGGGACAGCTTTAGCATCCCGGTACAAAACGGACGGCGGCGGCGATCGCACGATCACCGCCGCCACCCCTTCACCCTGAAGTCGGTTGAGTCGATAAATGGCCGGCTTACTTGTCAGAAAATTTGTACGTCAGATCAAAACCAAACATGCGCGGCCGGCCGACATTGGCCGAGTTGATGCCCAGCGAACCGCCTAGTGGAAGGCCACCGACATAATATTTCTCGTTGAATGCGTTCTTGACCCATAAGCCAAGGTCAAGGCCTGTCCGCATGACATTTTGCCAGTCAAGACGAAAGTTCGCGACCTGATAGCCAGTAAGCTCGGTGCTGGGAACCAGCGTGTCGTTGAGGTTGGAGAAGTAGAATGTCGACTGAAGATAGATATCGCCGCGCAGCTTGAGCGAGCCGGCCCTGTCGGAAATGGGCAAGCCGACCATGGCATAGGCCGACCCTGCCCATTTGGGCGTATCCGCGAAGGGACCAAAGCTATAATTCTCCTCGGTCGGTGTGCCGGCCCAAACCACGACCCTGTTATTTCTGAATTCGGCCTTGGTGTACGCGCCATTGAAACCAATCTCGAAAAATTCCGCCGGCCGCGCGCCGAACTCTACCTCTATGCCCTTGATCCGCGCACTGGGCACATTGACAGTATTAGGAACATTATCCTGCACAACCGTGACCGGATTGTCGACGAACAGCACTCGTTGAATATTGTTCACCTTCATCGAATAGGCTGAAACATAGGCATGAATCGGCAGACTTCCCACGCGATTGCTGTACTTGGCGCCAATTTCGACATTTCTTGCGACTTCGGACTTAAATTTGTCGGTGTTGTTGAATATGATGTTCGGCGTCACCGTGGCGTCGATCAGGAATGGCGGAGAAACGCCGTTGAACCCGCCCGAACGCCAGCTTTCCCGCATCATGGCATAGAGCATCAGGGGCGGCGTCACCTGATATTCCAGGCCAGCGTTCCAACTGGCGCGATCGTCCTTAAACGGCGCGATCGGCAGCGGGAAATAGTCCCGCCCGGCTGATGCGCGGCTGCGATCTTCTCCCACGCGTACCGGCCGCCGACGCTGAACTTAAACCCATCGAGGTTCGCGAGATCGCCCAGATCGGCCGTGACATGGCCGAACATCGCCTTGGTCGTGTCCCTGGACGTCCAGTTGGACGTGGTCGTCACGATCCCGCCCAGGTAGGTCTGGGGGAAGATCGTATGATTTCTGATCTGTTGATAATATAGGCCCAGAATATAGTCGAACGCGCCGGCCTTCCCCTGCAGCTGGATTTCGTCCGAAAGGGACTTGTTCACCACCTCATTGCCATAGCTGCGCAGTGCCGCCCCGATCGGGCGACTCTGGTCATAATTGGTAACGACGGCGAAGGGCTCGCCAGTCTGTTCGGTGGAATCGAGCGCATTCGAACTGGAATAGCCGAAGATATTCTTGACGCGCATGGCGTCGTTCAGCTCGAACGTCGTGCTGTTGGTGACGAACCAGTCCTTTCCCCGGTGGAAAGATGGAGCGTCGCCATTCACTTCCCAGAAGCCGAGCTGAGTCTGCTGGCGCTGGAGCACGTCAACCAAGCCGGGGAAAACAAAAGCGGCGGCGCAGGCCAGCGGCGTGCCGTCGGATGCCCCGTCGCCGCACCGGTTGAGGGAGTAGACTCGCGTGCCTGAATTATTGCCCTTAGTGCGTTCATATTGAAACACGGTCAGGTTTTCGATCGCCGGACTGGGTCGAAGCAGGAGCGAACCTCGGATCGCGTCGCTATGCAACTTGCCCAGTTCCCTATTGTCATTGCCGCCATAAACCGGGCCGATATAGACATTCTTGATATAGCCATCACGACGGGCAGACTTCGCGGTTACGCGCAGCAACACGCTGTCCTTGACCAGCGGCACGTTGAACATGGTCTCGACGTTCTTCGCATCATAATTGCCGAAGCTCAGCTTGATCAATCCGCTCAGCTTTTCTCGCGGGCGCGCGGTCGTCGACAGCACCGCGCCGCCGGTGGCATTGCGGCCGGACAGCGTGCCCTGCGGCCCCTTGAGCACCTGAATCGATTCCAGGTCGAAAAATGACGAGATGCCGCCTGCGGTGAACGGCACTTCGTTCACATAGGGCACAACGGCGGTTGACGAGCCTGAAAAGGCGTCGACCGTCTGGCCGCGAATGGCGTAATTTAAGTTGTTGTTCGACTGGGTTTCCCGGACGGTTAGGCCCGGAACCGACGCCTGGAGGTCTGCCTGGGTGGCGATGCCGCGGGCCTGAAGGCCTTCCGCGCCGATCGCGGCCACGGTGGTCGGGACCTTGCCCACATCTTCGCCGCGACGGCGCGCTGTGACGAGGATTTCATCGCCAGCTAAAGCACCTGAAGCGGCAGATGGCGCATTTAATGCGGCAGCCTGCTGCGCATGAGCGGACGTTATCGTGAGGATTGAAGCCACAAAGCTTGCGACCAAGGCTATCTTCGACACATCCACCTTCGACATTCCATCCCCTTTCTGATGATGTTCAAAACGGGGACGGAAAATATGTGCTCGCAGAGCGCCATCGCACCCTCCCTGTCTCCTCCGGGTCTATCCGCCCGGTAGAAGAACCTTATGCTGGCCAGACGCCAGCGTCCAGAGGTCGGACCGGTTTTATTTCACGGTACCAGTATCCTGATGTCGGAAGCAATGAAGCGGTCTGGCTTTTGTGGGCATCGTGGGAATGGAACGCGATCGATCCATGTTTTACGCCTTCGGGATTGTATCATCGTACTAATATTAGGAACTGGTCGATTTCGGGGGTGTGTTGGTATGGCGGAAAGGATGGTGTCTTCCACTAGGGCGCAGTACGGTCTCGAGCGGACCAAGTCACGCTTCACCACAGCAGCGCCTTCCAACGGCTATAGCGCGGTATAACCGCCATCCACCAGAATGTCCGCGCCGACGATGAAGCTTGCGTCACCCGACGCCAGAAACAACACCGGCTGTGCGATCTCCGCAGGCAGGGCCATGCGGCCGATCGGATGGAGCGCGACCAATTGGGCCATCACTTCATCCGTGGCTTGCGACACGATCAGCGGCGTCAGCACGAACCCCGGCGAAACGGAATTCACTCGGATACCCCGGGCCGCAAATTCGACGCCCAGCGCGCGAGTAAGATTTGCCACGGCGCCCTTGGACGCAGTATATGCCGCATGTTCGTGAAATCCGACATGGCCGCACACCGAGCCGATGTTCACGACGCTTCCTCCTTTGCCGGCTGAAAGCATGTGGCGGATGACGGCCTGCGCCATGAAAAAACTGCCGTCTACATTGGTCGCAATCGTCCTGCGCCAATCCTTCGCTGTCAGGCTTTCGCTGGGCGTTAGCGTTCCGATCCCGGCGCTATTGACCAATATGTCAATGCCGCCCAGCGCCGCCACGGCGTCATCGACCAGCTTGGCCGCTTGCGTGTCGTCGCTCACGTCGCCAGCCAGGTGGACGACGCCATCAACCGGCGCGGTGGTTAGGTGTAGGTCAGCGCTCGCGACCTTTGCCCCTTCGGCCAGAAACGCCGCCACACAAGCCGCGCCGATACCCGAAGATCCGCCTGTGACCAGCACCGACTTTCCTGAAAATCGCATAGTTATCGATCACCTTCTAGGATAATAACCGTATTAGCCGGAACGTCGCAGGACAGATCTAATACCGGCGTGCGCCGGACCTGTTCCGGGTCGACAACATCAGCGCATGCAGGCCCCGCCATCGACGTTCAAAGTTTGGCCCGTGATGTACGAGGCATCCGGCCCGGCCAGAAACGCGATGGCGGCGGCCTGTTCGTACACCCCGCCTTGGCGTCCCATCGGGATGGTCATCAATACGGCGGCGCGCAACGCATCGCCATCCATTCCCAGTTTGGCGGCGGACCGTTCATAAGTGCTATCGACCATGTCCGTGTCAGTCGCGCCCGGACAGACGCAATTCACCCGAATGCCATACGGAGCTAGCTCGACCGCCATCTGCTGGGTCAGGCCGATAACGCCGAACTTACTCGCGCAATAGCCGCCCATGTTCGGCATGCCCCTACGCCCCGCCATGGACGAAATATTGACGGTCGCGCCTCCTTCACCCTTCTTGAGCATCTGGCTTGCGCAAGCCTTTGACATCCGGAAAACGCCGCTGAGATTGATATCGAGGGTCTCGTTCCACACCGGCGTTATTTATCAGGATATCGATTCGACCATGGCGATCAACGACCTGACTAACCATGGCAATGACCTGCGCGGGATCTGCTACATCACACGCAAGTGCGACGGCCCACCCACCCGCCATGATGATCTCGTCAGCCAACGATTGCGCGCCGAGCCACCCAGCGACACGCCCATGGGCCGGATAGGAGACCCGATCACGCGGACGCTCAGACACGACGACGGTGGCCCCTTCCGCTGCGAGGCGCAGCGCGGTCGCGCGACCGATCCCACGCTGTCTTCCGGCGCCCGTTATTAGCGCGACCTTGGCTTCGAGACCAAGCATCCTGAATCCTTATCTTGCTACCCTGAACGACCGGTGCTGCCATGTGCATCCCGCATGGATTTTCCATGCGGCCCCGCATTTACGCCCAAAAGGATCGTCCCCATCCTCAATTCTGTTACCTGGAGTTGCGTCACGGACAGCATGAAATCCTTGCACCTCAGAACTTGAACGAAGTCTGCAAAATGACCTCCCGCCCGCGTGACACGAAGCCGCGCTGTTGGCCGAACTGACCCGGGTTCGACGCACCGCCTGTCTGTTCTGCCCCCAAAACGAGATAATATTCGTTCGTCAGGTTTTTGCCCGTGAGCGCGACTTTCCAGCGATCATCCCTGTCCGAAATCGAGAGACTCGCATTCACCCGAATGAAATTCGGTTGCCAAGAGAAGGGCGACTGGGTGTCGGAGGCGTAATAGCCGTCAGTATAGAAAAGGTCCCCGGTCGCGCCGAGCTTCACCGCGTCCAGTGCATGTTCCGCGACGATGCCTGCATTTGCCGTGAAATCGGGGGATCGCGCCGGTGCACGCCCGTTGAAATCCTGCTGGAGGATCAATGATGTACTGTTAACGAACGAACAGCCGGGAGGCGGCGTCGCTGTTGCTCGCGTGCTGCCCGCCGGGAAACCATAGCCATAGCATTGCCCGACAAAATTCTTAAATCGGTTGCGCGCATAGGTCGCACCGGCATGCAGGGAAAGATTGTCATTGGCACGGAAATTCGCTTCAACGTCGACGCCCCGCTGCCGGAGCTGCCCTGCGTTCGCGACCACATAGGCGAATAGCGACGGATCGAACACGTTCACCTGAAGGTTCGAAAAATTATAGGCATAGGCTGTCGCCGAAAGCCGGAGCTTCCGATCGGCCAGGTAGCCCTTGGCACCGATCTCGAAACCTTTGACCTTTTCCGGGCCGAAATCGAAATCGCCGATCGTGGAGGTCCGATTTAAGAAGCCCCCCAGGAGGAACCCGCCCGACTTATATCCGGTCTTATACGACCCGTAGAGCGTGCTGTCGGGCGTCGGGTGCCACGACAGGGTGACTTCGGGCGAGAAATTATTGCCTTTGAAATCGTCCTTCAAGATACCGGGTTCATTCGATCCGGGAAAAACAGTCGTCGGCGTGGCAAATGCGTTACGGCCAAACTCGTTGCCCGTGCGATACGACTTCGTTTCTCTAGTAAAGCGACCGCCGGCAGTCAGCTCCAGCTTGTCGGTGATATTCGCGATTGCCTGACCGAATACCGAATAAGTTTTACCTACCTGCTCGGACAGTCGGACGTAGGGATTGTAGAGATCGCTGACCGGATCATACAGACCGTAATTCAAGACGAAGCTCGATCTATATTCCGTCAGCACATCCTGATAATAGGCGCCGGCGACAAAGTTTACCGGGGATTGAAAATCGGTCGTAGCGCGGATTTCCTGACTGAACTCCCGGGTGAAATAGCGCTCGAGGACGATGCTCTGCCCCAGGCTCGTATTGTCTTGGCTGTAGGACGACTTGTATTTTATGCGATTATAACCGGTATTCGAAGAAATCTTTATGGCGTCGAAATCGCCTGAAAGAGTCAGCGAAAAAAGCTGGGCGTTGGTTTCCCCGAACGGCGCGGATTTCCCGTCCGA
>NZ_DATKFP010000067.1:0-15125 GCF_035511395.1 Sphingobium sp.
ATGCGCAATGCGTCAACCTTGTCCGCAAGATCATTCGGCGCGTCGCCGTCGGTGCCGAGTTGGCCATAGAATCCGACCAGCGCGGCGTTGGACAAGACGCCCAGCCGCGCCGCGATATCGACGCCCGGTCGCCGCCGCACCGCCGTCAGCGCTGGTGCGCGTGCTTCCCAGGCGCGGACATGCTGTCCCGCCGTGGCATAAAGATCATCGGGAATCTCGACATTCAGCGCCGTCGCCAGACCAAAGCGCCACGCCGTCAGACGATCGACGCCGTCCCATTCGATCTTGACCGATCGGCGTGCGTTGAAGCCGGTGCCGACCACCTTTTCCGCCAGGCGATAGTCGATACCGCGCACCACGCCCTTGCGCTGCGCCTGGTTGAGCGCGCCGCTTGCCGTGCCCTGATCGCCCGACAGCGCGGGGCAGATTGCCCGCGTCATGTCCCAGCCCGGCTCCTTGCTGAAGCGCAGCGCACCGGCCGACAGCGGGCACAGGCCCGCCGGATCGGCGGCGGCCAGATAGGTCTGCATCGCAATGGCATAAAGCCGCGGCGAGTAGCGATCGGCATCGACACTCTGCACCATCAGGCGCGCACTGTCCGCCTCGCCCATGCGCAGCAGCAGCCACGCGCGCTCCGCCGCCCAGTCTGCCCCGTCGATGTCCCGCGGCGTATCGGTCGCGCTCAGCAGCGCCCGGCGCAGCAGGATCGAGGCCCAGCGCGACATGATCGGCGCGTGGGTTTCCTTCATCAGCGTGGCGAGGAACTTGCCCGACTGGTTGCCGAAAGCATTCTGCTCGAACCCGCGCGTCTGCGGCGTCAACGGGCCGATCCGGTCGAGCGAGCGCCGCGCCGTGTCGGGCAGGTCATATTTCGCCTTCTGCGCCGCCAGTTCTTCCGGCGTCAGTTCTTCTTCGGCCGCATTCTGGGCTTCGGCAATCGCCGTCAGATCAGGCGGGATCGCCGGGTTGAGCGGCTGCACCATCGGCACGGATGGCGAAGCCTGGGTCGGAGACTGGGCGGGACGCGACGGTTGGGGCGTGGGCGTGGGCGCTTCGGGCGCTTCGCCGAATCCGGGCGGCAACAGCGATTCGGGCGCCTGCTGCGCCACGACGGGCAAGGTCAGGGCAAGCGCGAAGCTGCCCAGCGCCCATCTGGCATTCGACCGCGACCAGGGCATCCGCCTTACTGACCCAGCTTCTCGGCGGGGATGATCTTTTCGACGCGCTGCTGTGGCTTTTCCCCGCCGCGCGACCAGAAAAAGGCAAGCAAAGCAGCAACAAGGACCACCAGGATGATCGGGACGAAAGGCAGGCGGCTGCCGCGGCGACGCGAACTGCCTTCGAAACTGCTGAAGTTGCGATTATTCTTCATAGATCCTTGGCTTGGCTTTGCGGACCTGAAAGGCCGGCTGACAAAGAAAAGATGCGATTTGCCTCTGTGACGGCTGGCTGTATAGCCCCCCTCGCCATGCAGCGAAACAGCAAAATCCCGGAGAGCCAGACCAGGCGCGGTCCCATCGTATTGGTGGGCATGATGGGCGTGGGCAAATCGACCGTCGGTCGGCGCCTTGCTGCGCGCCTCGGCCTCGGCTTCGTCGACGCCGACGAGGAGATCGAAAAGGCGGCCGGCATGACCGTTGCGGAGATTTTCGAGCGCTATGGCGAATCCTATTTCCGTGACGGCGAGCGCCGCGTGATCGCCCGGCTGATGGACGGCGCGCCCAAGGTGATCGCGACCGGCGGCGGCGCCTTCATGCAGGACGAGACGCGCAGGCTGATTCTGGAGCAGGCGACGGCCATCTGGCTGGATGCTGACATCGACATATTGGTCGACCGCGTGGCGCGCCGCGAAAGCCGGCCGCTGCTGAAGAATCGCGATCCGCGCGTCGTACTCACCGAACTGGCGGCGATCCGCAATCCGGTCTACGCCCTTGCCCCCATTCATGTGAAGAGCATCGCCGCACCGCATGAAGTCGCGGTCGAGCGTATCATGGAGCAATTGACGGCATGGCATTAGTCCGCGTCGCGCTGGACGCGCGCAGTTACGATATCGTCATCGAACAGGGCGCACTCGACCGCGCCGGCGAGACGCTGCGCGGCTTCGCGCGCAAAGGACGGCTGGTGGTCGTCACCGACACCAATGTCGCCGCGACCCAACTGCCCCGCCTGGAGGCCAGCCTGCGCGCCGCCAATGTCGCGGTCGAACCCATCATCCTGCCGCCGGGCGAGCAGACCAAGAGCTGGCGCCATCTGGAGCAACTGCTCGACGCGCTACTGGGCCAAGAGATCGAACGTGGCGACCATATCGTCGCGCTGGGCGGCGGCGTGATCGGCGACCTCGTCGGCTTCGCGGCCTCGATCCTCAAGCGTGGCTGTCATTTCGTCCAGGTGCCAACCACCCTGCTGGCGCAGGTCGATTCGTCGGTCGGCGGCAAGACCGCGATCAACGCGAAGGCCGGCAAGAATCTGATCGGCGCCTTCTACCAGCCCAGCCTCGTCCTGATCGACCCGTCGACGCTCGACAGCCTGCCGCCGCGCGAAACCCGCGCCGGCTATGCCGAGGTGGTGAAATATGGCCTGATCGACGATCCCGATTTCTTCGCCTGGTGCGAAGCCAATGCCGACGCCCTTCTGGCCGGCGACCCCAATGCGCGCACCCATGCGATCGAGCGCAGCGTCAGCGCCAAGGCAGCGATCGTCGCCGATGACGAGCGCGAGACGTCGGGCCGCCGCGCCCTGCTCAACCTCGGCCACACATTCGGCCATGCGCTGGAGGCCGACACCGGCTTTTCCGACATGTTGCTCCATGGCGAGGGCGTCGCGGCCGGAATGGCGCTCGCCTTCCGCTATTCGGCACGGCTGGGGCTGTGCGCGGCGGAGGATGCCGAGCGCGTCACAGCCCATCTCAAGGCCGTCGGCCTGCCCCACGACCTCGCCACCGCCCATGTGACGGCAGACGGCGCAGCGCTGGTGGGCCATATGCTGCACGACAAGAAGATGGCGGCGGGCACCCTCCCCTTCCTCCTCGCGCGCGGAATCGGCCAGACCTTCCTGTCGAAGGATGTGGCGCTGAATGACGTGGCGGCGTTTCTGGAGGAAGAACGGGCGGGCAGTTGACGCGGCTGCGGTTGGTGCAGGTCGCTCACGCTGCATCGTTGATCGGTGGGATAATGAGGGTGGTTTACGGACCAAATTTGACTTCGTCATCCCGGCGTATGCCGGGATCCAGGGTGGCTATTAACAACCCTGGATGCTGACTTTCGTCAGCATGACGGGAGTGGATGAGGGATATATAACCTCATGAGAATAGGCCAACCCTGCGCCCATCCCCCTCATCCAACTTCGCCTAACCGCTGCACGGTAAGGCTTCGTACCCTTCTCCCTCCAAGGGAGAAGGAACAGCAAAAAATGGCCGCGAACGGACATCAGGACCATCCCTCCCTAGCCGGTTCAGGCCAGCATCTCCGCAGTGATCGGCAGCGTCCGGATGCGCTTGCCCGTTGCCGCGTGGATCGCGTTGACCAGCGCCGGGATCACCGGCGGTAGAGCCGGTTCGCCAAGACCGGTGGGCGGGTAGTCGGTCTTCACAAATTCGACGATGATCTCCGGCGTGTCATTGATGCGCAGGAAGGGATGGGTGTCGTAATTGGCCTGCTCCACCGCACCACCGACCTGGGTGATGACCTGCCCGGCCAGCGCCTGGCCCAGCCCTTCGATCACGGACCCCTGCGCCTGATGCAGCGCATTGATCGGATTGATGATCTGGCTGCCGACATCGCCCGCGACCCAAACCGTCTTCACCTTCGGCATCCCGTCGACGATCGCCACCTCCACCACCTCGGCGAAATAGCCCATATGGCTGTAATGGAAGGCGAAACCCTTGCCCGCCCCCTTGGGTAGCGTCTTGCGATCGCCCCAGTTGCCCATGGCAACGGCTTTCTCGATCACCCCTTTGGCCCGCGCGGTGACGAAGGGCGGTGCGTTGTTACCGCGCGGCAATTCCTTCGGATCGCCCAACAGTTCCAGCATC
The DNA here is from genome assembly GCF_035511395.1 of Sphingobium sp. GTDB lineage: Bacteria > Pseudomonadota > Alphaproteobacteria > Sphingomonadales > Sphingomonadaceae > Sphingobium. The sequence continues at coordinate 4,031 of NZ_DATKFP010000067.1, forward strand.
AGCGTCGGCAGATCCTTGCCCGCCGCTTCCGCCACTTCGTCCAGAAACGCCTGATAGACGAAGGCCAGCGCGTTGGAGCCGGGCGCGCGCAGCCAGCCGGTCGGCATGTTGGTGGCAAGGAAGCTCTGTTCCAGCAGGACATTGTCGATAAGGCCGGCCGGCAATTCGGTCGCCGGCAGTTCGGCCGACCGCACCGGCTTGCCATCCTTGCCGAACGTCACGAAATGATCGTGAAAGGCCGTCAGCCTTCCCCCCTTGTCCAGCGCGGCGCGGAAACCGTGCCAGCCGGCCGGGCGATAGAAGTCGCGCTGCATGTCCTGCTGCCGGTTCCACAGCAGCTTGACCGGCACGCCCGGAACCTGCGCGGCGATGGACGCCGCCTGCACCATATAGTCATTCATCAGCCGCCGGCCGAAACCGCCGCCGATTCGCGTGAAGTTGATCCGCACCTTCTCCGGCGGCAGGTTCAGCGCCTTGGCCACCAACCCGCGCCCATTTTCCGGGTTCTGCGTCGGCGCCCAGATTTCGACGGCTTCATCCTTGAATAAAGCGGTGCAGTTTTGCGGCTCCAGAGTGCCATGGGCGAGGAAGGGATAGTCGTAATCGGCGCTGACCGTCTTTGCGGCAGAGGCGAAGGCAGCTGCGATATCGCCGGTACGCACAATGTCGCCATCGGCCTTGCTCTTGCGCTTTTCGGCGGCCTGCGCGGCATAGCCCTCGGTCGAAAAGCCGCTGACGGCGCCCATCTCCCATTCGACCTGTAGCGTCTCGCGCGCCTGATTCGCGCTCCACCAGCTTTTGGAAAGGATCGCAACGCCGTCGAAGCCGGATTCGGGCGTGCCGTCGCCCTTGATCAACAGCACATGCTCGATACCGGGCAGCGCCTTCACCGCGTCCAGATTGGCCGACTTGAAGGTACCGCCAAAGGCAGGGCAGACTTCCAGCACGGCATGAAGCATGCCGGGCAGTTTCGTATCGATCCCGAACAGTGGCTTGCCTGCGACGATGGCAGGCGTGTCCACGCCGCCGATCGACTGACCGATGATGCGGAAAGCCGCAGGCTCTTTCAGCTTCAGCTTTGCCGGATCGGGCGCGGGCAGTTTCGCTGCCGCCACGGCGAGCGAGGCATAGTTGGCAGACTTGCCGGACTTCGGATCGCTGACCTTGCCGCTCGCCGTCGTCAGCGTATCGGGGGCGACATTCCATTGCGCCGCCGCCGCCGCGACCAGCATCGCGCGGGCCGCGGCCCCTGCCTGTCGGCTGGGCAACCATTCGCGCGGCGTGGTGCGGCTACCGCCCGCGGTCTGGCCGCCGAAAATCTTGACGTCGGCGTGGGTCTGTTCGATCGTCACCTGGCTCCAGTCGACGTCCAGTTCCTCGGCGATCATCATCGGCAGCATGGTCTTGGCCCCCTGCCCGATCTCCGCATTCTTCGCGCCGATGACGACGCGATTGTCGGGCAGGATGCGGATAAAAGCGGTGAGAATGATCGGCGTCCCATCCGCCGCGCGCGCCACGGACAGATTGAGGTCGAACAGCAATCCGCCGCCCGCCAGCAGCGAGGCGGAGATGAAGCCGCGGCGTGAGAGGATGGCGACGCTCATGCCTGCGCCTCCCTGATGCCGGCAGCGTCCTTGATCGCGGCGCGGATGCGGACATAGGTAGAGCAGCGGCAGAGATTGCCCATCATCGCGGCATCGATCTCCTCGTCGCTCGGCCTTGGCGTGGCGGCGAGCAGCGCGGTCGCGCTCATGATCTGGCCCGCCTGGCAATAGCCGCATTGGGGCACGTCATGCTTCACCCAGGCAGCGGCGATCCGCTTGCCGGGATCGCTGACCTGCATTCCCTCGATCGTGGTGACGGCCATGCCGTTCACGTCGCCCAGTGGCGTCTGGCAGGAGCGCACGGCATTACCATCGACATGCACGGTGCAGGCGCCGCACAGCCCGGCGCCGCAGCCGAACTTGGTCCCGACCATGTCCAGATCCTCGCGCAGCACCCAGAGCAGGGGCTTGGTAACGTCGCCGTCCACCCGCCGCTTCTCGCCATTCACCGTGAAGCTGATCGCCATGTTTCTACCCCCATATTCTTATGTCGCCAATCAATGCCGATCCGCACGGCGCTGTCCAGAGCCGCTTCAGGATGGCGCCCCGATGCGCTCCACCTCTTCGGCTTCGTCATGGGGGCCGATATGAGCCAGCAGCGCATCCAGTTGCGCACGCTCCTCCACCACGCCCCGCGCCAGCAGCCGCCCGCGCGCGTCGATCAGCGCGGCGCTGGGCCGGTCGCCGGCACGATAATCGCCCAGGACTTCGGCATTGAGGATGATGTCGGTCTCACGGATGCGATGCTGACGCAGCAGGTCGCCATATTCCTCCACCCTCCCCTCTCCCAGGAACAGCAGCCGCAGCCTCTTGCGGTCCGTCAGCGCCAGCGCGTCGCGGATCGCCGAGCGGCTGGCGGCGCAACCGGGGCGGATGAAAAGCAGCAGCATCGCACGACCATCCGCACTCGGCCCGCCGATCGTCAACATGTCCCCGGCCAGTGTCGGCGCGCTCACGATCGGTGCGATCCCGCCCCGTCCGCGTGCCGTACGGTGCGTGCCGGTCGACGCGGGCCGATCCTGCAACGATCGCACCTGCCGCGCGAGCGCCACGACCGCCACGGCCAGCAGAATGACGATGACCCACAGGAGAAAAAGAGAAGCGATCAGCACGGCGCGGCCAGTATCCTCGTCAACAATCCTTGCAATGGGCCAACCGGGCTACCGCCCGCCTACGCCCCGCTCGATAGGGCGTTTGACGTAGGGCTTTGTGGCGCCAGGTCGTTATGTCGGACTTAGGGTCGTTCGCAGGATCCTCTTAGGTGGCCCATGCCGCCTCACAGCGAGTGCGCAAAACACCTCTCCCATAGGCGCTTGCTCCGGCCCGGATTCCTTGTGAATCCGGGCCGTTTCGCGTGACACGCCGTCCGTCTTGCTACGTCAATCGCCCCATTTGCCGCCTGCCAAGCCGTCCTTAACCTTCGCGACAAAGGTTCGAACAGGGGGTTTGGCATGAGGCTGAAACAGGGACTGCTGGGCGCCTTGCTCGCCGCGACGGTGGTTTCGTCGGCTGCCGTGGTAGCCCAGAATGACAAGCCGACCATTCCCCCTGCGCTGGAAAGCAGGATCAAGGGGCTGTCCAAGGAGAAGCGCGACTTCCTGACTTCAGAGCCGGCGGAGATGTTCGCCGGCTCCTATGACAAGCTGTTCGAGCGGCTGGCGACCAAGAGTCCGCAGGAAATCAACGCCTATGTCGAGGCGATGATGGACGCGGTCGCGGCGTCGAAATTCAATCCCAAGACCGACATGGCGGCGATCCCGCTCGATACGGACAACGAGAATTTCAACGGCTGGAAGCTGCGCCGCCCCGATGGACTGGACCCCAAGCGCGAGCCGGGGCCGTTCGAACTGAGCTATTACGCCAATGGCCGGGGCGGCGGCGTCTATGGCGGCGGCATCGCGACATTCGCCGGTGCGCCGGTCGCGATCTTCCCGGAGGATCTGGTCGCGGGCAAGGTCGATGTCGCGATCGTCGGCGCACCGCTGGACATGGGATCGGGCTATCGCGGCGCGAAGGGTGGGCCCTCCGCGATGCGCACCCAATATGGCGCAGGCGGCGTGGACATGTACACGATGGTCGATCCGTCCAAGGAACTGAAGATCGTCGATTATGGCGACATCGCCGTCGACAATATGTCGACCGAGCGCACCGTTGCCCATGTGCGCGAGCGCGTGGCGGAAATCGCGAAGACCGGCGCCATCCCCTTCATCGTCGGCGGCGACCACAGCCTGGAATATAGCGATGTCGCAGGCCTCGCCGATGTCCATGGGAAGGGTAGTTTCGGCGTCGTCCATTTCGATTCCCACTATGATGCGGGCAAGGGCGGGGTCCATTTCATCACCCATGGCGCCCCGGTCTATCGTGCGGTCAAGGAAGGCCATATGCTGGGGAAGAACTATATCCAGGTCGGGCTGCGCGGGCCGTGGCCGGAAAAGGAAGGCTTCGAATGGATGCGCGACAATGGCGTGCGCTACCATGCGATGCCGGAGGTCGAGAAAATTGGCTGGGCCGCGACGATGGAGCGGGCGCTGAGGGAAGCGCGGGAGAGCGGCAAGAAACTCTATGTCTCCTTCGATGTCGATGTACTCGATCCCGCTTTCATCCCCGGCACCGGCACGCCGGTTCCGGGCGGCCTGACCATGCGCGAGGCGATCCCGATCGTACGCCGCCTGTGCGCCGAGAATGAACTGGTCGGCTTCGAGATCGTGGAACTGGCGCCCGTCCTGGACCCGACCTATCGCAGCGCACTCAACGCCAATTTCATCATGCATGCCTGCCTGACCGGCGTCGCCATGCGCAAGAAGGGCATAAGGCAGGCGGGCTTCCTGTCCGACCTCACGACCGAACATGGCCAGCCACTCAGCGGCGAAAAAGCGGCGAAGGCCGGAAAGGCGGAAAAGGTCGATCCCGGCTTTGTACGCGGCAGGCGCCGGCCGACGACCTGAAGTGAAATTTCCGACGGAATGAAGAAGGGTGCTGGTGGAGACCGGCGGCCCTTTTCGTTCCATACGTCATATGCCCCATGTCGTGACCTGCCGCCGCTAACCACATGTCGTCCATGACCGTGCAATGTGCCATGACCGTGCCTCCCCGATCCCGGCACCAGCGGGTGGACGGACGCGCCATGGTCGCCTTTTCCCCGCGCGGCATCCGCGACATGATGCAGGTCGCGCCGGCGCGACTGCTCTTTCCCGATGGTCGCGACGGCGATTTTCCGCTGGCCGTCACGGTGACGACCAGCGGCGGGCTGACCGGGGGCGACCGGCTGGCGCTCGACATCATCGTCGATCCGGGCGCGGCGGCGACGATCGTGCCGCAGGCGGCGGAGAAACTCTATCGCTGCCTGCCCGAGGATGAACCGACCCGGATCGACACCCGCATCAGCATCGGCGCGGGGGCGACCTGCGAATGGCTGGCGCAGGAAGCGATCCTGTTCGACCGCAGCCGGATGCGCCGAACGCTGGAGGCGGACCTGGCGCCCGATGCGCGAATGCTGGCGATGGAGATGCTGGTGCTGGGGCGCGGCGCGATGGGCGAAACTTACCGCGAAGGGCTGATCCACGACGCCTGGCGCATCCGGCGCGACGGGCGGCTGGTCTGGGCCGACGCTTGCCATGTGGATGGTGATTTCGCCGCGCAGGGCCGCGCGCCCTTCGGCTTCGGCGAGGCGACGGCGGTGGCGACGCTGGTGTATGCGGGGCCGGATGCGGGCGACTATCTCGATCTGGCGCGCGGCCTGTTCGACGGGCCGGGGGCGGGCGCGACCAGTTTCGACGGATTGCTGATCCTGCGCCTGACCGCGCCCGATCCGCAGGCGCTGCGCAAGGATGTGATGCGCGCGGCGGGTGTCCTGCGCGCGGCGATCTTCGGCCTGTCGCCAACCATGCCGACCATCTGTTACTGCTGAGGGACGCCATGAATCTGACCGGGCGGGAAAAGGACAAGCTGCTGGTCGCGATGGCGGCGATGGTCGCGCGGCGGCGGCTGGAGCGCGGGGTGAAGCTCAACCATCCCGAGGCGGTCGCGCTGATCAGCGACCATGTGGTCGAGGGCGCGCGCGACGGGCAACCGGTCGCGGCGCTGATGGCCAGCGGCGGCCATGTGCTGACCCGCGATCAGGTGATGGAGGGAGTGGCGGACATGATCCACGATATCCAGGTCGAAGCGACCTTTCCCGACGGCACCAAGCTAGTCACCGTGCATCGGCCAATCCGGTGAGGGATATCTTGCCCTTTCCACAACCGCCGTTCGGTTCGAGCTTGTCGAGAACCATGCGCGCCAGTTCTCGCCCTTCGACAGGCTCAGGATCTCGAACCGAACGGGATGAGGGGAAGGCACGATGATCCCCGGCGAGATCATCCCGGCGGCAGGCGACATCATGCTGAACGCAGGGCGGGAGGCGATCAGCATCACCGTCGCCAACAGCGGCGACCGGCCGATCCAGGTGGGCAGCCATTATCATTTCGCCGAAACGAACCCGGCGCTGCTCTTCGACCGAGTGGCGGCACGGGGATACAGGCTGGACATTCCATCGGGTACCGCCGTCCGCTTCGAACCGGGGCAGAGCCGGGACGTGCGGTTGGTCCCCTATGCGGGCGGGCGCGTGGTGATCGGCTTCCGGGGCGATGTGATGGGGGAATTGTGATGCGCGCAACAGCCGTTCGCTTCGAGCGTGTCGAGAAGCGGTCAGAGCGCGCTCATCGTTTAGCTTCGCTGAACTCGGCTCTGCCTCGTTTCTCGACTTCGCTCGAAACGAACGGAGGAGAGCGCCCATGCCCGTAACCATGTCCCGCCGCGCCTATGCCGGGATGTTCGGGCCGACCGTGGGGGACCGGGTGCGGTTGGGCGACTCTTCCCTCTTCATCCGGGTCGAGGAGGACCGGACCATTTACGGCGAGGAGGTGAAGTTCGGCGGCGGCAAGGTGATCCGTGACGGCATGGGCCAGAGCCAGATGAGCCGCGCGGAGGGCGCGCCCGACACCGTCATCACCAATGCGCTGATCCTGGACCATTGGGGCATCGTTAAGGCCGACGTGGCGATCCGCGACGGGCTGATTTGCGCTATCGGCAAGGCAGGCAATCCCGATGTGCAGCCTGGCGTCGACATCGCGATCGGGCCGGGCACGGAGATCATCGCGGGCGAAGGGCGCATCCTGACCGCAGGTGGCATCGACGCGCATATCCATTTCATCTGTCCGCAGCAGGTGGAGGAAGCGCTGAACGCGGGCATCACGACGATGCTGGGCGGCGGCACCGGCCCGGCGCATGGCACGCTGGCGACAACCTGCACGCCGGGCAGCTGGCATATCGGGCGGATGCTCCAGGCGCTGGAGACGATGCCGATGAATTTCGGCCTGTTCGGCAAGGGCAATGCCAGCCGCCCCGACGCGCTCATTGAGATGATCCGCGCGGGTGCCTGCGGCCTGAAACTGCATGAGGATTGGGGGACGACGCCCGCCGCGATCGACTGTTGCCTGACGGTGGCGGACGAGATGGACATTCAGGTCACGCTGCACACCGACACTTTGAACGAGGGCGGTTTCGTCGAGAGCACCGTCGCGGCCTTTGCCGGGCGGACGATCCACGCCTTCCATACCGAGGGGGCGGGCGGCGGCCATGCGCCCGACATCATCAAGGTCGCGGGGCTGCCCAACGTCCTGCCCTCCTCCACCAATCCGACCCGGCCCTATACCGTCAACACGATCGAGGAACATCTCGACATGCTGATGGTGTGCCATCATCTCGACCCGAAGATCGCGGAGGATGTCGCCTTCGCCGACAGCCGCATCCGCAAGGAGACGATCGCGGCGGAGGATATTCTCCACGACCTTGGCGCCTTCTCCATGATGTCGTCGGACAGCCAGGCGATGGGGCGCGTGGGCGAGACGATCATCCGTTGCTGGCAGACGGCGGACAAGATGAAACAGCAGCGCGGGTCGCTGGGCAGTGACGACACGGACAGCGACAATTTCCGGGCGAAGCGCTACATCGCCAAATATACGATCAATCCGGCGATCGCCCATGGCATCAGCCATGTCGTGGGGTCGATCGCAGTGGGGAAGCTGGCCGATCTGGTGCTGTGGTCACCTGCCTTCTTCGCGGTGAAGCCGGACCTCGTCATCAAGGGCGGCAGCATCGCCACCGCACCGATGGGCGACGCCAATGCCAGCATCCCGACGCCCCAGCCGGTCCATTATCGCCCGATGTTCGGCGCGCTGGGCCGGGCGGGCGCCCTGTCGGCGGTGCATTTCGTGTCGGCGGCGGGGATCGCCGAGGGGATTGGTGAGCGGCTGGAACTCGCCCGGCCGCTGGCGGCGGTGCGCAATGTGCGCGGCGGGATCGGCAAGGCATCGATGATCCTCAATGACGCCATGCCGCATATCGAGGTCGATCCGGAAACCTACGAAGTACGCGCCGATGGCGAGTTGCTCACCTGCGAACCGGCCAGCGTGCTGCCGTTCGCGCAACGCTATTTCCTGTTCTGATGGACAAGGCGCACCATCATTCCTCCCCTGTAAGGCGAGGATTTTCAAGGAAACACCCCATGCTGACCGCCCATGACGTCATCCCCGCCGGTCACTGGTCCGGCCCGGCCACCGACCATATCACGCTGGACCATGATGCACGGCATCGGCGACGCTGGTATTATACTGCCGACCATGGGACCGCCTTCCTACTGGACCTTGTTCGCGCAACGGTGCTGAACCATGGTGACGCGCTCCAGCTATCGGACGGACGACTGGTCGAAGTGCTGGCCGCACCCGAAGCGCTGGTCGAAGTCACCGCCGACAGCCCCGCGACGATGATCCGCCTAGCCTGGCATATCGGCAACCGCCACCTGCCCGCCGAACTCCACCCCCATACCATCCGCCTGCGCGACGACCATGTCATCAATGCGATGCTGGAAGGACTGGGCGCCACCGTGACGAAGATCGAGGCGCCCTTCACGCCCGAAGGCGGCGCCTATTCCGGGGGGGGCCACAACCACGATCATCATCACGATGATGACGATGATGACCATGACCACCACCATCATCATCATGATCATGCTGGCTGACGCCGCGCTCCATCGGCTGCTGGCCTGGACCTCGCCCGCCTATCCGGTGGGCAGCTTCACCTACAGCCATGGCCTCGAAACGGCGGTGGAGGATGGCCGGGTGCGCACCGCCGCCGACGTCACTGCCTATGTCGAGGCGGTGCTGGCCCGGGGCGGCGGCTGGGTGGATGCGGTGCTGTTCGTGCATGGCTATCATGCGGCGGGCAATGCGGCGGCGTTCGATGCGGTCGCGGAACTGGCGGGTGCGTTTCGGGGCAGCAGCGAGACGGCGCTGGAAAGCCGGCAGCAGGGCGGCTCCTTCCTGTCGGTGACGCGCAGGGCGTGGCCGCATCCGGCGCTGGACGCGTTCGCCGCGCGCTGGGCGGATCGCCCGATGGCCCATGCCGCCGTCATGGCGCTGGCCTGCGCGGCGCATGGCGTGCCGCTGGAACCGGCGCTGCATGCCTGGCTGCATGCGACGGCGGCGAACCTTGTTTCGGCGGGAGTGCGGCTGGTGCCGCTCGGCCAGACCGACGGACAGCTGGCGCTCGCCGCCCTTTCCCACGCCATCCCAGCGGTCGTGGCCAAGGCGCTCGTCACCTCGCTCGATGACCTTGGCACCGCAGCGCCCGAACTGGAACTGGCCAGCCTCGCCCATGAAACCCTCTACACAAGGCTTTTCCGCTCATGACCTCTCATAACGGCCCCTTGCGCGTCGGCATCGGCGGCCCGGTCGGCTCCGGCAAGACCGCGCTCACCGACCGGCTGTGCAAGGCGATGCGCGACCATTACAACATCGCCGCCATCACCAACGACATCTACACCCGCGAGGATGCGGAGTTTCTGACCCGATCCGGCGCACTCGTTCCCGAACGCATCATGGGCGTGGAAACCGGTGGCTGCCCGCACACTGCCATCCGCGAGGATGCCAGCATCAACCTGGCCGCCGTGGACGAGATGAGCAGGAAATTTCCGGGGCTGGAGGTGATCTTCATCGAAAGCGGCGGCGACAATCTGGCCGCGACCTTCAGCCCCGAGCTGGCTGACATCACCATCTATGTCATCGACGTATCCGCGGGCGACAAGATCCCGCGCAAAGGCGGCCCCGGCATCACCCGATCGGACCTGCTGGTCATCAACAAGATCGACCTCGCCCCGCTGGTGGGCGCGGACCTTGGCGTGATGGACCGGGACGCGAAGAAGATGCGCGGCACCCGACCCTTCCTCTTCACCAATTTGAAGGGCATGATAGGGCTGGACGCGATCATCGACTTCATCGTCGCAACCGGCGGGCTGCGGCCTTTCCCCGCCGTAGAAACCGCCGGCTGATGGACCGCGCCGCCTATGTCCTGCGCGAAAAGCGGCTCTATAACAAGTGGGTCGCCAGCCAGACATTGGAGGATTATGCCCTGCGCTACACCGCCGACAGCGCCCGGCGCTGGACGGCGGGACAGGTGGCGGGCACAGCGATCGGCGCGACCGCCTTTCTCGCCTGCGAGGCGATCGGCGCGTCCATCACCCTGACCTATGGCTTCGCCAACAGCGTCGCCGCGATCGCAGTCGCCGTCGCGCTGATGTTCGTCATCGGCCTACCCATCGCCTATCACGCCGCCAAGCATGGCCTGGACATCGATCTGCTGACGCGCGGCGCAGGCTTTGGCTATCTCGGCTCCACCCTCACCTCGCTCATCTATGCCAGCTTCACCTTCCTGCTCTTTTCGGTGGAAGCGACGATCATGGCGGTAGCGCTCAGGGCCATGACCGGCATGCCGATGAGCATCGCTTATCTGGCGAGTGCGCTCGTCGTCATTCCCATCGCGCTCTACGGCATGAGCGCCATCACCCGCTTCCAGAATGCGACCCAGGCCTTCTGGCTCATGTTCCAGATCGCGCCGATCGCCTATATCTTCTGGTCGGGACCGGAAGCGCTGGCAGAGTGGAGTCGGTTCACGGGCCAGCTGGGCGCAAAGGACGGCAGCGTCAGCCTGCTCTATTTCGGCTTCGCCCTCTCCACCCTCCTTTCCCTGCTGCCGCAGATCGGCGAGCAGGCGGACTATCTGCGCTTCCTGCCGGCGAGGGCAAAGATCGGCCGGGGGAAATGGTGGGCGGCGATGCTGGCGGGCGGCCCCGGCTGGACGCTGATCGGCGGCATGAAGCTGCTGCTGGGCAGCTGGCTCGCTCATTTTCTCGTCCGCAGCGCCGCCTTGCAGAGCGAGGCATCCAGTCCCACGACGATGTTCCAGTCGATCTACTCCGCCATGTCCGGTCAGGCCGGGCTGTCGCTGCTGCTGACCGGCCTGTTCGTCATCATCTGCCAGCTCAAGATCAACGTCACCAACGCCTATGCCGGGTCGATCGCCTGGTCGAACTTCTTCGCCCGCCTGACCCACAGCCATCCCGGCCGCGTCGTCTGGCTGATCTTCAACGTGCTGCTAGCGCTGCTGCTGATGGAAGT
>NZ_DATKFP010000068.1:0-3329 GCF_035511395.1 Sphingobium sp.
GACGGCGCAACGGGAAGTCGACGTGGTTGCAGGCATCGCCATGGGCGAAGGGACCGCGTGCGAGCGGCTTGGCGCAGCCGCGTGGACCTTTGCCAGTCGCGCCTTGCGAGGCCGCCGGCTCGCGCACGCGCTGGTTGCCGAGCCGGTAGAGCCCGACGTCGAGGCAGCAAGGCTGACCTATCACCGTGCGCTGTCCAGGGTATTCAAGACCATCATCGAGCAGGGTGTTGCCGACGGCGAATTTCCGGCCCAGGATGCCGCGGCGTCGGCTGACTGCATCGTCGGCTGCCTGTTCGAAGGACTCGTCGCCCCGCTGAGCTCCGAAACCCGGCCACATGCCACGCCGTTGAGCCCTCAGGCGACAGCCATCATCACTTTCTGCCTTCGCGGTGTTTCCGGCCGCCCCTTGAGTTTCCCGGCCTGAGATTGCGTCGTTCGCGGCTTAGCAGGCATTTGCAACACCTCGCGCCCTGCAAAGAGAATCTCGGTTTCACTTACGGAAGACTGCGGACACACACCGCTTGAGGCTCCTGCGCCGCAATTCTCTCCCTATTTCGCTATTCTTCAGTGTTTTCCCTGCCCAGTCGGTTCTTGACAGAGAAGGGCACGCGCCATAGCCTTAAGTGAAATCACGATTTCACTTAAGATCGGCTGCGTGAATGGCGCAGGAGCGCAGTACCGGCGGATGCGCCCGCGTCGCTGTTGTGAACGGTGCGTGCGGCCGCTCGCGCGCGTCGCCCACGCAAGAATGGAGCTGTCATGCAAACGCTGTCGAATCCGCATCGGGAACGGTCCATTACCCCCGAGTTTCTCCTGCACACCGGACCGGCCCGTTCCCCCTCGCTAGCATCCTTCGTCGAGAGCTCGACATGGTTTGCTGGCTTGACGGCCGAGGAACAAGCCAGAGTGCAGGCCGACATCTACGAGCGCCAATATCCCGCTGGCGGCGTCGCTTGCCATCGTGGGGATCCGGCCGATCACTGGCTGGCCGTCATCGCAGGCATGGTGAAGGTCGACACCGCCTCGGCCTGCGGACGGGCCATCACGTTCGCCGGCGTCCCGGCCGGATCATGGTTTGGTGAGGGGGCGGTCCTGAAGAGCGAGCCGCGCCCCTATTCAGTCGTTGCGATCAAGGAAAGCCGCGTGGCCTTTGTGCCCCGCGCGACTTTCCTTTGGCTCCTGGAACGCAATCCCGCCTTCAGCCGCTATGTCATCGACCAGCTCAATGCCCGGTGCGGCTACTATGTTGGCCTGGTCCACAACCCCCGCCTGCATGAAGCGGCGGCTCGCGTTGCCTTCTGCCTGGCCGAACTGTTTCACCGCCAACTCTACCCGTCCACCGAGCGGATCCTGAGCTTGTCGCAGGAAGAAGTCGGGCGTTTGTCCGGCCTGTCGCGCCAGAACACCAATCGGGCGCTTCGCGAGCTGGCCGATGCCGGCATGCTGGCGATGGAGTATGGCGCCATACGAATTCTCGATCTGGAAGCGCTGCGGCGGTTCGCCCACATCGGCGACTGAAAGTTCGCAGAAGGGCCTGCCGTGACGCGCACCGGGGAACGGTGCCGCGTCACCTTGCCATTCCATTCGTCAGCACAACTCCACAGCGACAGCGGTCGCCTCGCCGCCCCCGATGCAGAGGCTTGCAATACCTCGCTTACCGCCAGTTGTTCGAAGCGCACCAAGCAGCGTGACGAGAATTCGCGCGCCAGAAGCGCCGATAGGATGCCCCAGTGCGCATGCACCGCCGTGGATGTTCACCTGGTCCCGATCCAGCCTCAGATCCTGCACCGCCGCCATGGGAACCACCGCGAAGGCCTCATTGATTTCCCACAGATCGACATCGGAGGAGGCCCATCCCGTGCGTTCAAGCAACTTGCGGATGGCACCAACCGGCGCAGTCGTGAATGTGGCAGGCTCCTGGGCGTGGCTGGAATGGCCGACGATCTTCGCGATGGGGCGCAGGCCCATGCGCTCCGCGACGGACTGACGGGTAAGCACCATCGCCGCGGCACCGTCCGAAATCGAGCTGGAGGTTGCCGCCGTCACCGTGCCGTCTTTTCTGAACGCAGGCTTGAGCGACGAAATGCGGCTCAGGTCGGCTTTGAGCGGCTGCTCATCTTCCCGGACGGTCACCGTTCGCTTGCGGTCGGCGACCGTCAGCGGCACGGTCTCCCAGGCAAAGTGGCCCTGCTGAATGGCCGCCTGCGCGCGCACCGTCGAGAGAACCGCCCACTCGTCCTGCGCATCCCTGCTGAATCGATACGCGTCGGCGCAGTCTTCCGCAAACGTCCCCATCAACCGACCACGCGTCTCATCGCCATAATGATCTTCGATACCGTCGAAGAACATATGGTCGATCAGCCTGCCATGGCCAAGCCTGTATCCGGCGCGCGCTTTCGGCAACAGATACGGGGCGTTCGACATCGATTCCATGCCGCCTGCCACCATGAGGTCGTTCGATTCCGCAACAAGCAGATCATGGGCGAGCATCACCGATTTCATGCCAGAGCCGCACACCTTGCTGATGGTCGTACAGGGCACGCCCAGCGGCAAGCCGGCGATGATGGACGCCTGCCGCGCCGGGGCTTGCCCAAGTCCGGCAGGAAGGACACATCCCATCAGTAGTTCATCGACTGCTGCGGGATTGATGTCCGCCCGCGTCACGGCGGCCTGGATCGCCGCGCCACCCAGCTCCGGCGCCGTCATCGATGCCAGTTCTCCCTGGAAGCCACCGATCGGGGTGCGGGCCGCGGAAAGGATCACTACCGGATCGTCTGTTCTGGTCATTACCTGCTCCCTGTTCTATTGATGGGTGGACGGCTGCACCTCGAGCGAGCCGAGCGAGCCGCCTTGCGTCGTCTGCACGGAGGCGCTGCGGCGGTGGTCGACCATCACGACGGCAATCGTTCCAATTACCCCGGCAATTCCGATCGCAACGAAGTTCTGCTCGAGCGGCAGCTTCATCGCTACCAGCATCCCGATCAGAACGGGTGCCACGATGGCGCCAAGACGTCCGATCCCCGAGGCGAAGCCAACGCCGGTCGATCGAATGGACCCGGGATAGAACTCGCCAGCGTATGCGTAAGCCAGCAGTTGGGTGCCCAGCGTCGATGCGCCGACGACGAACACCAGCAGGAAAAGCAGCTCCGTGGCCTTCGTGTATCCCATCAGGGTGAGCGACACTGCCCCGGTCGCGTAGAAGGCCACCAGGACATGCTTGATATTGAACTTGTCGCCAAGCCAGCCACCGAAGATCGCGCCGCATACCGCGCCGATATTGAACACCAACACAAAGTTCAGCGCAGATCCCAGGCTGTAGCCGGACATCG
>NZ_DATKFP010000069.1:0-4334 GCF_035511395.1 Sphingobium sp.
CAGGGGCTGGCGATCGGCGGCGCGGTCGCCGGTTTCGCCCCGGCGCTTCTCGCGCGATCCGCACCAACCTTGCCCGCTGAGCTGAGCGGGACCGAGTTCGACCTCGAGATCGCCGAGCTGCCGGTCAACTTCACCGGCAAACGCCGTATCGCGACCGCCGTGAACGGCAGCGTGCCCGCGCCGGTCCTGCGCCTGCGCGAAGGCGACACGGTCACGCTGCGCGTACGCAACGGCCTCAAGGAGATGTCGAGCATCCATTGGCACGGCATCATCGTGCCGGCGGAGATGGACGGCGTGCCCGGCATCAGCTTTGCCGGCATCGCGCCGGGCGAGACCTTCACCTATCGCTTCGAGGTCCGCCAGAGCGGAACCTACTGGTATCACGCTCACACGCTCGCCGAGCAGACGGGACTCTATGGAGCGATCATCGTGGAGCCAAAACAGGTGCCGACGGCGCGGGCGCCCGATCGCGACTATTGCATCGTGCTCAGCGACTGGTCGGACGAGCCGCCGTTGCAGATCTTCCTCAATCTCAAGAAGCAGAGCAGCTACTATAATTTTGCGCAGCCGACCGCCGGCGATTTCCTCAAGGATGTCGGCACCATGGGCTTGGGCAAGGCGCTCGAGCGGCGGCGGATGTGGAACAGCTCGCGGATGAACCCGACCGACTACAGCGATGTCTCTGCCGCGACCTACACCTATCTGATGAACGGCGCGCCGCCCGCCGGCAACTGGACCGGTATCGCCGCGCCCGGCGAGCGCGTGCGCCTGCGCTTCGTCGGCGCGGGGACGGCGACGTTCTTCGACGTGCGGATCCCCGGGGTCGAGCTGACGGTCGTATCGACCGACGGGCAGCCGGTCGAGCCGGTCACGGTCGAGGAATTCCGGATCGGCCCGGGCGAGACCTACGACGTCGAGTTCACCATGCCCGAGGGCGGCGCCCGCACCATCTTCGCGCAGGCGATCGATCGGAGCGGCTATGCGCGTGGCACGATCGCACCGGCCCCGGGCATGGCGGCAGCCGTGCCGCCGCTCGATGCCCGGACCTGGCTCGAGCCGGTCGACATGATGGGCGCGATGGCGACGATGGGCGCAATGGGAGGCGACGCGCATGCCGGGCACGGCATGACCGAGATGCCGGCCAGGGCACGGCACGCCCGCACCGAATATGGCGCCAATACCGACATGCGCGTCGACTATCCGCGCACCAATCTCGACGATCCCGGCGCCGGGCTGCGCGGGCGCGGCTGGCGCGTGCTGACGCTGGCCGATCTGCGCACGCCGGGCGGCGATCCCGACCCGCGCGAGCCCGAGCGCGACATCGAGCTGCATCTGACGGGCAATATGGAACGGTTCATCTGGTCGCTCGACGGCATCAAGCTCAACGATTCCAGGCCGCTTCATTTCAAGCCAAACGAGCGGCTGCGCGTCACCTTCGTCAACGACACGATGATGGCGCATCCGATGCATCTGCACGGCATGTGGAGCGATGTCGAAGGCCCGGACGGCGCCTTCCAGGTCCGCAAGCATACGGTCGTGGTCCAGCCCGCCCAGCGGGTGAGCTTCCGCGTCACCGCCGACGCCATGGGCCGATGGGCCTTCCACTGCCATCTGCTCTATCACATGGCGGCCGGCATGTTCCGGGAGGTGGTGGTCGCATGATCCGGATTTTCCCCTCGCGCGGCATCGCTCTTGGCGCTGCCCTCTTCCTGGCGCCGGCGATCACGGCTCCCGCCCTCGCGCAGGATGCCTCGCCCCCGTCGCCCGCCGCCACCCCTGCCCAAACGGCCACTCCCGCTCAGCACACCCCTTCCGCGCAAGGCTCTCAGGACCATGCGGGCATGGACATGCCGGGCATGGATATGACCGACACGAAGGCGTCCGGTAACGGCGCCACGATGGACATGGGCTCGATGCAGGGTGGCAAGGCCCCGCCGAACGCGCGCAACTCGGACGATTATGCCGACGGCTATCGCAACTCGACGCTGCCGGGCTATGAGATGGCCGACAAGCTCTCGATCCCCAAGATACTTGTCGATGAGCTCGAATTCGCCAGCGGCAACGAGGGTCAGGGCGTGGGTTGGACCGTGCTCGTCACCAAGGGTCAGGACAATGACAAGCTCTGGCTGCGCAGCCAGGGCCTCAAGAACTCCCGCGACCAACGTCTCGATCCGGAGAGCAGCGTCGAGGCGCTGTGGTGGCACAGCAAGAACCCGTTCTGGGGCACGCTGCTCGGGGTCAGGCAGGATCTCGGCAAGGGCGCGACGACATGGCTGGCCGCCGGCGTCGAGGGACTGGCGCCTTATTGGTTCGACGTCCAGCTCACCGGCTATGTAGGGACCGATGGGCGTCTCGCGGCGCGCGCCAAGGCCTCCTATGAGGTCCTGTTCACCAATCGGTTGATCCTCACACCGCAGGTAGAGACCAATATCTATTCGAAGCGGTCGAGAGATCGGCAGCTTGGCAGCGGCTTCAGCAATGTCGAGCTGAGCGGACGGTTGCGCTACGAGGTGTCGCGCAAGTTCGCGCCCTATATCGGCTTCGTCTGGGAGCGTGCGTTCGATGGCACGGCGGGCTTCCGACGCCTGCGGGGCGAGGGGTCATCCGAACACCGGCTGGTGATCGGCTTGCGCGCTTGGTGGTGATACCGGCTCTCCGACGAACCGCTGACCCGCTTGTTCCCCAAGGCGAATCACACGATGGCAAGCGTGGTCAATCCTCCTTCATTGTGTTGCTGCTCGCGGCGGTGTCGGCCTCGGCAGGGCAGACGGCCATTCTCGCTTTCCTTCCGACCCTGGTCCACCCAAATCCCGGCGGGCTTTCCTCAGCGCATGATTTTCATGTCGCGAGCTTGACCGCCGTCCACCCGCTGGCAGCACTGGTGGCGGCACCGCTTTGGGGCTGGATTGCCGACCGGGTCGACTACCGCGTCATGTTGCGCACAGCGCTCATTATCCTCGCGATGGTGACTGCACCAGTTGGCCTCGTAGCTCTGCCGACTCTCTACGTTTTGCGCACGGTCGCGGGGATGGCGGCCGCCGCCATCATACCGCTTGCGCTGCTCAGTGCGAGTTTCGCCGCGGTCAGCCGTGGGGAGCAGGCGCGGCGTTTCACCTGGTTGACGGGGTCTGTATTTTTGGGAGACCTCGGCGGACCGCTTTTGGCGGAAGCCTCCGTTGCGATCATGCCCGGCGCGCCGCTCATGATCGTTGCTGCCAGCATCGGCACCGTCGCGGGGTCGCTTTGCCTTGTAAGCCTGCCAGGCCGCTGTGCGCACTGCCTCGACTCAGGAGATCCGCCGCCGCCGACAGTCTGCGCCACGGGAGTCCTATTACTCATCACGATCGCTGCGGGGGCCGGGCTTGCCGCTATGCACGTCAATCTCCTGATGACGCGCAGTGCGGTCTCGCTGAGCCGCGAGCAGATCGCCTGGATGCTCAGTCTTTGCGGATTCGGCATGCTGGCGGCGCAGATCTTTCATGCAAGGCTCGATTGGTTAGTGAAGGTTCCCGGGCGTCTTGCCGGATTGACGCTCGGTTTGCTGGCAGCGGCGCTCGTTGCCTTTCCACTCGCATCAAGCATAGCCGATATGAGCGTGTTCATCCTGGTCGCCGGTTGGAGCTCGGCGAGCCTGCGATTGGTCACAAGCTTCTGGATCAGCGGTTCTGCGGCGGCCTCAGGGGTGAGGCTTGGCCTCCAGCATTCGGCTGCCAGCATCGGGCAGGCACTGGCGCCCGTGGCGCTCGCTTTCGCCGCACCCGGCGCTCAGCCTCTCGTCCTCTGGAGCATTGCCGGCCTGTCGCTCCTGCTGCTTGTGGTCCTGCCACTAGCTTGGAAACGGCCCTCTTCAGGTGCTAATTCGTCAGGCGGATAAGGGGAGCGCGTAAATCGATATGAATCGTACCGTCCACCACTATCCAAGATGTGTTGCTGTGACAAATGAGCCCAGCCGCGGGCAAGGCCCTTGGGCGCAGCTGGGTTGGTTTCCTCTGGAAAAACGACGTGCTCGTGTCCCCACCTGGCCTCTTTAGCGTTGGCGGTCGGACGCGGTCCATTTACTCATTCGACGAGAGGCGTCTGTGACGGCCGATTGCCTCGAGGAGTAGACGGCTCCTTAGTGGTTTAGTGATCATGTGATCAAAGCCCGCGTCGGCAGCGCGGCGGGCGAGAACCTCGTCATGGAAGCCCGAAATCATGATGGAGCATCCGGACCAGCCCAGCGATCGGAGTTGGCGCAGGATCGAAAAGCCATCAATGTCCGGCATGCGATAATCAACAATCAGGCAATTGGCTCGCTTGGCACGCGAATCGGCCAAAAGCGCGCTACCACTTGT
>NZ_DATKFP010000070.1:0-4468 GCF_035511395.1 Sphingobium sp.
GCCCTGCGCTTCCAGCGAGCGGTGATCGATCCGGGCGTCGATATCGAGCTCGGCCAACCTCTCGTTGACGTGTTCGGCCCAGGCTTCGCGCCAGTGGGTGAGGAACTCGGTCTTGTTCCAGTCGCGCACCTTGGCGCCAAAGCCTTCGTCGGTGACTTCGCGAAGCCCAAGCATCACATGGGCATGCGGCTTGGCGAGGCCGTCGGGCCCGATGTCCCAATGAACATTGAGATCAGCGACCATGCCCCGATCGACGAACTCCTTTTGGACGAAATCGCGCGCCAGTTCGATGCCATCGGCCTGGCTCATCTCGCGGGGAATGGCGAACTCGACTTCGCGGGCAAGCTGTGCGTCCTTGCGCACTTCCACGGCCTCGACGTCGTTCCACAGACGCTCGCGGTCGCGCCATTCCTCGGGGGCGCCGTCAGGCAGCAGCACTTCGCTGTGCACAACGCCGGCCTTGTTCGAGAAGTCGTGGTGCCGGTCGAGCCGGTCATCGCGCAGCCGCGAGGCCGAGCGGTAGGCGGCCGCTGCCACCGCCGAGGAGCCGACGGCGCGGGAAATCACTTTGGCCGAGAAGTGGTAGATCGCCATGACGGCAATCCATTTACACTCAAAAGCGCACGTCGGCACGACGTATAAGCGCGCCCTCGAAAGATTTCATCAGTCTCGGGAACGCGAAATCTCAGGAGATTTCACGATGTTGTGACTAATCGGGAACCTCGATAATTGGTTCGTTCCGCTCCATCAAGGGAAGGGACGAACCATGCGCAAACCCCGCGATTATGATGCCGAGTTGAAAGCTCTGGGTGACAAGGCCAGGCAACTGAAGAGCCGCAAGCAAAGCCAGCTCGGCGAGCTGGTCATGGCGACCGGCGCGGATGAACTCACCATCGAGGAACTGGCCGGGGCCTTGCTCGATGCTGCCGCTGCAGAACGCCCGGCGCGGGAGGCGTGGCGCAAGCGGGGCGCTGCGTTCTTTCGCGGGGAACGCGAAGACGCTGGCAGTCGCACTAGCCGCGAGCAGGGCGGCGCTGCGAAGGACGACGGCCGCGCGCCATCGGCTGCAGGCGAAGCAGGCGCGCCATGATCGCCGGGACTGGCAAGTGAAGCGGCGCGAACGCACGCGGCATCTGATCGAGCTCGGCGGCATTGTAGTGAAGGCTGGGATCGTCGAACTTACCGACGATGATCGCGCCGCAATCTTCGGACTTCTGGTCGAAGCAGTGGCGAAACTGCGTGGGCCGGATCGCGAACATGCACTGGCGCTCTGGCGGCGGCGTGGATTGCGAGAGTTTGCCGATGAAGGATCAATCGCGGCGGCCCATTCAGACAAACCGAATTGAACGTCCGGCGGTCAACGCGTGGGATCAGTGCTTGAAACAATTCTCGCGATGCCAGGACAGGAAACTGGGATGCGGTCTGTCTGCACCCCTCACAGGCGGCATCGCAAAACCGGTGCGATTGACCAGCGAGCGAATGCCGTCAGGATCGTTCGCTTGCCGGCTGATCAGGATTTCCAAATCGTCCTTCAGGCTGATGAGCCCGCGATCGAACATCCAATGGACCGTTCCTGACAGAGCCAGGCCGTTGTTGACGATGTCGGGGCCGCCTCGTTCTACGGGGCGAATGTGGGCGGCTTCAACCTCGGCTCTGCCACCACCGTTGATGAGCTTGAGGCCTGTTATCGCGCACCGTGCGTCGTAGGCGGTGACGACGCGGCGGCGGAATAACCGGTCCCGCACCAATCTCGATCCGAGGTAGGCGACACGGTCCCGCTCGATCTCGTGAAGGAAGGGCGTCCGCTCCTCGCGCAGGGAATTGTCGCTCTCGCTATCGACGCGCGGGAGAAAATCGTCCTCCTCGGCAGTGCCGAGATCGATGATGCGATTGAAATCCGTAATTGAAAGTGGGCGGACTGCGGACTGTGCCCGGCCCGATATTTTACCGGCCTCGTTGAGCACACCAAGCTCGACCAGTCCGAGAACGCCGTTGAACGGCACAGGATTGACGAAGTCGAGATATGTACCCGGCTCGATCAGCGCCAGATACATGTCCTTCGCCTTGGGATCGGGCACGACCTGGGCGACCTTCGCGGCGGCAAAGTAGCCGCGCGTGCCCTGGATCTTGCTCGGCTCGTAATAGATGATCCAGTCACCGACACAGGCGCTCACGCGCCCGAGGTACTGGTTTGGAAATTGATATCGTTCGGCCGGACTGTCGTCGTAGATGGAATCCGACCGATGAATGAAAACACCCTTGCCCATCGATCACGAATAGCCGTTCATCTCCGGCAATGAAACTCTTCGATGGCGGGCCATTCAACCCGCCTCGCGCGCCGTCGCTTCAAGCTGCGCGATGCGTTCCGAGCAGATTTCGTGGACGACGCGGCCCAGTTCCTCGACGCGTTCGCCAAGCCAGGTCAGCTCTTCTTCGCTGACCCTGTAGTGCTTACTGTAGCGCGCCTTGACGTAGGCCTCCTTGAGCTTTTCAAACATCGCCCGGTGCTTGCGGTTGTCTGTTGGCCAGACGTAGGTCAGCCGGGCATCGAGCCGCTCGGCCTGCGTCCGCAGGAACGCCAGATTGTGAACATGTGGCGTATAGAAGCAAATTGTGAGCAAAACGGCGTGGTACAGTCTCTCTGTGGCCTGGTGCAGCATGAAGGCTGCGTCCTTGTTCCAGCCACGCTTGAGGTCGTCGCCGAAATTAACGTGGGCGCGCATGGCACTCGGGTACCACTCCTCGAAATACTCCCGCGCCATGTCCAGCGCGGCATGCGGCGTCTTGGGCTTGGGCTCGTGCAGTTCGATATCGTCGCTCTCGTAGAGCGCAATGCCGTCGCGGGCCACGTCCATGAAAAAGTACCGCCCATGGGCGAGCCCGTCGTTCACCTCTTGCAGGGTGTGCACGATGAAATTGACCGGGGTCTTGATGGTGCCGGCAATGCCGTATTCGCGCATCAGCCGGTCATCGACCTTGGCCCAGTATTTGACGCGGTCGGTCAGCCGCTTGTCGTTGACGATGATGAGCAGGTCATAGTCCGACTTGTAACCCTTGGCGGTGTGCGGCTCGTCGACCCAGTTGCCGCGCGCATATGACCCGTAGAGCAAAACCTTGAGAATGCGGCCCTTCTTCTTCCACTCGTGCTTGGCGAGCGCGAAGGCGTCTTCGAATTCCTCGAAGATGAGCTGGAGCACGCGTTCCAGTTCGCGCTGCTTGTTGGCGGGAAGATGATCGAGATCGCTGCGCATGATTGTCTCTACCCTGTCGGGCTTGCCGCGCGATGGCAAGTCATTGGACTGCAAGCCATCACGCGGGACATGTTGATCACCACGGCCACAGCCGCAGCCACCATGGTTCGGGCTCACGCAATGTGCGCAAGAATATCTTGAGCGCCGTTGCAAATTCGGCCTCGACCTCGCCCGCGCTCATGCCATGCCGCTCGGCGAGTTCGGAATAGCCGATCTCCTCGAAGCGCATGGCCCAGAAAATCGCGCGTTGCCGCTCGGTCATCCGGCGCAGGGCACGATGGCCCCGCCGCCGAAAGACATGGGGTGGAAGCCGATCGGTCATGACCGCACCTCCCCGCCCGAGAGTACAAAGTCCGCCGCCTTGCTGGCGGCACTCGCGGCCCGGAAGATCGCCTTCTCATCGGCGCGCATGACTTCGAGCCACGCGCCGATGTAATCGCTGTGCCGGACCGTGGGCTGGATGCCGAGCGAGGTGCAGGTGAAGGCGGCCGCCATCTCGGCACACAGTTCTTCCTTGGCATAGGCAGCCGATCCGAAGGCGCCCGACTGATCGCGGTTCAACCGGCTGACATGGCCGCTGTGATGCCCAAGCTCATGCAGCGCCGTCCGGTACCAGTTGATGGGATCATGAAAGGCAGCCTGCGGCGGTACCTGCACATAGTCCTGTACCGGCGAATAGAACGCCTCGCCGCCACCGATCCGGAAATCGGCACCGGTCGCGGCAATCACGCGGTCGGCCTCGGCAATCGCCATGACGGGATCGGGCACCGCCGGAATGCTGGTCAGCTCCTCGGGCAGCCCCTCACACTGATCCAGATTGAACACGGTGAAGCGCTTGAGGCAAGCAATGGTCCGCGCCTCGCGATCCTCGCCCCGTGCCTTCTCGGCTTCGTCCTTGGGGGTGAAGCGGTCGGCATAGCAGATGACCGTTCCCTTCTCCCCGCGCCGGACATGACCGCCTGCCTTCTCGGCTTGCTTGAATGTCAGACAGCGCTGTGAGCCATATCCCTGTTCGATCCCCGAGGCCCACAGGATCAGCACATTGATGCCTGAATAGACACGACCCGACGCTCCATTGTGCGGCATCGTGCAAGGGAATCGCGAGGCATCCCACGGCTGCACCCATGGGAGCCTGCCTTCTTCCAGATCGGCGATGATCTTGGCGGTAACCTCGCCATAAAGGTTCTGACGCTCCGACGTGCTCATGGTCCTTCACT
>NZ_DATKFP010000071.1:0-1562 GCF_035511395.1 Sphingobium sp.
AACGTCACCGCACCGCCGCAGTGGCGACACCGCTCCATAGCAGGAAACTGCCATTCCCGGCATGGTTCGCAGCGTTGCAGAGTCAGCACGCCCTCCTTGAGATTATGCCAATAGGGAGCGCTGTCGAGCGAGGGATCAGGCTGCGGCGGATTGAGTGTGATAGCCATGCTGGTTTCTCCCGGTCAGACGCGCGCGTAGATGAGGCCGCCACCGAAGGGGCCGGTTCCGGCAGTGACGAGCGCCACCTTGGCGTCCGCGACCTGCCGCTCGCCCGCCTGATGGCGCAGTTGCAGCACCGCCTCATAATGGTGGTTCATTCCGTGAATATAAGCTTCCGATAGCAGCCCGCCGTGCGGGTTCATGACGCAGTCGCCACCATAGGTCGCCCTGCCCGAACGATAATAGTTGCCGGACTCGCCCTTGCCGCAAAAACCGTAATCCTCGATCACGCCGACCGTCGTGAAGGTAAAGCAGTCGTAAAT
This sequence comes from Sphingobium sp., assembly GCF_035511395.1. Lineage (GTDB taxonomy): Bacteria > Pseudomonadota > Alphaproteobacteria > Sphingomonadales > Sphingomonadaceae > Sphingobium. The sequence goes on from NZ_DATKFP010000071.1 coordinate 483, forward strand.
ACAGGCGAAGTCCATGTCGGACGGCGTGAAGCCAGTACGCTGCCACAGCGGCGGCGCGCAATGGGCGGAGAAGAGATTGCCGAAATCCTCCCAACTGTCGGGATGACGGCCCATGAAGGTTTCTTCGTCCAGCATCTGGACCGGGGTCTGTTTCAGGTCGCGCGCCCGTTCCCGGCTGGTGACAAGGATGGCGCAGGCGCCGTCCGCCTCCAGCGCGCAGTCGTACAGACGGAACGGATCGTAAATCCAGCGCGAGGCGAGATATTGTTCCATGTCGATCGGGTCGCGCATGATTGCCCAGTCGTTCTTGACCGCATGGCCGCGCGTGACGATTGCGACCTCGCCCAAATCTTCATAGGTCGTGCCATATTCGTGCATGTAGCGGCGGCAGAACATCGCGAACCATTGGCCGGGCGCCATATAGCCGTGCGGGGCGCCATATTGATCATCGCCGCCAATCTCCAGATTGCCGGTGAACGTACCAAGCCGCTTGCCTGACCGGCTGTTGAGCGAGCGATAGACGAGTACCGCCTTGCACTTGCCGGTCTGCACGGCTTGGGCTGCAAGTGCGACGGCCAGCGTCACGACATTGCCGCCATTGGCGATGTCGACCGGATAGCGCAGGCCCGGAAGGCCCAGGCCATAGGCAACGTTCAGGCTGCCGGTGCTGTCGCCCGTGTTGAATTCGACAATGCCGTCGACGTCGGACATGCGCAGGCCCGAATCCTCAACTGCGAGCCGACACGCCTCGACTGCCATCGCCCAGGTCGTGCGTCCGGAATTGCGCGAATAGGGCGATCGGCCGATGCCGACCACCATGGGATCATTTGCCGACATGGTCAGTGCGTCTCCTCAATAGGGACTTCCGGCTGCCGCGCGAGGCGGTTCAGCGCATCATTGGTAGCGCCATGCAGGTTGCGCAGCAGCAGCAGCCGCTTGAACAACATACCGATCACATAGTCGTCGGCCATGCCCATGCCGCCATGAAGTTGAACCGACTGGGCACCGACGAAAAAGCCGGCTTCACCGAACCGCGCCTTGGCTGCCGCCAAAATGCGGTCCAGCGTGCGGCTGTCCCGC
>NZ_DATKFP010000072.1:0-42481 GCF_035511395.1 Sphingobium sp.
ACGCATCGCGTCCGGCTCACCCATATAGTGGAACACGCGGTCGCCGCCCTGAAGGTCGAAATAGAGATAGATTTCGCTGCGGCGGTCATGAAGATGCGGCGGCATGGTGTTCCACACGCCGCCGGTTTCGAGGACCGTGAGGCCCAGCAGCAGCTGCGCGCTCTCGCACGCGCCGGGGATCCCCAGCTGGTAGATGGTGCGGTGGTTGGAGTTGGCGAGGTCGCCACGCTCCAGCGGATTGGCTTCGGCGAGCGTGATCTTCTTGACCGGGAAGGCTTTGTGCGCGGGCAGCGAGGCGATGTAGAAGCGGGCCTCCGCGCCCTCGAAGATCACGTCCTTCGTGCCCATGGGCACGTAAAGGCATTCCTTGTTGCCGATCTCGTAGCGCGTGCCGTCGACGGTGATCGCGCCGGGGCCGCCGATATTGACGATGCCGGCTTCACGCCGTTCCAGGAAGGGATGGCCCGCCGCCGAGGCCGGCTCACTCTGGTCGGGCAGCTTCAGGGAACCACCGGCCGGCACCGCGCCGCCGATCACGAACCGCTCATTATGGCTGTAGTTAAGGACGACCTCACCCTCGACGAACATGCCGCCCACCAGATGGCGGTCGCGCAGGCTCTCATTGTCCACGCACTCCATCATATCCGGGTGCGTCGCGTGATAGGTCTTCTCGAACATGATGCTTCCTCATCCTCACTACGATGCCCAACAAGACACCGGTGTCATGAGATCGTTTTATCAACTTTTGGCAGGCGGCGCAACCGATGCACGACGGATCAGCGTCGAACTGAACATGGACGGCTCCTTGACGTCCGCACCTTCGCCGATCGCCGTGCCGATCAGTTTCAGTGCAGCGGCCCGCCCCATGGCAACGATCGGCCAGCGCACAGTGCTGAGCGGCGGCCAGACCCGCGTGGTGACGGGCGTATCGTCGAAGCCGATGATCGACAATTCCTCCGGCACCGATATGCCCCGCAGCCGTGCGGCATAGAGCACTCCCGCAGCCATCTCGTCATTGCTGGCGAAAATGGCGGTCGGACGCGGCGTCAGGTCGAACAGGCTTTCCGACGCGGAAAGCCCGGATTCAAAGGTATATTGCCCGTCCGCAATCAGGCTGCGCGGCAGGCTGATGCCCGCTTCGGTCAGCGCCATTTCAAAGCCTTCGCGCCGCTCCTGCGCCGAACGGAAGCCATGCGGACCCGCGATCAGGCCGATCCGCCGATGCCCCTGCGCGATCAGATGGCGCACCGCATCCGCCACCGCTTCGCGATCATTCGACGCAACCATATGCTCCGCGTCGTCCAGCATGGCCGACCCCATGCGGACATAGCGGCAACCCTGCTCGTCGAGCATCCGCGCCAGCGCGTCATTTTCAGACATGGGCGGCAGCACTACGACGCCGAACAGGCGCTGGCGCGTCACGAACCCGCGAATATCGTCCATCACATGGTTGGAACCGCGATCGACCGGACGAATCACCAGCTCGAACTCGGTTCCGTGCAACGCCTCCAATATGCCGCGCTGCATCGACAGCACCATCTGCGCGTTGGGATTGTCGTAAATCAGGCCGATCAGGAAGTTGCGTCCGAGTGCCAGAGCGCGCGCCTGCGGATTGGGGACATAGCCGGTTTCCCGGATGATCCCCTCCACCTTGTCGCGGGTTTCCTCGTTCAGCAGCGGCGATCGGTTGATGACCCGGCTGACCGTTTTCTTCGACACGCCGGCCAGACGGGCTATGTCGTTGATCGTCAGCTTGGGCGCCGGCCCCTCTTGCTGTTTCTGCTTCGCCATGTCGCCTTATAGTCCAGTTAACCCGAAGCGCCAGCGGCCAAGCAGACTATGGCTTGTCAATGACACCGGTTTCCATTAACCCGGATTCCATGTTCAACGAAAGGAATATTGCGTGAGCGCAAGCAGCAGCATGGCCGACGCCATCGCCGAACGCTTTCTGTCGGCCCGCACGTCGGCGCTCGGCCTTACCGACTATCCCGGCACGCCGCCCACGACGCTGGCGGAGGCTTATGCCATCCAGGACGCAGCGCTGGCGCGCGTGGACGAACCGATCGCAGGCTGGAAAGTCGGCCGCATCCTCCCGCCCCTGTCCGATCAATATGGCTGCGACCGGCTGGCCGGACCGATCTTTGCTGGCACGGTCGCGCGGATCGAGCCGGGTTCGCGCGGCTTGATCTTCGCGAACGGCTTTGGCGCGATCGAGGCGGAATATCTGTGCCGTATCGGCAAGACGCCGACCTCGGGCCAGACGCAGTTCAACCTGGAAGAGGCTGCCGACCATATCGACGCAGTACATATCGGCGTTGAGATCGCCAGTTCGCCTTTTGTCGGCATCAACAGCATGGGACCGGCCGTCACCATATCCGATTTCGGCAATAATAATGGCCTACTGATCGGCCCTGCTGTCGCCGACTGGCAGAATGGTGCCTATACCCAGCAACCCGTGACCACGCGCATCGACGGTTTGGAAATTGGTGCCGGCACCGCGTCCGCCTTCGCACGAGGCGCGATCGGATCGGTCGCTTTCCTGCTCGAAAATCTAGTTATGCGCGGAATTGCCATAGAGCCGGGCTGGTGGATATCGACAGGCGCTGTCACCGGTGTACATGTCGTACAAATAGGTCAGACAGTGGAAATGGATTTCGGGCCGCTCGGAACCCTCCATTGCAGGATCGACGCACAAGAGTCGCGCTAAAAGCGACCATATTTCAATACGGAGCAGGATGATGATGGAAGCCAGTATTAAGGCGCCACCGGTCGGACGTTATCGTTGGGTGGTGGTTGCCCTGCTCTTTGCGGCAACGGCGATCAACTATGTCGATCGCCAGATGATCGGCGTGCTAAAACCCACGCTGTCCCAGGAAATGGCTTGGTCGGAAACCGATTATGCCAATATCGTCTTCTGGTTTCAGGCGGCCTATGCAGTGGGATATCTGGGCTTTGGCCGGATAGTCGACGTGATCGGCGCGCGCTTTGGCTATGCCGTGGCGGTCGTGATCTGGACGATCGCGCACATGGCCCATGGCGGCGTCCATAGCGTCACGCAGTTCGCCATGGCCCGCTTTGGCCTCGGCGTCGGGGAATCGGGCAATTTCCCGGCGGGCATCAAGGCTGTGACCGAGTGGTTCCCGCAGAAGGAGCGCGCTTTCGCAATCGGCCTGTTCAATGCCGGGGCGAATGTCGGCGCGATCGTCACTCCCCTGCTCGTCCCATGGCTGACGGTAGCCTATGGCTGGCGCGTCGCCTTCTATGCGACCGGCATTTTCGGCATCTTGTGGCTGATCGCCTGGCTCGCTCTCTATCGCCGACCCGAAGAGCATCCCAAGGTGACGGCGGAGGAGTTGGCCTATATCCAGCAGGATCCGGCCGACCCCGTGCAGAAGATCGGCTGGAGCCGAATCATCAGCGTCAGGGAATGCTGGGCCTATGCGATCGGCAAATTCTGCATCGACCCGATCTGGTGGTTCTTCCTCTTCTGGCTGCCCGGATATCTGGGCACGCGCTACGGCCTGGACCTTATCAGCTTCGGCCCGCCGCTGGTGGTGATCTACCTGCTTTCCGATGGCGGCAGTGTCTTTGGCGGCTGGTTATCGGGCCGCTTCATCAAGGCAGGCAAAAGCGTCAATGCCGCACGCAAGCTGACGATGCTCATCTGTGCCTGCGCGGTGCTGCCGATCTTCTTCGCCCAGTCGATCGACAATCTCTGGCTTGCGGTATTGATCATCGGTATCGCCACGGCAGCACACCAGGCCTTTTCCGCCAATCTCTATGCTCTGCCGTCAGACCTGTTCCCGCGCGGCGCGGTGGGATCGGTGGTCGGCATCGGTGGCACCATGGGTGCCGTGGGCGGCATGGTGATGGCGAAATATGCCGGCTATATCCTAGATAGTATCGGCAGTTACACGCCGCTCTTCGCAGTCGCCGGCAGCGCCTATTTCGTCGCCTTGGCAGCCGTCCACCTGCTCACGCCGCGGCTGGAGCGCGTCAGCGTCTGAGCCATCATCCCATCATCTGAAGGAAGCAAACGGCGGTCCAGAAGGGCTGCCCTTGCCTTTTTCCGTCCTGACTCACTCGGCCGCATCGGTAAAGTTTCCACCATGACACTTTACCGATTGGCAAAGTGTCACAGCCGACAAAATGCGACTCGCGGAAAAAAGCGGATTCACAAGGAGGCCGCTCTGTGCTTGATTCACCTTATGTTTCATTCGCGCGCCTCTTCCCGCCCCACCTCTTCCCCCATGCCCCGTGGCAGCGATATCTCGCTCCTGCTCGACCAATTGTCGCATTGCTGCTCGCGCCCGCGCTATGCCTTCATGCTGCTGACACTGATCGCCGACGTGGCGCGCACCGATGGCAGCGCCGGGCCGGAAGTGCGGGTGGGCGATGCGCTGGTGCCGCTGCGCGACTGGCTCTGCGACGCGCTGACGCCGATGGGCCATCGCGATCCGCGCCGCATGGCGCTGGTGGAGCGGGTGCGGGACGAATTGCGCAAGACCGGCCGCCTGTCAGGTGATGGTTCAGCCGACGAGGCGCTGGTACAGGACGAGGTCCGCGCGCGCGTCCGCGCATCGGGCAAGACCAATCTCAGCCGCGCCGCGTCCGAACTGGTAAAGGCCGGCCTGCTAAAGCGTCATTATCAGGGCTACCGGGTCGACCATCTCAATCGCGGGGCGCAGCGCCAGGCGGTCTACACGTTGACCGGCCGGGCGCGGGCGCTGGTGAACGGCCCACCACCGCAACACCCGACCGCAACACGGCCGCGCCAAGGGGATCTCTTCGCCTCCTGATCAGCCGCAGATCAACGCCTGGCTGCCTCTCCCGCCGGCACGTCGTCCGGAATGGCGAAGGACAGATGGGGCGGCTGGTTATAGGCGCTGTTCTGCCAGGCGATCCCCAGACGATAGACTGGATCATGCATCAGCGTCGGCAGGCGGATCGCGGTCGGCCAAGGCGTGGCATAGAGCCGCAATTCGCTGCTATCGGCGCTGCGAACCAGCAGTTCCTCGCGCCAGTCGCCGACGATATCGGCCGACAATGCCGGATTCTGCTTGGTGCCATTGTTCGATTCCACCCCTTCGGGCGACAGCAGCGGCACTTCCCGGCTGCCGCGCCAATCCCATTTGGCGATGCGCGTGCCGTCCAGCAGTTCGCGCAAGCCGTCACCGTCCCACCAGATGGCGAAATTGGCTGCGCGGGGATGGCCGCCGGGAATGACATTGCCCTTCGCGTCCCACAGATCGGGCGAATTCGATGCCCAGGCTTCCGCGCCGGGATAGCGCGGATCGATGTCGATCGCGATGCCGCGGCCGGTGTCGCGATCGGCCGGCTTGGTCCAGAGCCGCTCGCCCGTGCGCGCGTCGAGCATGGCCGCGCCGATATTGCCATTGCTACGCATATCCTCATGCACGCCGAATTTTTCGAGGCCCGGCCGCGTCGGATCGAGGTCGGACACATGCATCGCGTCGCCGTGGAAAAGCCGGGCTGACCACAGCCCCTTGCCATCATCGTCAACCGCCATCGCGCCATAGAGTATCTCGTCGCGCCCATCGCCATCGACATCCGCGACCGACATCTGGTGATTGCCCTGACCACCATAGTCGGCATTGCCCGACGCAGCGCTGTCGAACAGCCAGCGCTGCGTCAGCTTGCCGTCGCGCCAGTCCCACGCGGCAATGGTCGAACGGGCATAATAGCCGCGCGCGAAGATCAGGCTTGGCCGCCGCCCGTCCAGATAGGCGACGCTGGCCAGATAGCGTTCCGACCGATTGCCATAGGCGTCGCCCCACGTGGCGGCGCGCTCGTCCGACGATGGATTGTCGCCGCTCGGCCCGCGCGACGGCGCATAGGATGTTGTGGCGAGCGCCTTGCCGGTCTGCCCATCGAAGACGGTCAGATATTCCGGCCCGCGCAGGATACGCCCCTTCAGCCGCGCCACCTTGCTGCCATCGGGCAGGACGGTCGCGCCCGTCCGGTCGGCCTGCGGCGTTTCGCCATCATGCTCGCGCCAGTCCGCCTTGGTGTCGCCGATCACGGCGCCAGTCCCGTCGACCGTTCCATCCGCGGTCTTCATCGCCACTTCCGCACGGCCGTCGCCATTCAGGTCGAAGACCATGAACTGGGTATAATGGGCGCCCGACCGGATGTTGCGACCAAGATCGATCCGCCACAGCCGCTTGCCGTCGAGCGTATAGGCATCAAGCAGCGTTTCGCCCGTATAACCGCCAAAGGCATTATCCTTTGCGATCGAAGGATACCATTTGACGATGATCTCGTAGCGGCCGTCGCCGTCCAGATCGCCCACGCTCGCGTCATTGGCGGAATAGCTGTAGCGCTCGCCATCGGGTGTCACCCGATCTGCCGGCCTGTCGAGCGGGATCGGCAAATAGCCCTTCGTCCAGGGCATCGCCGTCGCGACGATCCTGCCCGAACCCTCGCGCAGGCTGTAGCGGCTTTGCGCGGTTCCACCCGCATCGGTCACGCTCGTGGCCGCTCCTGCGGCGACGGTCCTGATCGGCTTGCCATCGCGCAGTACCGTGAAGCGGACGGTCTTCGTATCGGTGGCCAGCAGGCGCCAGCTGACATGCATTCCCTGCCCTGACGCCAGCGGCACCGCGACCAGCGCCCGATCAAGCTTCTCGATCTGCCGCGCGCCGGAGGAAGCCGCGTAAAGCGTAACCGGCCCCAGCAGCAGCGCCGTCATGCTCGCCCAACCCGCCAACATCCTTGCCTGCCGCATCTGTCGCTCCTCTCGCCCTTTTGTCGGAGCTATAAGGCGACGAAAAGGCCGCGGCAAGTAAGTTCCACATTGGATAATCATATCCCATTTAATGGGACTATCTTCAGTCCAACAACCGAAACGCCATCTCAATCCGCAGTCCTACGACCCATGCATCGTCGATCGCACGATCGGCGGACGGATTGCGCACATATTGCAGGTTTGGCTGCACAGCCAACCAGGGAGCAATCTGCGCGCGATAGGTCGCTTCTGCCACCATTTCGGACCGACCCGCATCATTAACGCGGCGATACTCGGGCGATGTGAAAGCGCCGATCAGGGCAATGCCGATCTCATCCTCCGACCGCCCGTCGATCCAGCCACTAAATTTAAGTCCTGCGCTAACAAAGCGGTCGAACATATTATAATGTTTGGCGGCGGTGCCAAGCCGGAAGAAGCCGTCTACGCGCCGATCGCCATGCTCGGCTAGTCTCTTCTCCCCGCGCAGATAGACGCCGGCATTGCCCCCGCCATGCGTCCCCTCGAACCGATCGAAGGAGGAGGTATAGCGCCAATGTCCCAGCAGCAACCGCCCGCCGGCGACAGGCGCCTCCACCTCGCCGATCAGCAGCGCGCCCTCGCCGCCGCCCAATCGCACACTGGTGCGAGAAGGATGATCCGGATTGCCCGGCATGCCGTCCAATATCGCCGCGCGAACCGCCCATCCCTCTGCCGGGCGATAGAGAATGCGCGCAGCAAGCCCGGTCGCCGGAAAGATCGACGGACCATTGCGCCCCGACATGCCGATGTCGCTGCCCATGCCATGGGCACCGCCGATAAACAGCGTCGCCGCGTCCAGCACGTCAAACTCCGAATTGAGGTCATATATACCCGCCCGCAACGACAGGTTCGGCGCAACCATCTGATCGATCCAGGCCTCATACAGCTTGAACGCCTGGGCGCTGACCTCGATCTCGCTGACCATCTGCGCGTCGCCCACAACCTCGGAAATGGACTGGCCATTATTATAGAGGCCGTAGACATGCATCTCCGCCCCTTCCCATCCGACCAGATCCTCCAGATCGACTTCCATGACCAGATCGAGATTATCGAGATAGCGTGCGCGCCGCTTCACGCCGCCGGCCACCACTCCCATCATGTCGCTGCCATAGGTGACATCGATTACGACCGGTCCCTCGCCTGGCGTCTGCTGGCCGGCATGGATATGCGAATGGGGACGGACAGGAACAATCGGGCCTACATTCCCAACAGGCGCAACCTCGCCGATTGGGGCTATTGTAGCAGCCGCCAGTAGCAGTGGAACGCCGATCAAGGGGCATTGCCTTTGCGGGGGCCAGAGGGAAGGTTCGGCATCATGCCGCACCAAGCTAGATCGATAGATCTTCAAATAGAGAATGATTGAAGACGATACGACGATACGAATGATCGAAACAACCAGCCGATCCGGCAGAAAACGCCGGGTCCGACATGATCGCATGAAGGTTCACTCGAAACCATAAACCCGACGCGTCCGCCAGGATCTTTCACAATGCAATATTTGTCAGGAAGAAGCGGTTTCTGAACCGCATTCCATCAGCCATTGGTCAGGCAGATGATGGGCGGTTTATCGGAATATACTGAGCAACTGTCCGCATCCGTAAGACCACCGCAGCGACGTGCAGGTTCGGACGGGTTGAAGCTTCGTATCATACCTAGCGTTTAGAGAGGCTGCTGGCTTGTGTTTGATGGGGTGGGCTCCAGTGGAAAACTCATGTGATCGAGAGCGACGATAGCCTATCTATCGAACAGGCGATCCGCCAGCGCCTCGCGCGCCTGCCAGCCACGCTGTTCCAGTTCCGGCGTAGCGCATGGCCCATCCGGATAGCCGATGCACAGCAGGGCGATCATGCTCCAGTCTTCTGGCACGTCGAGCATCGCCCTGACGGTGGCCGGATCGACGATCGACACCCAGCCCAATCCGACGCCGCGCGCCCGTGCCGCCAGCCACAGGGTATGGATCGCCATCACGGTCGAGTAGCGCAGCATTTCATGCATGGTCGCGATGCCGAGGCCATGGCCGGTGTCGGGATGTTCGTGCGAAAAGACCGCGATCAGCTCGGGCGCCTCCCGCACGCCATGCAGCTTGAGTGAGAGATAATGGGCGCGCTGATCGGCGTCCGCATAGCGATCGGCGGCGGCGCGGTTCTGCTGGTCGACATGCTTGGCGATCCGCGCCTTCAGGTCGGCAGAACGGACCCGCACCAGCCGCCAGGGCTGCGCATTGCCGACCGATGGCGCCAGGCTGACCGAAGCGAGCAGCGCCTGCACGACAGGCTCCGGCACAGGATCAGTCCGAAAATGCCGGACGTCACGGCGCCAAGCCAGCAGCGCGTCGAATTGCTCCAGAAAGGCGGCGTCGAAATCGGGCGGCGCTGCGTTCAAAATTCGATGCCCTTCTGCGCCTTCACGCCCGACCTGAACGGATGCTTCACCATCACCATGTCCGTCACGAGATCGGCCGCCTCGATCAGCGCATCGGGGGCGTTGCGCCCGGTGATGATGACATGCTTCATCGCATCCCGCTCTGCCACGGCCGCCAGCACCTCATCCAGCGGCAAATAATCATAGCGTAACACGATGTTGAGTTCATCGGCCAGCACCATGTCATAGGCCGGATCGGTGATCATCCGCTTCACCTCTTCCCACGCCTTGCGCGCAACCGCGATGTCGCGCGAACGATCCTGCGTGTTCCAGGTGAAGCCTTCGCCCATCGGCTTGAAATCGATATTGTCGGGAAAGGCATCGAACACCGCCTTCTCGCCGGTTGCCATGGCGCCCTTCACGAACTGGACCACCCCGACCTTCATGCCATGGCCGATGGAGCGGACGACCATGCCCAGCGCGGCGCTGGTCTTGCCCTTGCCCTTGCCGGTATGAACGATCAGCAGCCCCTTTTCCTGGGTCTTGTTGGCCATGATCTTGGCCTGTGCCGCCTGTTTCTTGCGCATCTTTTCGCTGTGGCGCGCTTGGTCGACCTGCATCATCCTCTTTCCTTCCGCATGAGATAGACATCCATGATCCAGCCGTGCCGTACTCGCAGCGCCGCGCGTTCCGCGATGATGTGGCGACCGACCACCTCCAGTTTTCCGGCAATCAGCGCCTGATGCGCCATGCCGAGATAGGCCCCCCACCAGATATTCACCCCCGTGGGATCGATCGCCTGAAAGGCGCAACCGCCGTCCAGCATCACCGCGACGCTGTCCGCCTGCGCTGGCCAGCCATGGTCGCGCAACTGCCGCCCGGTGGTGATGACGACCGGCTCGGCCAGCGTATTCAAGGTGATGGCATGAGCGGCAGTCAGGGCGTGAAGGCTGCTTATCCCCGGCACCACCGACACGCGCAACGCCATGCCCCGTGCCAGGAGCCGGTCGGCGATCCGCAACGTGCTGTCGTAGAGCGAGGGATCGCCCCAGACGAGCAGCGCCAGCCGACCGCCGTCGGGCAAATGCTCTTCTATCTGTTTGGTCCAACAGGCCGCGATCGCATCATGCCAGTCCTGCACCGCGCCCAGATAATCGCCCTGCTGCCGCCGCACCGGCAGGTCGAATTCCACCATCCGGGTCGGGCCGGTCAGCACGCGCGCGCAAATGGCCCGGCGCACCGCGATCAGGTCCGCCTTCTCCTCCCCCTTGCGCGGCAGCAGGATGAGGGCGGCGGCGTTCATCGCCCGGATGGCGGCCAGCGTAAGTTGCTCGGGATCGCCCGTCCCGATGCCGATCAGGGTCAGGTCGATCATAGGGCTGGCGCGATCATGTGGAAGAAGCTGCCGGTCACGCGGCCGCGATGCGATCCGGTCTCGGCGACCGCGACGCTATCGGCGTCGGTGACATGGGCCAGCGGCGCGTCGGGCTGCTCAAGGATGGTGGAATAATGGAACTCATGCCCGCGCAGCGCTGTTTCGGCAGGCATGCCGGCGACGGGCGCGAGCAACCGGGCATGTCGATAGCCGAGATGCATCCGCCGCTGGGCATAGCTGGTGACGAGGCCGAGAAGTCCGGCCATGGCATGGCGCGCGCCATCCTTGTCGATCAATGCTTCGCCCAGCACCATGTAGCCGCCACATTCGCCATGCACCGGCCGGGTTTCCGCATGATGGCGCAAGCCCGTCAAAAAACGGGACGCGGATGCAATCCGCCCGGCATGAAGTTCGGGATAGCCACCGGGCAGCCAGACGAGATCGGCGTCAGCCGCCGGCGCCTCGTCTGCCAGCGGCGAGAAGGGCACGATCTCCGCACCCGCGCAGCGCCAGCCTTCCAGCAGATGGGGGTAGATGAACGAGAAGGCTTCGTCCTGCGCCAGCGCGATGCGCTGCGCGGGTGGTAGCGGCAGCTGCCCTGCTGTGCTGCCGCCCCGCCCCGACGCCGCGTCGCAGATCGCGGCGAGATCGACATGATCCCGCAGGAAGACCGCATAGTCGGCGATCGCCTTGTCGAGATCGGGATGCTCGACCGCCTGCACCAGCCCCAGATGCCGCTCCGGCAGAGTGAGGTCGCCGCGCCGGGGTAGCGCGCCCAGCACGCGGATGCCCGCCGCCTCCATCCCCCGGCGCACCAGCCGTTCATGGCGCGGGCTGGCGACGCGATTGAGGATCACCCCGGCAAAGGGCAGATCGGGATCGAAGCGCGCGAAGCCCATCGCCGTCGCCGCGGCGGACTGCGCCTGTCCCGATACGTCGACCACCAATATGACCGGCCAGCCCATGCGTCGGGCCATGTCGGCACTGGCGCCATGCCCGGTCCCGCCAACGCTGGCGACCCCGTCATAAAGGCCCATCGATCCTTCGGCGAGGATCATATCCGCTCCGCTCGCCTCCGCCGCAATGGCGTCGATCAGACCCGGCATCATCGCCCAGCTGTCTAGGTTGAAGGAAGCACGGCCGCAGGCGGCACGATGAAAGGCCGGGTCGATATAATCCGGCCCGCTCTTGAACGGCTGGATCGCCAGCCCATTCTCGCTCAGCGCGCGCAGCAGGCCCAGCATCACCGTCGTCTTGCCGGTGCCCGAAGCGGGCGCGGCGATCATCAAGCCGGGGACGGTCATTCACTCACTCCCGTAAAGCGCGAGTCCGCCGATTGCGGCCGGAACCGCCGGTCATAATCGGGCGCATAGAGGCTGCTTTCGCCGAAACCCTCGGTCGCCAATACCTGTCCCACCAGGATCAGCGCCGTGCGCTCCATGCTGCCCGCCATGGACTGTTCGATGGTGGACAGCGTGCCCCGCAAGATCCGCTGATCGGGCCAGCTTGCCCGCCACACCACCGCAACGGGGCAGTCGGCCCCATGGACCGGCAGCAGATCCGCGATCACCTGCGCCAGGTTGTGAATGGACAGATGGATGGCGAGCGTCGCGCCGGTCGCGCCAAAGGCCGCCAATGTCTCGCCCGGCGGCATCGCGCTGGCGCGGCCGGGTGTGCGGGTCAGCACCAGCGACTGGGCGAGGCCGGGCAGGGTCAGTTCCGCCTCCAGCGCGGCAGCGGCAGCGGCGAAGGCGGGCACGCCCGGCGTCACCTCATAAGGAATGTCCAGCGCCCGCAGCCGTCGCAACTGCTCGCCCATGGCCGACCAGATCGACAGGTCGCCCGAATGGAGCCGGGCCACATCCTGCCCCGCCGCATGGGCCGCCGCCATTTCGGCGATGATCTCGTCCAGTGACAGCGGCGCCGTGTTCACGATCCGCGTGCCGGTCGGGCAATGGTCGAGCAGCGCCTGCGGCACCAGCGAACCGGCATAGAGGCAGACGGGCGAGGCCGCGATCCGATCGCGACCGCGCAGGGTCAACAGATCGGGCGCGCCGGGACCGGCACCGATGAAATATATTGTCATGATGCTCTTCCTTCGGCGATGGCGCAGGTCGCCATGCGATCGGGTGCGATGAAACGGGGGGCGATGAGCGAAGCGCCGGGGCCGGCGGCCGCCAGCGCGGCGGCCTCGCAAACGCTGCCGGTCCCGCGCGCGGCCATGCTCATGGCCGATCGGGTCACCGTTTCGGCGGTTGCCAGCGCGTCTGAGGCGATGCCGACTACCGGCAGACCAAGGGACTCGGCCAGCGGTGCAAGCGCCGCCACCTTATCCTCGGGCGCGGCGAGCAGGGTCACGGGCGGCGCGCCGAGCTGCGCGCCCTCCAGCGCGGCGCGCAACGACGCTTCGGTCGCGCCCGCGCGAAAGCCGAAACCGGCGACGATCACAGGGTCACGCTCCACTGCACCAGCGGATAGCTCGCTCGCCAGCCGCGCCGCGATCCGATCGGCGCGACCTCTGCCAGATCGATGCGCAGCAGGTCCCCGCCCTTGGCCGCCTGCCACTGCGCCAGCAGCGCTTCGGACTCCAGCGTCACCGCATTTGCGACCAGCCGGCATCCGGTGGGCAGTCGCCCCCAGAGTGCCTGAAGCAATGCCTGCGACAGGCCACCGCCAATAAAGACGGCATCGGCTTGTCCTTCAGGCAGGATGTCCGGTGCTCGCCCGGTCCGAACATCGATCCGGGCTGCGCCCAATGCGGCGGCATTGGCGGCCACCCGCGCCGCGCGCACCGGATCAGCCTCCAGCGCGATGACCCGGTTGGCCGGATCGGAGAGCAGCCATTCGATCCCGATCGATCCCGACCCCGCGCCGATATCCCACAAAAGTTCGCCCGGTCGCGGCGCCAGCGCCGACAGGGTCAGCGCGCGCACCGGCCGCTTGCTGATCTGTCCGTCATGGTCGAACCAGTCGTCGGCGATGCCCGATGCGCAGGGTAGCACCCTGCCCTCGCCCGCGCAGTCGATCCCGATCGCCACCGGATGTGCGACATCGTCCCATGCCATCGCATCGGCGCGCGTCGTTCGCACCCGCTCGCGCGCACCGCCCAGCGCCTCCAGCACATGCAGGGTCGAAGCCCCGAAGCCCTGCCCGGTCAGCCAGTCCGCAACCTCGCGTACCGCGGCACCGTCGCGCAGCAGCGCCACTGTCCGCCGCCTCGGCACGAGATGCGAGCGCAGCCGCGTCACCGGCGCGGCATGGAGCGCGACACAGGCCATGTCCTGCACCGCCCAGCCCAGCCGCGCCGCCGCCAGCGAGAAGGTGGACAGGACCGGATATGCCACCCATTCCGCCGCTTTGAGCTGCCGCGTCAGACTGCTCCCCGCGCCGAACCAGAAGGGGTCGCCGGACGCCAGCACCACCACCGGCCGCCTCCGCTCGGCCAGCAAAAGCCCGATGCCATCGGCGAAGGGGACTGGCCATTCCAGCTTCCGCCCTTTATGCTCGCCCAGCAGCGCAAGATGCCGGGCCGGTCCCATGACCAGTTCCGCCACGTCGATCGCCGCGCGGGCCGGTGCGGCCAGCCCGTCCCATCCATCCTCGCCGATGCCGACGATCGTCAGCCATGGCCGTGCCGGACTTTCAGCCATGCGCAACATCCTCATCCTGGGCGGCACCACCGAAGCGAGCGCGCTCGCGCGCCTGCTGGCTGAACGCGGCGAACGGGCGACGCTCAGCTATGCCGGCCGGGTCGACAGCCCGCGCCCGCAGCCCGTGCCGGTGCGGGTCGGCGGCTTTGGCGGCGCGGTGGGGCTGGCCGACTATCTGCGCGCGCAGGGCGTCACCCATCTGGTCGACGCCACCCATCCCTTCGCCGCGACGATGAGCGCCAATGCGGCGACGGCCGCGCGCATGGCCTGTATCGCCCATGTCGCGCTGACCCGTCCGGCCTGGAGCGCCACGACCGGGGATCGCTGGACCCATGTGCCGGACCTGGCGGCGGCTCTGGCCGCACTCGACGGCCCCGCGCGTCGCATCATGCTCGCGCTTGGCCGGATGCACGCCGACGCCTTCGCCGCGCGGCCGCGGCATTTTTTCCTGCTGCGATTCATCGATCCACCAGCAACCCCGCCGCCACTTATTAATTACCACCTGGTTATCGATCGTGGTCCGTTCGACATGGCGAGTGAAATGCGACTGATGCAGGCGCACGGCATCGACCTCGTCCTCTGCAAGAATGCTGGCGGCACGGGCGCGCAGGCCAAGCTGCTCGCCGCGCGCAACCTCGGCCTGCCGGTGCTGATGATAGATCGCCCCGCCTTGCCCGATCGACTGGAACTGCATGCCCCGCGCGCCGTGCTGCACTGGATCGATCATAGCGCAGACCGCGGGGTGTAGAGGATCGGCGCGCCGTCGCGGCGGATGATCCGCGTCAGGCTCGACCCGACGATGACCACCGTCCGCATGTCCGCCATGTCGGGCGTCGCCTGCGACAGTGGCACGATGCGCAATTCCTCTTCCGGCGTCGACACCGCTCGCGCGAAAAGGATCGGGCGATCGTCGCCGCTCACGTCGCGCAGCAGGTCAAGCGCGCGGGCAAAGCCTTCCGGCCGCGCCTTCGACCGGGGATTGTAGAGGGCGATCGCAAAATCCGCCTCGACCGCCAGCCGCAGCCGCCGCTCCACCAGCGCCCAGGGCTTCAGATTGTCGGACAGGTTGATCGCGCAGAAATCATGGCCCAGCGGCGCCCCGGCCCGCGCACTGGCCGCCAGCATCGCGGTGATACCCGGCAGCACACGGATATCGAGCGCACACCAGTCATCCGGCCCACCCTCCAACGCCTCGAACACCGCCGCCGCCATAGCGAAGACGCCAGGATCACCCGACGACACCACGACGACGCGCCGCCCCGCCGCCGCCATGTCCAGCGCATGGGCCGCGCGCTCGCGTTCCACCCGATTGTCGGACGGATGCAGGGTGAGCCCGTCGCGCGCCGCGATCCGCGCAACATAGGGGATATAGCCGACGATATCGGTCGCCTCCGCCAGCGCGGCCGTCACTTCGGGCGTCACCATCGCCTCATCCCCCGGTCCCAGCCCGGCAATCGCGATCCAGCCGGTCATGGCCGGCGCCCCTGTCCGTGGATCAGCAGGATCGAGAAATAGGGCGTGACCGTTTCCGCCTGCGCCAACGGCGTCACCTTCTGCTCCGGCATGGCGGCATGTTCGACCAGCCACGCCTCCGCCTCACGCCCCGCCGCCGCGACCGCCCGGCGCAGCTTGGGCAGGTTGCGGCCGATCTTCATCACCACCAGCGCGTCGGTATCCCGGATGCGGCGGGCCAGATCCTCCTCCGGCAGGGTCGCCATCAGCACCGTCAGCACATCGTCGCCCCAGGTGATCGGCGCGCCGCTGGCGGTCCAGGCGCCCGCCATGCCGCTGATTCCCGGCACGATCCGCACCGGCACGCTCCCCGACAGGCGGCTGTGCAGGTGCATGAAGGAACCGTAGAAAAAGGGATCGCCCTCGCACAGCACGACGACATCCTCGCCCGCTTGCGCCAGCACCGCGAGCCGCTCGGTGCAGTCGGCATAGAAGGCGGATAGGCATTCGTTGTAGCGCGGATCGGTCAGCGGAATTTCGGTCGTCACGGGATATTCCATCGCGATCTCGATCACGTCCGGGTGCAGCATCCCCTCGACGATGCGCCGCGCCTGGCCCGGCCGGCCGGCCTTGCGGAAATAGGCGACATGGCGCGCTTCCCGTATCAGCCGATCCGAGCGCACGCTCATCAGATCCTGCGCGCCGGGGCCAAGGCCGACGCCGTGAATGGTGCCCAGCATGTTGCTCATTCCGCGCGGCTCGCCAGCGCGTTGATCGCCGCGACGGTGATGGCGCTGCCACCCAGCCGCCCGTCGACGATGCAGCAGGGCACCGGCTGCTCCGCCCAGAGCGCCGCCTTGGACTCCGCCGCGCCGACGAAGCCGACCGGGCAACCGATGATCGCCGCCGGATGCGGGCAGCCGGGGTCTGCCAGCATGTTCAGCAAATGGAACAATGCGGTCGGCGCATTGCCGATCGCCACCACCGCGCCCGCCAGATGCGGCCGCCACAGCTCCAGCGCGGCGGCGGAGCGGGTATTGCCCATCGCCCGCGCCCGTTCCGGCATCGACGGATCGCCCAGCGTGCAGACGACCATATTGTCCGCCGGCAACCGCGCCCGCGTCACCCCTTCGGATACCATGCGCACGTCGCACAGGATCGGTGCGCCGCCCGCCAGCGCCGCCCGCGCCGCTTCGGCAAAACGGGGGGAAAAGCGGATATGCGGCGCCAGCTCGACCATGCCGGCGGCATGGATCATGCGCACGGCTACCGGCTCCTCCTCGGCGGAAAAGCGGCCGAGCGCCGCCTCCGCTCGGATGATGGCGAAGGATTGGCGATAGATCGCCGCGCCATCGGTTTCATAGACATGCGGCATCAATATACTCCCAGATGTGCGAGCAGGGCGGGCGCATCCATGCCCGCCTGCAATGGCGGCGATCCCGCCCTGGCGTTTTTCGTAAGGTCGTAATGGCCGTCCCGGCCGGTGATGCAGAGATCGGCGGCGGACGCGCGCGCGCAGCCCTTGGCGCAGCCCGATACATGCAGGCGCCCGCCGACATGGGGTGCGATGCGCCGTGCCAGCGCGCGCGTCTCGACGCTCGCCTGCGGACAGCGTGGCGCGCCGGGGCAGGCATCTACTCGCAACAGCGGGTCGGAAGGGCCGCGCAGCAATCCCCCGACCGGCCGCCCGTCACCGCCCTCGACGATCAGCGTCCGCCAGGGCGTGAGGCGGATCGCGCCCGTCGCCAGTTCCGCCAGCGTCGGCGCCTCGATCTGCCCGAACGGCGCCCCATAGGCAAAGCCAAGCGGATGCGCGCCGACCCACACCGGCATGGCGGCGCTGGCGGGCGGGATGCGGCCCTCCGCCCAGTCGGGCAAGGACGCGTCATGCCGCGCCATGCGCCCGGCGGCGGGGCCGCCGCTGGCGACGAACCAGTGGGCCAGCTTAAGCAACGCATCGACCTCTTGCCCAACGGCGAGGTCTGCACCGAGCGTCCGGCCGTCTGCACGCAGGATCAATCCGCCATGCGCCCCACGCTCGATCCGAAAGTCACCCGCTTCCCCGATCAGGTGCGGTGCATCCCCCGCATCGATGACGAAGCCGACTTTCGCAGGCAGCTTCGGCAGTTCGGCCAGCCGCGCGATCAGCTCTTCCGCAATCCGCACGGTGTCGTCGCCCGCCTGCCAGTCGGGCGCCACCATCAAAGCTCGCCGCGCCTCTCTCGCCGGATCGGCATCGGTCAACCCCAGCGCCACCAGTCGCTCGACCAGTGGCCGCCAGCCCTGCTCGCGCACCCCCCGTATTTGCAGGTTCGCGCGGCTAGTCAGATCGCTCAGCCCATTGCCATAGGTCGCAACCGCTTCGCCGAGCCCCACAAGCTGCGCCGCCTCGATCCGTCCCAGCGGCGGCCGCACCCGCACCAGCAGCCCATCGCCCGCCGCCATCGGATGCCAGGCATCGGGGCACCAGCCCTTCACCATGGTCATGGCGCGCCCCCCAGGCCGGCGAGGATCGAGTTGCGCCGCGTGCGCCACAGACCGGCGGCGAGCAGCGCGGCAAAGCGCGCCTCCATCGCCGCCAGCGCGCCGGGATTGGCCTGCGCCAGAAAATCGCGCACCTCCGCACGGCCCAGCGTCGCGTCATGATAAAGGTCGAACAGATGGTCGGGCACCCCGCCCGCGACATGCGCCGCCAGATGGGCGAAGGCGCCCAGATGGTCGAGCGTCGCCGCCAGTTCCGCGCCGCCGCGAAAGCCGTGCCGCATCATGCCGTCGACCCAGCCGGGATTGGCCGCCCGCGCCCGCACCACGCGCGCTATCTCCTCGGCCAGCGGCCGCGCGACCGGTCGCTCCGGGTTGCGCGCGTCGAGATGATAGAGCGCCGCCATCCCCCCCGTCACGCCCTGCGCGGCGGCGAAACCCGCTTCATGCGCGGCATAGTCGGCCGCCAGCAACAGGTCGGTTTCGGGCAGATCCTGTGCATGGACGAAGGCATCGGCGGCGGCGACCCGCGCCCGCAGCCCGGCCTCATCCGCCTCGTCCCGATCCAGCGCGTGGCGTGATGCTGCCAGCCATGCCTCCCCCGCCAAGCGCCGGGCATCAGCCGTATAGGTATCGGCGGTATCGCCCATGTTGAGGCCATAGCGTCCGGGCTCCGGCCCATAGACGCGCGAGGCCGGCGCGGTGCCGACGAACGGGTTCCAGTCGCCCGGCTCGTCCCGCTCGCACAGCGCCCGCACCGCCTGGCCAAAGAGCAACGGCAAGGTCGGGAAGGCATCGCGAAAAAGGCCAGATACGCGCAGGGTCACGTCGATGCGCGGCCGGTCCATCATCGCGAGCGGCAGTATCTCCACCCCCGTCACCCGCTCCGACGCCAGATCCCAGACGGGCTTCGCGCCCAGCAGGTGCAGCGCCATGGCATAATCCTCGCCCGCGGTGCGCATCGTCGCCGATCCCCACAGGTCGACCACCAGACCTTTTGGATAATCGCCCTGGTCCTGCAAATGGCGGCGGATCAGCTCCTCCGCCAGCCGCACGCCCTGCGCATGGGCGACGCGGGACGGGACGGCGCGCGGATCCACCATGAACAGGTTGCGCCCGGTCGGCAGCACGTCGGACCGGCCGCGATGCGGCGAACCGGACGGGCCAGGCGCGATCCGCCGCCCGTCCAGCGCGGCCAGCAGGCCGTCACGCTCGGCCGCGCCCTGCTCGCCCCGGCCGAATACATGCAGGCCGTCGCCATATTGGCTTTCCTTGATGTCGCAAACGAAGCGGTCGATCCGGCTGATCGCCTCCGCCGGGGACATGGCGGCATCGATGCCAAGGTCCGCCTCCAGCCCCAGCGCGCCCGCCTCGCCCCTGATGTCCGCCTGCAACCGCAGCCGCCGCGCCGGGTCGAGGCCATCGGCGTTGGAAAATTCATCGAGCAAAGTCTCGATCCGGCCCAGCCCTGCACCGTCACGCGACGGTGCCAGCGGCGGCGGCGCATGGCCAATCGTCACCGCCCCGATCCGCCGCTTGGCCTGCGCCGCCTCGCCCGGATCGTTCACGATGAAGGGATAGAGCAAAGGCGTCGGCCCGATCAGCGCCTCTGGCCAGCAGGCGTCGGACAGGGCAACCGCCTTGCCCGGCAGCCATTCCAGCGTGCCATGCGCGCCCATATGCACCAGCGCGTCGATCCCCTGCGCCCGCAGCCAGAGGTAGAAAGCGACATAGGCATGGCGCGGGCAATGGGTAAGGTCGTGATAGCTGTCGGCCCGACCCTCGCTCAGCCCCCGTTCCGGCTGAAGCGCCACCAGCAGCCCATCGCGCCGAACCGCAGCGAAGGCGAAAGCGCCATCCTGCGCGGCCGGATCATCCTCCGGCTCCCCCCAGGCCGCCCGAAGGTCATCGCGCAACGATGCCGGCAAGGCCGCCAGCGCCCGGCGATAGTCGGCCAGCGGCCAATATAGCCGCTCGAACTGAAGCGCGCCGACCAGATCGCCCGCCGCCTCGACGGCATAGCCAGCGTCGGCAAGGTCGCCCAGGATCGCTTCGGCCGAGGCGATCGCGTCCAGCCCGACAGCATGGGCCATCTGGTGCGCCTTGCCGGGATAGGTCGACAGGATCAGCGCCAGCCGCCGCGCCGCCGCCGGTCTAGCGGCGAGCCGCACCCAGGCGATCACCCGTTCCACGATCGCATCAATCCGGGCCGGATCGGCCCGGTGCGCGCCGCGCGCAAACTCCAGCGCGGCGTCGCGAACCTGCGCTTCCTTGAAACTCGCCACGCCCGCGAACAGCCGCCCGTCCACTTCGGGCAGCACAACATGCATGGCGAGGTCCGCCGGCGACAGGCCACGCGCCGAGTCCCGCCAGGCCCGTCGCCCGGAGGTCGCCAGCGCCAGCTGAAACACCGGCACGCCCGCCCCGTCGAGCGGGGTCGTGCCATCCTCGCCCCGCGCGGAAAAGGCGGTGGCGTTGACGATAGCGGCAGGGCCAAGCGCCTTGACCCAACGCGCGATCCAGCCGCGTATGTCATGCGGCTTGAGCGAGGGCGCGAACAGGCCGATCACATCGAAGCCACGCGCGGCGAAGGCGTCCCGCAACGCCTCGAACGGGTGCATGTCGGCGGCAGTCAGATAGGATCGGTAAAAGACCAGCAGGATGCGGGGCTGCATCGCCGTCAACGCAAAGGCAGCGGGGCATGTCGCCTCGCCATCCCACGCGCCGACCATGGGCAAGGGCGGCGTGGCGCCGATGGGGTCATCGATTAGCCCCGCTTCCCGCGCCAGCAGGCCGAGCGCCGCCCGCGCCGCCGCCGCGCCGCCCGCGTCGCACAGCCGCGCCAGCGCCCGCAGCGTCGCGACCGGCACGGTCGATGCCGCATCCAGCCGCGCATCGGCGCGCCCGTCCCCCGGCAGCACCGCCAACACAATCCCCCGCGTCCGCGCCATCGCCTCGACCTGTTGCAGGCCATAGCTCCAATAGGACGCCCCCCCGATCAGCCGGATCAGGATCGCCCTCGTCCCCGACAGCGTCCGCTCGATATAGGTGTCGACCGACAGCGGGTGCGCCAAGGCCGCCAGATTGGCGAGCCGCAAGGTCGGCAACCCACCCTGCGCCCGATGCCATCCTTCCGCGAACGCCCCAAGGTCGCTGTCCGAAAAGGACAGCAGCACAAGATCGGCGGGCGCCTGCCCCAGATCCTGTGGGACGGCCGCCTCCTCGATCCCGTGGGTCTCGCGGAAGATGACGTGCATGGCGCGAAGTCAGTCCTGAAGGACCGCCCGGATCGCCGCCGCGTCGATGCGATCATGCTCGGCGATCACGACCAGTTGGGTCGCGCGTGCCTCGCCCGGACGCCAGGGCCGATCATATTGGTGGCGGACGCGCGCGCCCACCGCCTGCACCAGCAGCCGCATCGGCTTGCCGGCAACCGCGGCATAGCCCTTCACCCGCAATATCTGCTGCTCGCGCGCCAGCCTTTCTATGCGCGCCACCAGATCGGCCGGATCGACAATGTCGCCCAGCGTAACGACGATGCTGTCGAAATCCTCATGCTCATGATCCTCCTCGCCATCATGGTGCGAGGGACGTGCCGCCAAGTCATCCTCGGCCGCAGCGCCCAGGCCCAGCACGACGCGCGGGTCGATCACCCCGTCGACCAGTTCGACCACCGGCAGCGGGCGGGGTGCTTCCGCCGCGATCACGGCGCGCGCGGCGGCCACGCCCTCCGGCCCGGCCAGGTCCGCCTTGGTCAGCAGCACCATGTCGGCGCAGGCCAGTTGGTCCTCGAACACTTCGGATAGCGGCGTTTCGTGGTCGATGCCCGGATCGGCCCGGCGCTGGGCATCCAGCGCCTCCAGATCGGGGGCGAACCGGCCATCGGCCACAGCCTCCGCATCGGCGAGCGCGATCACGCCGTCGACGGTGATCCGCGACCGGATCGCCGGCCAGTCGAACGCCTTGAGCAGCGGCTTGGGCAGCGCGAGCCCCGACGTCTCGATCAGGATATGGTCGGGGCGCGGCTCCAGCGCCAGCAGCGCCTCGACCGTTGGGATGAAATCGTCGGCCACGGTGCAGCAGATGCAGCCATTGGCCAGCTCGACGATATTTTCCGCCGGGCAATCGGGGATGGCGCAGCTTTTCAGGATATCGCCGTCGACCCCCAAAGTGCCGAATTCATTGACGACGACGGCCAGCCGCCGCCCACCCGCATTGCGGATCAGATGGCTGATGAGCGTGGTCTTGCCCGCACCCAGAAAGCCGGTGACGATGGTCACGGGCAATTTTGCAAGATCGGTCAACCCGACAGACTCCCGCGCGCCGAACGACGACGGGCGGGGGCTTGCCGACGTCCCCGATGGACGCCGGCCGGCGCGCGACGACGGGCGGGCGCGACGGCGCCCGGCATCCCGCACCGTGCAGCCCCAGCCGCACGATTTCGTCGCTCAGACGGAAGAATCTACCGTGCCCCGGCCATCCCCTGGACCAAGGCAAGAGCGACCAGACGCCGGCAGGTCTCCTGGCTCGCGGGTCAAGGCTTGATGCACGCCTTCCCGGACCGGTCGGTCCAGTGGCTGCCCTCCGACAGGAGGGCCTGTGCATCGCGCTCGCCGCTTACAGTTGCAGGGACAGCCGCGGAATTGAGGAGCAGGCCCCTCTCACCGCATTCCCATTTGAAGCCCCTTGCGGGGCACCGGCGCGATCAATGCAGCCGCCCTAAACGAATTTCCAACGCAAGCCAATGGCGTTTCAGGACGCCACCTGCACCTCGATCTCATCGAAGCGCTTCCAGCGATAAATGCCGAAACTCAGCGCCCAGCAAAGGATGAACAGGCCGATGATCGCAAAGCCCAAACTATTGAAATGCTCGCCCAGATTGGCCGCGACTCGCCATGGTGCGCCCTCCAGTCCCAGCTTGTCGCCGATCAGCGCCATCGTCTCGATCCCGCCGATGACGATCGCCACCAGCGCGGAGATCAGCGTGATGGTGATGTTGTAATAGAGTTTGCGGATCGGCTTGACGAAGGCCCATTCATAGGCGCCCAGCATCACCACCCCGTCGGCGGTATCGACCAGCGCCATGCCCGCCGCGAACAGCGCCGGCAGCACCAGCACCGTGCCGATCGCCATGCCGTCGGCAGCCTGGCTGGCGGACAGGCCCAGGATCGCCACTTCGGTCGCCGTGTCGAAGCCGAGGCCGAAGATGAAGCCCAGCGGCGCCATGTGCCAGCTGCGGCTGACCAGCCGGAACATCGGACGGAACAGCCGCGACAGCAGGCCGCGATTGCCCATCAGCAGGTCCAGATCCTCCTCCACATAGGCGCCGCCGGCACGGACATGGGAGAAGGTCCGCCATACCGACCGCAGGATCATCAGGTTCATCGCCGCGATGGTGAACAGGAACAGCGCCGACACGCTGGTCGCCACCACACCGCCGATCTGGCTGAAACTTTCGAAGCGGGACAGGGCGCTGGCGGTCAGGGCGATGGTGACGGAGGCGATGGCGATGATCGTCGAATGGCCGATCGCGAACCAGAAGCCGACGGTGATCGGCCGCTGCCCATCCTGCATCAGCTTGCGGGTCACATTGTCGATCGCAGCGATATGGTCGGCATCGACCGCATGGCGCAGCCCCAGCCCCCAGGCGAGCAGCGCCGTCCCGAGCATCAGCGGCTGGGCGTGGAATTGCGCGATGGCCCAGAGCCAGACAGCGACATTGACGGCGATCAGCGTCCCCATCAGCCAGGCGACACGATGCCGCAACGGCGGCGCGGATATTTCAGCAATGTTGGACATGGAAAGTCAGGACACCCCGGCGTCGTGCGACATGGCCGGGGCTGCGCGCGCCGGCCGGACGCCATCCGGCGCAGACGCGCTTTTCCATGCGGCCCCCGCCGCTTCTTCGTCGCTCAGACGGAGCATACCGTGCCACGGCCATCCCCTGGACCAAGGCAAGAGCGACCAGACGCCGGCAGGTCTCCTGGCTCGCGGGTCATAGCGATGCGGCATGGCCTTCCCAGGCCTCGCATGATTTAGCGTCCGGCCCAGTGGCTGCCTTCCCTATTTCAGGAAAGCCTATGCAACATGCTCACCGCTCACAGTTGCAGGGACAGCCGCGGAATCGAGGGCAAGCCCTCTCACCGCATTCCCTTTTTCAGCCCCTTGGCAGGGGCACCGGCGCGATCAACGGCCGGCGGATCATCTCCACCGGCCGGGCCAAGGCATAGCTTCGCCGCAACGCCTTGCCAAGCAGCCTTGACAGCGGGACGCATGCAACAAGGGCGCGGCGGTCGCCCGCCACGCCCTTCCGGCGACCCTGAAGGGATTTCCAGCTCAGCCCAGCTGCTGTTCCAGCTCGCCCAGCACGCGATAGCAGTCGAACACCTTCGCGACGCTCGAATTGGGATCGCGGCCCTCGCGGATGGCGCTGATGAACTCGCGGTCCTGCAATTCGATGCCGTTGTTGGAAATGGCGACGCCGGCCAGGTCGATCGGCTCTTCCTTGCCGTTCACCAGATCGTCATAGCGCGCGATATAGGTGTCGGTGTCGCCGATATAGCGGAAGAAGGTGCCTAGCGGCCCGTCATTGTTGAAGGACAGCGACAGGGTGCAGATCGCGCCGGTCTCGCTCTTCAGCTGGATCGACATGTCCATCGCTATGCCCAGGTCAGGATGGATCGGCCCCTGCATCGCGTGCGCTGACACGATCTTGCCCGCCTGATAGGCGAACAGATCGACCGTGTGCGCGGCATGGTGCCACAGCAGATGGTCGGTCCAGCTGCGCGGCTCGCCCTTCGCATTGATATTCTTTCGACGGAAGAAATAGGTTTGCACGTCCATCTGCTGGACGTTGAACTCGCCGGCCTTGATGCGATTATGGACGAACTGGTGCGACGGATTGAAGCGGCGGGTATGGCCGACCATGCAGGTCAGCCCGGTTTCCTGCTGCTTGGCGAGCACCGCCTGCGCGTCCTTCCAGCTGTCCGCCAGCGGAATCTCCACCTCGACATGCTTGCCCGCGTCCATGCAGGCGATTGCCTGCGCGGCGTGCATCTGGGTCGGGGTGCAAAGGATCACCGCATCGACATCATCGCGCGCCAGCGTCTCGTTCAAGTCGGTGGTGACATGGCCGATGCCATATTTCTCCGCGACCTTCCTGGTCGCTTCCAACTCGCGGCCGATGATCGAGGTGACGGTCACGCCGTCGATATTCTTGAGGCCGTCGAGATGCTTTTCGCCAAAGGCGCCGGCACCGGCCAGGGCAATACGCATGGACCAAACTCCGTACTGTAAAAGCCCCTCCCTTCGAGGAGGGGCTAGGGTGGGTTGAGGCACGCGCCAAGGCGCGCCTCGATGAATTTATTCCGCCGCGATCGCCGTCACGCCGCTGCCAGTCATGTCCAGTTCCTCGCCATTGTCGGGCCGGAGTACAAGATGGCCGATTGCCGTGTTGGAACAGGGCACATGATAATGGCGGTGCAGCGCGCGGGTCTTCCTGCCCAGCGCTCCGCGCATGATCAGCCACATCACCATCTCGATACCTTCGCTGCCCGTTTCGCGCAGATATTCGATATGCGGGATGCGGCGCAGATGGTCGCTCTCGCCGATCAGCCCGTCCAGGAACATATTGTCCCATTCCTTGTTGATCAGGCCCGCGCGCGCGCCCTGCAACTGATGGCTCATGCCGCCGGTGCCCCATATCTGCACGTTCAGATCCTCGGGGAAGCTCTCCACCGCCTTGCGGATCGCCTCGCCCAGCGCCCAGCAGCGATTGCCCGATGGCGGCGGATAGGTGACGACGTTGACGGCCAGCGGCACGACCTTGCAAGGCCAGGCGTCGGGCTTGCCGAACATCATGCTGAGCGGCACGGTCAGGCCATGGTCGACATCCATCTCGTTGATGATGGTCATGTCGAACTCGTCGAGGATCAGGCTCTGCGCCATATGCCAGGCCAGGTCAGGATGCCCCTCCACGTCCGGCACCGCGCGCGGTCCCCAGCCCTCGTCGGCGGACTTGTAGCGCTCGCCGCAGCCGATCGCGAAGGTCGGGATGATCTTCATGTCGAAGGCCGAGGCATGATCGTTATAGACCAGAACCACGACATCGGGCTTCTCAGCCTTCTCCCATTCGCGGGTCCAGTCGTACCCCGCGAAGATCGGGCCGAAATACTCGTCGCGGTCCTTGCCGAAATCGGACGCCACGCCGAGCAGCGGCACATGGCTCGACGCCACGCCAGCGGTAATACGCGCCATCTCAGCTGCCTCCTTTGTTGGTATCGCCGCCGGTGGCGGCGTTGGCCTTGATGGAACGGACGCCTTCGGGAGAACGGCCGCCCTTCATCATCATTTCGCGATATTCGGGGAAGCTCATGTCGGTCATGGTGCTGACCGCTTCCGCAAAGGGAATGCCATCGGTCGAAAACAGCTTCGACAGGAAATAGACATTGCCACCCAGGTCCAGGCACTTGTTATAGTCGCGCGCCAGCAGCGCCTGCTTCTGGTCCTCGGTCAGCGGCCATTCGTCCATATAGGCGCGCTCGTCGGCCTTGAACCGCTCGCGATTGTCCGCCGTCATCAGGCTCATCGCGAACTGGTTCATATGATAGCCTTTGCGCGCCCGCGCCGCCGTATAGACGCGCGTGCCGGGGATGTCCTCCATCTCGGCCAGATATTCGTGGATGTCCTGATGCTTGGGGTCTTCGGTAATCACAATCCCCTCTCCTTCAATTGGGCGTCGAGGCGCGGGAAGACGCGACGGGCATTGCCCGCGAAGATCGCGGCGCGTTCCGCGTCGCTGATCTCCAGCGCATCGACATAGCGTTTGGTGTCGTCGAAATAGAAACCGGTGGTTGGGTCGATACCGCGCACCGCGCCGACCATTTCCGACCCGAACAGGATATTCTTGTTCTCGATCACGTCGGCCAGCAGATCGACGCCCGGCTGGTGATAAACGCAGGTGTCGAAGAAGATGTTGTTCATCAGGTGCGTCGACAGGTCAGGCTTTTTCAGCATGTCGGCCAGGCCGCGATAGCGCCCCCAATGATAGGGCACCGCGCCGCCGCCATGCGGGATGATGAAGCGCAGCGTTGGGAAATCCTTGAACAGGTCGCCTTCCAGCAGCTGCATGAAGGCGATGGTGTCGGCCGCGATATAATAGCCGCCGGTCGCGTGCATCGCCGGGTTGCAGCTGCCCGAAACATGGATCATCGCCGGCACGTCCAGCTCGACCATCTTTTCATAGAAGGGATACCAATATCTGTCGGTCAGCGGTGGATGAGTGAAATGGCCGCCGCCCGGATCGGGATTGAGGTTGCAGCCGATGAAGCCCAGTTCAGTGACGCAGCGCTCCAGCTCCGCGATCGAATTGCTCATGTCGGCCTTAGGTGACTGGGGCAGCATGCACACGCCGACGAAAGTTTCGGGGAACATCGCCACGACGCGCGCGATCAGGTCATTACAGCGGATCGCCCATTCCTTGGCCACCGCCTCGTCACCGACATGCGGCGCCATCGCTGAAGCGCGCGGGCTGAAGATGGTGAGATCGGCGCCACGTTCCTTGATCAGGCGCAACTGGTTCGCCTCGATCGTCTCACGGATTTCCGCGTCGCTGATCTCGGGATAGGGCGGACAGGGCGTGCCGGCCTTGAACGCCGCCTTCTGCTCCTCGCGCCAGGCGTCATGCCCCTTGGGCAGAACGGTATAATGACCGTGGCAATCGATAATCAGGCTCATGCACTCAACCTCAAGATATCGTTCATTCGGAAAGAAAATTCAGCTTGCCCGCCAGCCCTTCGGGCGGCGTCTTCTTGTCCCGCGCGCCGATCGCCCGCTGCCGTTCGACCGTGCCGCGCGTCATCGCCGCGCCCGTGCCCAAACCTTCGAGCGTCTTGACCACTTCCTCCATCTCGGCGGCACGGCGGGTACCATGCACCAGCATCCGATCGAGATTATAGTCCGCCCGCGCCTGCCAGGGCCGGGCCTTTTCGCTCGCATCGAGGGACGCCAGCACCTCGTCCAGCACGTCCGCAGCGTCGGCGGCCAGCACGCACTCGGCGGTCAGCGCCTCGATCCCCTTGACCATTACCGACCGGATCATCTTGACGGACGAGGCCCGGCCGACATCTGTGCCGACGACGCGACTGTTAGTGAAGCCTAAAGCCCGCAGCCGCTGGCCCGCCTCCTCGGCCCGCACGCCGCTCAGCAGCAGCGGCACGCCCAGCCGGGCGGGATCGACAGGCGCCATCACCGCGACGTCGACATAATGGCCGCCTGCCGCCTCGATCGCTGCTGCCGCCGCCTGCTTCGTCTGTGGCGCGACGCTGTTGAGATCGCAATAGAGCGCACCCGGCGCGATCAGCGCAGCGGCGGCTTCCGCGACGGCCAACGCCTGATCTGCCGTCACGAGCGACAGGGCCAGCGTTACGCCATCCAGCGCATCCGCCAAGGCGAGCGCCGGCGACACGCCGGCATCGGCATAGGCCTTCAGCATCGCATCGCGCGTCGCGACATCATCCGTCTTGATATCGAAAACATGGGCGGCGTCAGCCCAGTCCCCTGCCAGTGCAAAGGTGGACCCTGCTTCGCCAAATCCGATCAGACCAACTTCCTGCTCCATGGCGGCAAGGGATGACGCATCGGGTCAAAGGCGGCCAATCGAATCCGCCATCGATCCATAAGAATTTACGAAGTCATCTCTCCGGCGGACACTTCGACTGCCGCCATGAACTGCTGCTGGAGCCGGGTCGGCCGCCAGTCGGCGCGCGTGATCAGGCCGATCGTCCGGCTGATCGCACCCGGCGCCGGACCGATGTCCGCGAGAAGCCCCGCCTCCAGCTCCAGCGCGAGTTGATCATAGGACAGCAGCGTCAGATAATCGCCCCCCACCAGCAATTGCCGGATCGTCATCACGGACCCACATTCGATGGGCACGGCGGGCAGGTCGCCCCCCAGTTCCGCGAACATCGCATGCCACAATTGGCGCAGCGGCGTACCTTCGGGCAGCAATATCCACGGGAAACGGCGCAGTGCATCGGCGTCCCAGCCCTGTTCCAGC
The DNA here is from genome assembly GCF_035511395.1 of Sphingobium sp. Classification (GTDB taxonomy): domain Bacteria; phylum Pseudomonadota; class Alphaproteobacteria; order Sphingomonadales; family Sphingomonadaceae; genus Sphingobium. The sequence continues at coordinate 29,163 of NZ_DATKFP010000072.1, forward strand.
GGATGGCCACGTCGCGTCAATATGGTCGGACGATCCTCGAACAAGGGCCGCTGGCCAAGGTCGAGCGCCAGCGCCGGATCGCGGAGAGCACCGATCATCATGTCGATCTCGCCATCGCGCAGTGGCCCAACCAGTTCGGCATGGGAACCTTCATGAACCGATATATCGACCTGTGGAAAATCGGCGCGAAAGCGGGCAATGGCATTGGGCAATAGCCGCGCGCGCGAAAGCGGCATGGCCCCGACGAGGATGCGGCCGCCCTCTTCGCCCTTCAGGTCGGCCAGATCCTCCAGCCCCTGCCGCAATTCGGCCAGCGCCAGCCGCAGCCGTTGCGCCAGCACTACGCCCGCCTTGGTGAGCGTCACACCCCGTCCGCGCCGGTCGACCAGCCGACTGCCGACCGCCAGCCCCAGATCGCCCACCGCGCGGTGCAGCGACGGCTCCGCCACGCCCGTAGCGGCGGCGGCGGCGGCATAACTCCCACCCCGCGCAAGCGCGACGAACGCCCGCACCTGCGCCGCAGTAACGCGGTTGCTGCCGATCAGTCGAAGGGCCACATCGATGCGCGGCTTCAGTCGCCGCGCGGCCTCCAATGCGGCCATGCCGCCGGGCTGGCGGTCGAACAGCCGCAGGCCCAGTTGCGCCTCCAGCTTGGCGATGCCCTGCGTCACCGCCGGCTGGGTCAGATTGACCGCGCGCGCCGCCAGACTGACGCTGCCCTGATCGACCACGGCGGCCATGGCAGCGAGGTGACGGATATTGAACTGATCGGGTTGCATGTTTGATGATTATCAAAATTTAATGGGCTTGCGCCAGAACGGATTTGAGCATTGCCGCGAAGCTGTCCATGTCGCTGTCCATCTTGGGAGAAGGAGTAGTTCCATGCCCGCTGTCGTCGTCCAGAATATCGAAAGGGCGGACCTCTCCGTCATCGATGGCCTTGCCAAATGTGGGGTCGCAACCGTCCATGAAGCACAGGGCCGTACCGGCCTGCTCGCTCCCTACATGCGCCCGATCTACAGCGGTGCGCGCATCGCCGGCAGCGCCGTCACAATCTCGGCCGCGCCGGGTGACAACTGGATGGTCCATGTCGCAATCGAGCAGTTGAAGGAAGGCGACATCCTCCTCCTCGCGCCGACCAGTCCTTGCACCGACGGCTATTTCGGCGACCTGCTCGCCACTTCGGCGCAGGCGCGCGGTTGCCGTGGGCTGATCATCGACGCCGGCGTGCGCGACGTGCGCGACCTTACTCAGATGAATTTTCCCGTCTGGTCCAAGGCGGTCCACGCACAGGGCACGGTCAAGAATACGCTCGGCTCGGTCAACATTCCGGTCGTCTGCGCCAATGCGCTGGTCAATCCCGGCGACGTCGTGATCGCCGACGATGACGGCGTATGCGTCGTACCCCGCGCCAATGCCTCTGCCGTCCTCGAAAAGGCGCAGGCGCGTGAAGCCGCCGAGGAGGCCAAGCGCGTCCGCCTCGCCGCCGGCGAACTCGGTCTCGACATCTACAATATGCGTCCACGTCTGGAAGAGATGGGCCTGAAGTACATCTGAGGGCTACCCTCACGGAGGTTTAAAGTGACAGCATTCACCCAAAGCCGCGTCATGTGGATGCGCGGCGGCACGTCCAAGGGCGGCTATTTCCTCGCTGAGGATCTACCTTGCGATAGCGCAGCGCGCGACGCCTTCCTGCTGCGCGTCATGGGCTCGCCCGACCCGCGTCAGATTGACGGCATGGGTGGCGCCGACCCGCTGACCAGCAAGGTCGCGGTCGTCAGGAAGTCGGAGCGAGCGGGCGTCGATGTCGATTACCTCTTCCTTCAGGTCTTCGTCGATCAGGCGATCGTCAGCGACGCGCAGAATTGCGGCAATATCCTGGCCGGCATCGGTCCCTTCGCGATCGAGCGCGGGCTTGTTGCCGCACAGGAAGGCGAAACCCGCGTCGTCATCTTCATGGAGAATACCGGGCAGATCGCTATTGCTTGCATTGAAACGTCGGCTGGCAAGGTCCGCTATGACGGCGAAGCGAAGATCGACGGTGTTCCCGGCAGCGCCGCGCCGATACCGCTCGAGTTTCGCGACACCGCCGGTTCTTCGTGCGGCGCGCTGCTCCCGACCGGCAATGCGTTTGATGAAGTCGAGGGCGTGCGCGTGACGCTCATCGACAATGGAATGCCCTGTGTCGTCATGAAGGCGCAAGACGTCGGCGTAACCGGCGATGAGGATCGCGACACGCTGGACAATGATACGACGCTCAAGGCCCGGATCGAGGCGATCCGCCTCGCCGTCGGCGAACGGATGAACCTCGGTGACGTCAGGGAAAAGTCGGTGCCCAAGATGATGCTGGTCGCCCCGCCCCGCGATGGCGGCGCGGTCACGGTGCGCAGTTTCATCCCGCATCGCGCCCATGCGTCGATCGGCGTGCTCGGCGCGGTCAGCGTCGCCACCGCCTGCCTGATCGAAGGATCACCGGCGGCGGAGGTCGCCTCGATCCCTTCGGGCAATCGCAAGACGCTGTCGGTCGAGCATCCGACCGGCGAGACGACCTGCGTCATGGAACTGGACGAAAGCGGCGCCATCACGAGCGCCGCCATGCTGCGCACCGCGCGCAAGCTCATGGATGGAGAAGTTTTCGCATGACAGACCGCATCACTAGCTGGCACGGCAATCCGTCGAAACCGCTCTACACCCCGCCGGCAGGCGCCATCGACGCGCATTGCCATGTTTTCGGGCCGATGGCGGACTTCCCTTTTTCCGCCAAGGCGAAATATCTGCCTGAAGATGCCGGTCCGGACATGCTGTTCGCGCTGCGCGACCATCTGGGCTTCGACCGCAATGTCATCGTCCAGGCGAGTTGTCACGGCATCAACAATGCCGCGACCCTGAACGGCATCGCGAGGTCCAATGGCCCAGATGGCAGGCAAAGGGCTCGCGGCGTCGCCGTGGTCGATCCTGCCATTTCGGAATCCGAACTCACCGCCCTTCATGATGGCGGCATTCGCGGCATCCGCTTCAATTTCCTGAAGCGTTTGGTCGACGATGCTCCAAAGGACAAGTTCCTCGAAGTCGCAAAACGCCTGCCCGCCGGCTGGCATGTCGTCATCTATTTCGAAGCGGATATCCTTGAGGAATTGCGCCCCTTCATGGATGCGATCCCGGTGCCGCTGGTGATCGACCATATGGGCCGCCCCGACGTGACGCAGGGACCGGATGGAACCGACATGAAGGCGTTCCGCGCCTTCCTGAACAGTCGGGATGACATCTGGTTCAAGGCGACCTGCCCCGACCGCCTCGACCCGACAGGCACCCCCTGGAACGTCTTTGCCGACGCCGTAGCGCCGTTAGTGGCGGACTATCAGGATCGCGTCCTGTGGGGTACGGACTGGCCGCACCCGAACATGCAGGACGCCATTCCCGACGACGGCCATCTGGTCGATATGATCCCCCGGATCGCGCCGAACGAAGCACTTCAGCGCAAGCTGCTGATCGACAATCCGATGCGGCTCTACTGGCCGGAAGAACTCTGAACTATTAATCGGCGGGGCGGTGAATACACCGCCCCGCCTCGCTCATTCCAGCGGTTCGCCGGGCCAGGTTTCGGTGTCGATCTGCGCCTGGGCCGACTTGGGATAGCGCGGCCCTGACACAGCTTGGAAGGTGAAGAGGGCGTCGACCGCCGCCAGCACCTCTGCTGACAGCTCGAGCGTCAAAGTAGCCATATTCTCATCCAAATGCGCGATGCTGGTCGTGCCGGGAATCACCACGATATTGGGGCGGCGTGACAGCAGCCAGCCGATGCTCAACTGCGCCATGGTGCAGCCGGCCTGATCTGCGATCGCCTTGAACTGTGTTGCCAATTCCAGATTGCGTTCGAAATGTGGTGACTGAAAACGCGGCATGGCGCCACGAATATCGCCCTTGGGCACGCCTTCCGGGCCGACGCCGCCGGCCAGCACACCCCGCGCTACCGGCGAGAAGGCGACGAAGGCGACGCCCAGTTCGACGCAGGCATCCAGTACGGCGACTTCCGCGTTACGGGTCCAGGGCGAATATTCGGTCTGCATGGCAGCGATGGGATGGACCGCATGCGCGCGACGCAATGTCGCGGCCGACATTTCCGACAGGCCGATCGCACCAATCTTGCCTGCCTCGACCGCGCGCGTTAGCGCGCCGACCGATTCTTCGATCGGCACATTGGGATCGAGCCGGTGGAGGTAATAGAGGTCGATATATTCGACATTCAGCCGCCGCAACGAATTCTCCAGCGTGGCCGCGATAGCTTCGGGTGATCCATCCAGACCCCGCTGGCCATCCTTGCCGCCGAGCACGCATTTACTGGCCAGCACAAACTTGTCGCGACTGTCCATGATGGTCCGGCCAAGCAGTTCTTCATTGGCGCCAAAACCGTAAAGCGCCGCCGTGTCGAAGAAATCGACGCCCTGATCCAACGCGTGACGCAACAGCCTTTCCGCCTGATCGGGTTCCGGCCGGGGCAGATAGGCATGGCTCAGGTTCATGCAGCCAAGGCCAATAGGCGAAACGGAGAAGGGGCCGATGGTCCGGGACGACGATGTAACAGTCATGTGGGGAGCTGATCCTGTTTCCAGTCAGAGATGCGCCCGCCATAGCGAGGCTCGCGTGCCAGTTCCAGCCATCAGCAACGATCACAACATCCTTACGGGGCGAGTACCTCCATATCGTAGACGACAACCTTGCGCCACAGATGTTCGCAGGATTTGACGAAGGCCTGATGGATCGGATGGTCCTGATAGGTCTTCTGGTCCATCGCATTGTCGAAATACATCAGTTCAGACACGTCATAGCTGGCGTCCACGACTTCCCGCTTTTCCGTATTCGCCGGAACACCGATCTGAAGATTGCGGATTGCCGGAATATCCTTGAGCGTGCGCAGGCCAGCGATCAACTGGTCGCGGTCGGACGGCGATCCAGAATTCTTCAGCCAAAAGAAAACATGGTGTACCAGCTTCGCACCGGCTGACGGCGTCGCGGCCTTGGCCGACGACAGCGCAACGCCGACACCACCCATTGCCATCATGGCCGCCATTTCCCTCCTGCTTGTTTTCACGATCATGTCTCCCTTGCGATAGTCTGGATCAACCGATCAATTTTCCAGCGCATCAATGGCAGCGATCGATTGACGTTCGGCTATGTCATATTCGAATATCTCATCTGTAACGCGCCGCGCATCTTCAGCATCGCCAAGCGCCGCGATCAGGCACTGCGTCGCGCAAAAGGCCATGTCTTCCACCGGTTGACGCACCACCGTCAGCGGCGGCCAGATGCGCGACGCCAATATGGTATCGTCGAACCCCGTCACCGCCAGATCGTGCGGCAATTGCAGGCCCATATGGTTCGCCTGCGCGATCACGCCCGCCGCCAGGTCGTCACTGCTGCATATCACGGCGGTCGGCCGATCCTGGCGCGACAACAAAGTCCGCCCGGCTACCATCCCCGACGCATAGTCGAATTCGCCATGCTCGATCAGCAGGTCGTGGGCCTCGGCAATGCCATGTTTGCGCAGCGCCGCCCGAAATCCGTCCAGCCGCGCCGCGACTACGCTGTAGGGATCGGGACCGGCAACATAAGCGATGCGGCGATGTCCATGGGCGATGACCAGTTCGGTGAGCGCCAGCATTGCTGCATGATTGTCGATCCTGACCGTCGTAACGTCAGGCATGGATGTACCCGTTGCGATGGCGGCGAGCGGCACATCCAATGTGGCGAGCACCTTCGATCCGCTCAACTGCTCGGCGAAAGGCGGGATCAGCAAAAGCGCATCGGCTCCGCTGCGAACCAGATCCTGTGCGATCCGTTCCGCATCGGCGCCGGTCTTGCTCTCGCCATCGCGCAGGATGAGTTGCAGGCCATGGGCGTTGGTCGCCCGCAATGTCCCAACCAAAACTGCGTCCAGGAACGGGGTCCGCCGATCGCTGTAGATCAATCCCACGGTGGTCGCGCGCGCCTTTGCCAGACGCCGCGCCGCCAGATTGGGGACATAGCCCAATTCGGCTATCGCCGCCCGCACCGCCTCTACGGTGGCGGCGCTGGCCCGCCCGGCGCCATTGATCACGTTGGACACCGTCATCGCGGACACGCCGGCCCTTGCCGCCACCGCGCGGATCGTCACGCCACTTCGTCTTCGTCTCGCCATCACCATTGCCCCCGCCCCCCTGATAGCGGGTTTCGGCCGGCGTCATAGTGGCGAAACGGACCAGTCAAGGATCAGGCCGCTCCTGCCTTGAGCGACTTGACCGCATGATCCACAGCCCGCGCGGTCAGCGCCATGAAGGTGAGAGACGGATTGACGCAGGAAATGGACGCCATCTGTGCGCCGTCCGTGACGAACAGGTTGGACGCATCATGCGCTTGGCTCCATTTGTTGAGCACCGACGCGCGCGGATCGGCGCCCATGCGCGCGCCGCCCATTTCGTGGATGGCGTCGCCAGGCACATGCTCCTTCACTTTGCTCTCGACGTTGGTGAGACCGGCGGCGCGCAGCATCTTTTCGCCCTGTTCCCGCGCATCCGCCATCATCCGCAGTTCATTGTCGCGGAAGGTCACGTCGAAACGCATCAGCGGGATGCCGAAGCGATCGGTCTTGTTCGGGTTGAGCGCGACATGATTGTCTTCATAGGGCAGGCACTCGCCGAATGCGCCCATCTGGAATTTCCAGCCGCCATAGCGGCGCATCCCTTCCTTCATCGACGCGCCAAAACCGACCGGCTTGGCCGGTTCGCGATAGGCACCGCCCTGATAGCCATAGCCACGGCGGAAGCCCACATCCTCGTCCTTGCCGATGTTGCGGAAACGCGGAACATAGATGGCGCCGGGCCGGCGGCCAAATTCGATAAACTCGTCCATGCCGGGGATGTCCCCCTTCACGCCGACACGGAAGATATGGTCCATGACATAGCGGCCCAGCGTGCCGCTGGAATCAAAATGGCTCCTTTCGCTGCCCTGCGCTCGCGAGTTCATCAATATCTGCACTGAACCGAGGGTCGAGGCATTGAGGAAGACGAGCTTCGCGGTCACGACTTCAGCCTGACCGGTCTTGGCATCGATGAAGCGGACTCCCGTCACTTTCTTGCTCGCAGGATCATATTCCAGATTGGTGACAACAGCATCCGACCGCAAGGTCAGTCGGCCTGTCGCCCGCGCCGCCGGCAGAGTGACCGCCTGGGTCGAGAAATAGGCGCCGAAGGAACAGCCATTGCCGCACTGGTTACGGAACTGGCATTTGGTCCGGCCCTGTTCGGGCTTGTCCTCGGTCATATTGGACAGGCGGGCATTGATCATCTTGCGACCGGGAAATTCCGTTTCCAGCCGCTGCTTCATCCATTTTTCAGCCACGTTCATCGGCATGGGCGGCTGGAACTGGCTATCGGGCAGATAGGAAAGATTTTCCCGCGAACCGGACACACCGATATATTTTTCGACATAGTCGTACCACGGCACGAGGTCGTCATAGCCGATCGGCCAGGCGCCCCCGATCCCTTCGCGCTTGTTGGCCTCGAAATCGGCTGCGCTCCAGCGGAAGCTCCACCGCCCCCAGATCAGCGACTTGCCGCCGACCGCAGCCGGGCGGATCCAGTAGAATTTACTGCCCTCGCCATAATCATAGGGGTTTAGCCGGTCATTATTGTAAAAGGCCTGATTGCTCGGCGCGACATAACCATGCTGGGCGATGAAATAGTCGCTCTCGCGCAGCGTGTCGGGCATGATGTTGCGCGCCGGTACATCATAGGCCGGCCGGCCGTCATAGGCATAGCCTTCGCCATGCTCAACCATATGACCACGGTCGAGCATCAGCACGCGCAGCCCCTTTTCCGTCAATTCTTTCGCCGCCCAGCCACCACTGATGCCCGAACCAATGACGATCGCATCGAACCTGTCCGTCGAAGCCATGATGATCCTCTCCTAAAGGATGTCGTTCAGAAACGCAGCGCGCGCAGCGTCTGGAAGCTTTTTGTGATGTCGGGGATATAGGGCGCGGGCGACTGGTCGTTTTCGACATAGAAATGCTGCACCCCGGCAAGCGCATTCAGCTTGAAGATGGCGGCAAAGTCGATCGTGCCCAGACCTACTGAGGTCATGCTGCGGTCGGCGCGCATATCCTTCACATGATAGGAATAGATACGGCCGGCAAGGCTGCGGATCAGCGCCTGCGGGTCCTGCCCGGCATGGACGGCCCAATAAAGATCCAGCTCGATCTTCACCAGCGCCGGATCGCAGGCCTTCACCAGCCGGTCGAACAGGCTGATGCCATCGGGCTTCACGGTGAATTCGAAGTCGTGATTATGGTAGGCAAAGCCCAGCCCCGCTGCCTTCAGCTGTTCGCCGAACCGGTTGATATTGACGAGCGCGGCGTCCCACGCCTCGGCATTGCGATGCTTGTCGACCATATAGGGCAGGACGACCGTATCCGCGCCCAAGGTCTTGGCCATGGCGACGCTGGCTTCGAACTTCTCCAGCAGCGCGTCGTAGCCGATATGAAGGGAGGGGCATTTCAGGCCCAGCCGATCCATCGTCTTGCGCAGCAGGGCATGATCCATGGCGTCATAACCGCCACCGCCATATTCGACCTCGCGATAGCCGACCTTGGCCACCTTCTCCAGCGTCGCGACCGGATCGGCGGAGAAGAGTTCGCGCACGGTATAGAGTTGTAAGCCGATAGCGCGAATCTGCGCGGCACGGGCCGTGCCGACGATCAAGGACTGGCTGGCGAGCGCGGCAAGACCGCCGGCACCCAGAATCATGGAGCGACGACTGATCATCATGCGGAATAGACCTTGTTGACCTGAGAATAGGGGAAGGCGCCATTATATTCACCTGGCACAGGCAAATATTCGCGCTCCTGCGTGATACCGATCTCGGACGTGTAATAGCCGACGATCACCATCTGCCGGAAGGCTTCGAAAAACTCCTCGCCGTCAGGTATCTCGTCGTTCATTGCCAGTGTGATGAGTGCGTCATGCTGCTCAGGCTTGGCCTTCACGGCGGGCAGCTTGTAATCCTGCCAGCAGCGCGCATCGATTTCGGCCAAGCCCGACAGGATCGGCCCGCGATCCTCCGCAACTGCCCAGTCGGCCAGCAGCTTTTCGATATAGGCGGGAACGCCGGCTGCGATGGCGCCGGGCGTGTCGGTCGTCGGGATGATACGTTCGCACAGCGCCGTCATCAGCGCGCGCTGCTCAGGCGTGAATACCTGAATGCTGGGCGCGCCCTGGTCGATGGCGGCAGCGGGGGCAAGTCCTGCCGCCCGCGCGAGCGGCGCAAAAATCTGCGCGCCGAACATGGCGACGATGCCGCCGAGCGCATGTCTGCGATCAATCATTGTCCTGCCCCTTTCAGATCCTGGGCGATGGCATCTTCCGGCAAGGGCCGGACCCAGATATTGCGGAACGACACTGGCGAGTCATGATCCTGCAACTGGATCGGCGCCTTGTCGCCATGTACCTGATATTGCGCGATCTTGCGCCAGGCAGTCGTGCCCAGCATCGCCTGATGGTTCTGCACCAGCACGCCGTTCAGCAGCACCGTAACATAGGCTGGACGCGCCAGACTACCGTCCGTGGCGAAACGCGGGCGTTCGAAGATGATGTCGTAGCTTTGCCATTCACCGGGTTTCCGCGACGGGTTCATCAGCGGCGGCTTCCACGCATAGACCGCGCCCACAGTGCCGTCGGCATAGGTCGCATTCTGATAGCCGTCGAGGATCTGCACCTCGTAGCGCTGCATGAACCAGATGCCGCTGTTGCCTCGATCCTGCGAGCTTTTCTGTGGCGGATTAGGCGAGCGGAACTCCAGATGCAGTTGAACGTCGCCAAATTCCTGCTTCGAGATCAGGTTGTTCTCGCCGCCGCTCTTGGCGCGGGAGGGAATGGTCATCACGCCATTTTCGATCATCCAAGGACCGCGCTCGCCGCGCCATGAGTCGAGCGATGTCCCATCGAACAAGATGATCGCGTCAGAGGGAGCGCCGCCCGCCTGAGCCGCAGGAGCGACCACAGTCGGTGCGGGACGGTCGGGATCATGGACATGCCAGTTGCCTCCCGGCAGGATCGGTGTGTCCTTGAAGCCCGGCTTGTCCTGCGCATGGACCAGCGTGCCAGCCATCAGGCCAGCCGCCATCACCATGCCGATACGGATGCGCTTCATCCTCTCGCTCCCTTTATTTTGTGTCGATTGCCCGATAGGCGGCGACCAGACGATCTTCGCCTGCACGCCCTTCCACCGAATTACCATGTTCCATGCCGATCACGCCGGCGTAATTGCGCGCGCGCAGCCAGCGGACGATATTGGCATAGTTGATCTCACCCGTTCCCGGCTCCTTTCGACCGGGATTGTCGCCGAACTGGAGATAGCCGACCTCCCCCCAGCAGGCATCGAGCGTCGGGATCAAATTCCCCGACTGGATCTGCTCATGATAGAGGTCCGCCAATATCTTGACGCCTGGACTGTTCGCACCACGCGCCACGGCATAACCCTGCGCAATCGACTGCATGAAGACGCCGGGATGATTGGTGCGGGTATTGAGCGGCTCCATCACCAGCACCAGTCCATGCGGCGCAACGATGTCACCGGCGCGACGCATACAGTCGATGATGCGGCCCATTTGGATGTCTTCCGGCACCTTCCGGTCCATGAAACCAGTGACAACTGTCATATGCTTCGCATTGAGGCGTTTGGCTACCTCGACCGAGGTGCGGATATCTTCCAGAAACGCATTCCGGCCGGCATCATCATTGGCGCCGAGCAGCGGCCGAAAATCCGCCCATTGGGGCATGCTGGCGACGAACACGCCCATGGCCATGCCACGCTGCGCGAGCGCGCGGGTCATCATGTCCTGCTGCTCGACCGGCCGCTTGCGCGCTTCATTGTCCTCCCAGGCGCGAAAGCCCTGATCCGCAGCATAGGCGATCTGTTCCAGCAGTCCGCCGCGGCTGGCGAAGCTGCCTTCGTGCGGTGCATAGCCCAGCGAGAAATGCGCGGCGTTGGAAGCGCCCCTGGTCGCTGCCGTCGCCAAGGCTGGCGCCGCTGCCGTGGCAAGGCCGGCGGCAATCATCGTCCGTCTCGACATAGTCATGCCATTCCCTCCGCCACGCGTGCCGCCCGACGATTGGCGCGTCGTTCCGCCAGCCAGATCAGGCCGAAGACGACCAGCAGAGTCATCGGCACGAAGGTCAAACGGGCAAAGGACTGGGATGCGGCCGCATCCTCCACCGCGCGTAATGCCGCGCCGCTCAACCGGGTGAAGGCGTCCGGTCCTCCGGCAATCTCCACCTTCGCCTGATCGAACATTTCCCCGAGGCGTGGCAGCACGAAGAAGCTCGCGAGCGCACCGGCCGATCCGACCAGTCCCAGCGCCCAGGCATCACCGCGCGGATAGCGCTCGGCCACTGAAGCCAGCATGGTCGGCCACATGGCGCAGACACCCAGTCCCCATATTGTCGAGGCGAGGATCGCCGAGACCGGCGACTGTGCCTGCGACAACAGGAAGAGGCCGACAGCGGCGAGCAGGCTCGATACCCAGAGCAAGCCAGGATTGGAAAGGCGCCCAGCGATCCGGCCCGCGAAATGGCGGAAGACGAACATCAGTGCGCTGACATAGACCAGCAGCAATATGCCACGCATGCCGACGCGATTGCTGAGTGCCACGTCGAGCCACTGGCCCGGCGCCAGTTCCGACGAGGCTGTGAGGAACATCGCGCCGAACCAGATGAAGAAGCTTGGGCGGCGCACCACTTCCAGCATCATGTCCTTCGTTCCCCGGTCTCCGACGGCCTTGGGCGGTTCGGGAAATATGGTGGTCGCCGCGATAAGGATCACGCCGATGGCGGGGATGAACACCAGCGCCATGATCGCCTGCCATGGCAGCACCGATGCCAGGAACACGCCGGCAAGCCCGCCGACGATCAGGCCGCCCGGATACCAGGCGTGCAGCACGTTCAGCCGGTGCGTCGTGTCTTCGGGATAAAGACGGGCGGTCAGCGGATTGATCGACGCTTCGGCAAAGCCCCAGCCGATGCCACTCAGCAACATGCCAAGCCACACCAAATGATAGACCCCCATGCCGCTCGCCAGCGTACCGGCCGCAACAATCAGCGTGGTGCCTAGCAGGAAGGCGATGCCGCAGCCGATCAGTACCCGGCGGATATGCAATTTGTCGAGCAATGCGCTGACGACGAAGACCGTGATCGAAAAGCCGAGAAAAGCAGAGCCTAGAGCCGCCCCGATCAGTTCCCCTGCCGCGATCGGTGCGATCGGATCGATCCATTGTGCCTTGAGGCTGCTCGCCACCGCCGCGCGCAGGGACGCGCTCATCGACGCGGTGAAGAGCGCCAGGACGCTCAGCCAAAACAGCCTCTGCCGGTTGATACCCGTCATGCCCGCTCCTCTACCCTATTCCCCGGCCGATATTATTATTCGGGGTCAAAATTGCGTCGCTGTCAGGTCAGTCCGAGCCAGCGTCGATTGTCTGCGGGATCGCCACCGCCCGCGAAATCGTCGAAGGCCCGTTCCGGACGGCGGATCATATGTGCCTCGATGAAGGGCGCACCTTCGCGCGCGCCATCCTCGGGATGCTTCAGGCAGCATTCCCATTCCAGGACCGCCCAGCCGTCATAGCCATATTGGGTCAGGCGCGAGAAAATCCCGGTGAAATCGACCTGTCCGTCGCCGAGCGATCGGAAACGGCCGGGACGCTCGACCCAGTCGGCATAGCCGCCGTAGACGCCGGCGCGGCCGGTCGGGTTGAACTCCGCATCCTTCACATGGAGCATCTTGATGCGATCATAATAAATATCGATGAACTGGAGATAGTCCATCGCCTGCAACACGAAATGGCTGGGATCATAGAGGATGTTGGCGCGCGCATGCCCACCGACCGCGTCCAGGAAGCGTTCGAAGGTCAAACCGTCGTGCAAATCTTCACCGGGGTGCAGTTCGTAGCAAAGATCGACACCCTCTTCCTCGAACGCGTCGAGGATCGGACGCCAACGCTGCCCCAATTCGGCAAAAGCCTCTTCCACCAACCCCGCCGGACGCTGCGGCCATGGGTAGATGAAGGGCCAAGCAAAGGCGCCCGAAAAAGTCGCGTGAGCCGTCAGCCCCAGCCGACGGCTGGCTTTCGCTGCCAGCTTCAACTGCTCGACCGCCCATGCCTGTCGCTCGGCGGGCTTACCACGCAGTTCGGGTGGCGCGAAATTGTCGAAGGCTGCATCATAGGCGGGATGCACCGCCACCAACTGCCCCTGCAAATGGGTCGACAATTCGGAAATCTCGACGCCCGCCTC
>NZ_DATKFP010000073.1:0-13888 GCF_035511395.1 Sphingobium sp.
GGTCATGTCCATGTGGCAGTTCTGCGCCCCGATGAAGGCCGCGCCGCGCCGTTCGGAGCCGGCCATGATCAGCGTCGCGGGCAGGCACAGACCCACTTCCACCGCCGGATGCGCCGCCGCCACGCGGCCGATCGCCTCCACTTCGCTCAGATGCGCGCGCATCCCGTTCATCTTCCAGTTGCCGACAACCAGCTTCCGCCTGTTCATCCGCTTTCTTTCCCTTGTGGTTATTGCTGCACGTCATCCCCGCCCTTCCGCCGCCGGCCTGTTGCCCGGCGTCTCCCCGGAATAAGAGGGAACTGAGCAAAGCCGATGAACGGCGCTCACGCATTTGTCCAGTGCAAGCCTTGCCCGCACGGCGATCCGCCCTTAAAGCGGGCCGCCACACAGCCGCAGTTCCGGAAAATCCATGCTTTCTGTCTTTCGCAGCTTCATCCGCTCCAAATTCGGCGCGCTTTTCGCGATCCTCTTCCTCGGGATCATCGCCGCCGCCTTCATCATGGGCGACATCACCAGCGGCAAATTCGGCAGCGGATCGATGCTGGGCGGCGGTTCCGCAGCCAAGGCGAACGGCCAGACGCTGAGCCAGGGCGAGTTCCAGGACCGCGTCCAGCGCGTGTTCGAAAACGCCCGCCGCTCCAATCCGGGCCTGCAAATCAGCGATTTCTTCGCTCAGGGCGGCGCGGCGCAGGTGTTCGACCAGTTGGTCGCATCGCTGACGCTGCGCGCCTTCGCCGACGATCAGGGCGTGCATATCTCCAAGCGGCTGGTCGATGCGCAGATCGCGCAGATCCCCGCCTTCCAGGATGCGGCCGGCAATTTCAGCAACGATAATTTCCGCGCACTGCTCGCCCGCGAGCGGCTGACCGAACAGGCGCTGCGCGACGATATCAGCCGTGAAATCCTCCAGCGTCAGCTGCTGGCGCCAATCGGCCTCGGCGCGCGCCCGTCCGAAACGCTGGTGCTGCCCTATGCCTCGCTGCTGCTGGAAGCCCGGCAGGGCACGGTTGCGGCGATCCCGGCGGTCGCTTTCCTGGACGACAAGAACCCGACCGACGCGCAGCTGGCCGACTATTACAAGAAGAACAGCCCGCGTTTCACCATCCCGGAGCAGCGCCAGATCCGCTACGCCGTCGTTGACGCCTCTCGTTTCGCGCAGGCGTCGAACCCGACCGACGCAGAGATCAGCGCTTATTACAACCAGAACAAGACGGCCTACGCCGCCAAACAGAGCCGCACCGTCGAACAGCTGGTGCTGCCGACGCAGGCCGGCGCGAAGGCGATCGCCGATCAGGTGAAGGGTGGCAAGAGCCTGGCCGACGCCGCACAGGGCGCGGGCCTCGCCGTAGCGACGCTGGCCGACCAGAGCCGCGAGGCGCTGACCGCTTCGGCAGGCAAGACCGTCGCCGACGCCGCATGGGCCGCCAAGCAGGGCGAGCTGGTGGGTCCGGTGCGCGGATCGCTGGGCTGGCTGCTGCTGCGCGTCACGGCTGTGAACGAGACGGCGGCCCGCCCGATCACCGCCGTGCGCGGGGAAATCGTCGAAAAGCTGCGCGTCCAGAAGGAAAAGCAGCTGCTGACCGACTTCACCGGCAAGCTGGAAGACCAGATCGCCGATGGCGGCACTTTCGAGGAAGTGGTCAAGGATAATGGCCTGACGCTGGAGACCAGCCCCGCGCTGCTGTCGACTGGCAAGCAGGTCAAGGACCAGACCTATCTGCCCACGCCCGACATCCAGCCGCTGGTAGCCCCCGTCTTCGCGATGAGCGCCGACGACGATGCGCAGCTGGTCCCGATCGTCGCCGACAAGCGCTATGCGCTGGTCGCACCCGGCCAGATCACCGCCGCCGCGCCGCCGCCGCTGGCCGAGGTCAAGCAGCTGGTGCTCGCCCAGTACAAGCTCAACGCCGGCAATCTGAAGGCAAAGGCACTGGCCGAACAGATCCAGGCGAAGGTCGCCAAGGGCGCGAAGCTGTCCGACGCGATCGCGCAGGCCGGCGTCAAGCTGCCCGCACCGCAGCAACTGGGTGGTCGCCGCGCCGACATCATGCGCGGCGAACAGCGCCCGCCGGCCGAAGTCGCCATCCTCTTCTCGATGGCGGCGAACACGGTGAAGACCCTGCCGATCGGCCAGGATCGCGGCTATTTCGTGGTCCAGCTGAGCAAGATCGAGCGCGGCGACGCCAAGGGCCAGCCGCAGCTGCTGGCGCAGGTGCGCGATCAGCTGGGCGAAGTGATCGGCCAGGAATATGGCCAGCAGTTCGAACGCGCGGTCGAGAAGGAACTGAAGGTCACGCGCAACCCCAACGCCGTGGCCCAGGTCCGCCAAGCGCTGTCCGCCACCAACAGCGGCGACCAGTAAGATGACGGTTGGCGGGGGCATGGACGGCGTGAACAGCGCGCGCGTGGCGCTGGCGCGGGGCGAATCGGCGCTGGTGTGGCGGCGGCAGATCGCCGACACCGACACGCCGATCTCCGCCGCGCTCAAGCTGTTCGAATCCGATCGCGGCGACTATCTGCTCGAATCGGTCGAGGGCGGCGCGGTGCGCGGCCGCTACAGCCTGATCGGCCTTGCCCCCGACCTCGTCTTCCGGGCCAATGGCCAGAATGCCGAGATCAACCGTCAATGGGCGACCGACCGCGACGCCTTCGTGCCGGAAAGTGCCGGCGCGCTCGACGCGTTGCGTGCGCTGGTGGCGGAATGTCGGGCGGAGATGGACGCGGTGCTGCCGCCCGCCCTCGCCTGCCTCGTCGGCTATTTCGGCTATGAGACGGTCGGGCTGGTGGAAAAGCTCCCCCGCCCCGTGCCCAATCCGATCGGCGTGCCCGACATGCTGTTCGTGCGGCCCACGGTCATCCTGATCTTCGATCGCCTTGCCGACCAGCTCTACCTCGTGTCGCCGGTGTGGAAGGGCAGCTTCGCCGATGCCGAAAAGGCGATCGAGGCCGCGCTGGAGCGGATCGACGCCACCGCCGCCCGCCTTGCCGCGCCGCTCCCTGCCCTGCCTGCGCCCGCCGACATCGCCGATGTCAAGGTGACGCCGGTGCTGGAACCCGGCCGCTATGCGCAGATGGTGGACGCGGCGAAGGACTATATCGTCGCAGGCGATATCTTCCAGGTGGTGCTGGCGCAGCGCTTCACCAGCCCCTTCACGCTGCCGCCGATCGCCCTCTATCGCGCGCTGCGGCGGATCAATCCGTCGCCCTTCCTCTATTATCTCGACCTGCCCGGCTTCGCGCTGATCGGCTCGTCGCCGGAAATCCTGGTCCGCGCCCGCAATGGCGAGGTGACGATCCGCCCGATCGCCGGCACTCGCCCGCGCGGCAAGAGCGCGGTCGAGGATGCCGCCAATCGCGAAAGCCTGCTCGCCGATCCGAAGGAGCGGGCCGAGCATCTGATGCTGCTGGACCTTGGCCGCAACGATGTCGGCCGCGTCGCCGCCGCCGGATCGGTGACGGTCACGGAAAGCTATAGCGTCGAATTCTACAGCCATGTGATGCACATCGTGTCGAACGTGGTCGGTCGGCTGGCCGACGACAAGGATGCGATCGACGCGCTGTTCGCGGGCTTCCCGGCAGGCACGGTGTCGGGCGCGCCCAAGGTCCGCGCCTGCGAGATCATCGCCGAACTGGAGCCTGAAACCCGCGGCGCCTATGCCGGCGGGGTCGGCTATTTCGGGCCGGACGGCAATATGGACAGCTGCATCGTGCTGCGCACCGCCGTGCTGAAGGACGGCGTCATGCATGTGCAGGCGGGCGCGGGCATCGTCGCGGATTCGACCGCAGAATATGAGCAGCGCGAATGCGAGGCGAAGAGCGGCGCGCTGCTGGCGGCGGCCCGCGAGGCGGTGAGCGTCGCACGGGAAAGCAGCTTCGGGCAGTAACTCAACGTCCGTTCACCGGCACGCCCGCCATCCGGTCGCGCCACGCTCCGCCTGGTCGAGGTGGAAATGATCGCGATGCGCCGCATTATAATCCGGTGACAGCACGGTCGAGAACAGGTCGCACGCCCCGTCGCGCACCGCGCGCAGGAAGGCGGCATCCTTCTCCCCACCCTTCCAGTCGTTCAGCACGCTGACCTGCCGCCCGTCCTTCAGCACGAAGGCGGCCACGTCAATCGCATCGGCAGTCGCATGTTCGCTGAAATCGCCCTGGCTGCGACCGTACATCCGCCGGCAGCTATAGCTGCCGAAATGACGGATGGACCGCACCGGCTGGCCGTAGATGCGCTGGGCGGCAGGCTGCACCACCTGCCATTCCCAGAGCCTGAGCGCGGCCACCACCGGGCAGGAGGGCGCGACGGCGGCCGGCACCAGCGCGATCGCGGCCGCATCCGGCTTCAGCCGCACCGCGTCGGCATAGGCGCACTGGTCCGCGCCGCCCGGCTTCATCGCGACATGGTCGATTCCCGCTTGGTCGAGCAGCGCCTTGCACCGCACCGTATCGCCCGTCAGCGCCGCCAGCTTGCGGCCAGTAAAAAGGCCCACCGGCTGGGCAAGTTCGAGATCGGTCCAGGGCAGATCCTGTGGCCGCTGGCGCAGATAGGCATAGCCTACGAACAACAGGATGAGAACGCCGCCCAGCAGGACGAGGCGACGCAAGGTCAGATGCAGTCTCCGCATCCCCTAAGCACGCCGGACCTGCCGCATTGGTTCCGACGTCACAGGATAGCCCAGATGATCGGGAATGCAGAGATGCGCCTCGCCATCCCGCTCCTCCCTCCACGGGCGCACTTTTTCGACCGGATGCGCCGCCGCGTGCGCGACCAGATCGGCATGGGATCCGAACAGCGCCAGCCGCTCCAGATTGCGCCGCGTCGGGAAGATGATCCGTCCTTCGCCCGCATCGCAGGATGCCAGAGTATCGGCAGCGCTGCTCCAGAAGAGGCGCACATTCTCGGTCGTGTCGACGCTCGCGATCTGGCCATCGGACGCACGGGCGATATAGAAGCGTGTGTCATAAACCCGCGCCGCCCGCTCGAACGGTGCCGGATGCCAGCGCGCAAAGGGCGTCAGCGCGTCGAGCGCCACGCCCAGCCCATGCCGCTCCAGCAGTTCCCCCAGCGACCTGCCGTCGTGCAACCCGTCGCGCAGGCGCAGCACCATGGCTGCGTCCACCGATCCGGTCAGGCCGATGCCCAGCCCGGCCTCCTCGATTGTCTCGCGAATCGCGGCGATGCGCGCTGCGGCTTCCTCGACATCCAGCCCGCCCCCGATCCGTGCCGCCAGCGCATTATCAGCCTCATCCACCGCGCCGCCCGGAAAGACCAGCGCGCCGGCCGCAAAGGCCATGGTCGACGCGCGCTCCATCATCAGCAATTCGGGCTGCTGCCCCGGCCGGTCACGCACGATCACCACCGTGGCGGCGGGACGCCCCGCATCTTGTTCTTCTGTCATGGGTATAGCTCTAGGCGCTCGACGCGCGCGCCGCCAGTCGGGTGTGCGGCGGCCCGTGCGCCGATGCCGCGAAGGAACAGGGTGGCGCCCGGCGCGTCCATACGTCACCCTCGTCATCCCGATTCAGGAGAGCGTGCCATGTCCCTCGACCTCGTCTTCTACACCAACCCCATGTCGCGCGGGCAGATTGCCCGATGGATGCTGGAGGAGGTCGGCGAAGTCTATGAGACGGTGATCCTCGACTATGGCGCAGGTGAAGGCGGGGCCAAGGACGGGGACGGGAGCAGCATGAAGTCGGCCGACTATCTGGCGATCAACCCGATGGGCAAGGTGCCGACGATCGTCCATCAGGGCCGGGTGGTCACGGAATGCGCCGCCGTCTGCGCCTATCTGGCCGACGCCTTCCCGGCCGCCAACCTCGCCCCGCCGGGCGACCAGCGGCATGATTATTATCGCTGGCTCTTTTTCGCCGCAGGTCCGGTGGAGGCCGCCGTCACCAACAAGGCGCTGGGCTTCGTCGTCCCCGAAGGGCGCGAGCGGAGCGCCGGCTATGGCAGTTTCGACGACACGATCCATGCGCTGGAAAGCGCGGTGTCCGGCGACGGATGGATTTGCGGCGACCAGTTCACCGCCGCCGACGTCTATGTCGGGTCGCAGATCGACTGGGGATTGAGCTTCAAATCCATCCCCTCCCGCCCCGCCTTCGAAGCCTATGCCGCCCGCCTGCGCGAACGCCCGGCCTACAAGCGGCAGAAGGAGATTGACGGCGCCCTGATCGCGGAAATGCAGAAGAAGGCGTAAAGCAAAAAGGCCCGGTGGACATCTCCACCGGGCCTCTTGTTCTGCGTTGCGTTGTAACGATCAGCGACGATCGCCCATGAAGCGCAGCAGGAACATGAACATGTTGATGAAGTCGAGATAGAGGTTCAGCGCCCCCATCACCACCGACTTGCCCATCATGTCGGTGCCCGCGACATGCGCATAGATGCTCTTGATCTTCTGCGTGTCATAGGCGGTCAGACCCGCGAACAGCAGCACACCGATGCAGCTGATGACCAGGTCCATCGCGCTCGACTTCAGGAACAGGTTGATCAGCATCGCGACCATCAGGCCGACCAGGCCCATGATCAGGAAGGTGCCGAAGCCCGACAGATCCTTCTTTGTGGTGTAGCCGAACAGGCTGAGGCCCGCGAAGGCCGCCGCCGTCGCGAAGAAGGTCTGCGCGATCGACGTGCCGGTATAGACCAGGAAGATCGACGAGATCGACAGGCCCATCACGGCCGCATAGGCCCAGAAGAGCGCCTGCATCGTCACCGTCGACAGACGGTTGATGCCGAAGCTCATCACCATGACGAATGCCAGCGGCGCGAACATGATGACATATTTCAGGATGCCGGGACCGCCCAGGATCTGGAGCGCCAGACCGCTGGACGCGAACAGCATGGCGACCACGCCCGTCAGCAGGACGCCGCTCGCCATATAATTATAGACCGACAGCATGTAGCGGCGCAGGCCGGCGTCGAACGCCTCGCCACGCGCGGCGGTGGCTCCGCCGAAGCCCGGAATGCCGGTCGGGGTGCCGGAACGGGGGTCGGACCAGTTGGCCATGAAAATCATCTCCTTTGACGGCGTTCAGTGCCGATGTTCCTATTATCTGTCGAACGCGGCCCGACTTCAAGACAAACCGGAACAATTGCCCCCTAAAGGCCATGGCAGATCGTGGGGACGGCCCTATATCAGCGCCATGCACCGTCTGTTCGTGGCCATCCGCCCGCCCGCCCCCGTCCGTTCGCTGTTGCTTGCGCTGATGACCGGCGTGAATGGCGCGCGCTGGCAGGATGATGACCAGTTGCACCTGACTCTGCGCTTCATCGGTGAAGTCGACCGCCACCGTGCCAACGACATCGCCGATGCGCTCTCGACGATCCGCTTCGCGCCGTTCGACATCGCCCTGTCCGGCGTCGGCAGCTTCGATCGCAAGGGGGTGGTGGACACGCTCTGGGCCGGGGTGCAGCCGCGCGATCCGCTGGCGGCGCTGCACAGGAAGATCGACCGGGCCTGCGTGTCGGTCGGACTGGAGCCGGAAGGCCGCGCCTATCTGCCCCATGTCACGGTCGCCCGCTTCGGCCGCTCGGGTGCGATGGTGGACGGCTTCCTTGCCGTCCATGCGGGCCTTTCCAGCCCGCCTTTCCCTGTCGAAGGCTTCAGCCTGTTCGAAAGCCGGATCGGCCATGAAGGCGCCCGCTACGAAGCGGTGGCCGATTATGCCGGATTGGGGGGCGGGGGCGCAGCCACCCCCACCTGACCCCCCGCTCCGTCACAGGGGGATCAGCCCGCCTTCAGCACGCCGCAGGCGACACGACCACCCGCATTGCCCGCCGGGTCGCTCTTGTTGTCATCGGCCTGGGCATGGATGACCAACGCAGCGCCATCGGCATCGAGCAGCGGCGTCTCTCCGCCCTGGATCTGGCCGTGCGGCACGACATATTCCAGTTCGCCCGTACCATCCGATCCCGCGACCATGTTGGGCATGTCGCCCATATGCATGCCGGCGGGATTATCCTTGCCATGCTGGCGCCCGGTCGGGTTCCAGTGGCCGCCCGCGCTGGTAAAGTCGGGACCGGTGCAGGTGCCGGTGGTGTGGATATGCACCGCATGGATGCCCGGCGTCAGGCCCGTCGCCTTGACCAGCACATGCAGCCCGTCGCCCGCCTCCGTCACGGTCGCCGTGCCGCGCGTGCTGCCGTCACCGGCCGCCAGGCCGGCATGGACTGTGGGCGCGGCAGCAGGTGCGGCACCGTCCGACGAGGCCGTAGCGCAGGCCGAGGTGGCAAGGCCGATCGGCAGGGCAAGCAAAAGGGGGACGATCTTCATGGATAATCTCCGGAAAGTGCGCGAGAGGCTTCTCAGCGCCAGAACTTCTGCGCGAACGCGGCAGAGGCACTTTTGTTGCCGATCCGAATCCATTTGTCACCCCGTCGCAACGGGTTGTTCCGGCTCATGGCACACCGCTTCGACATTCAGCCCGTCGGGATCGAGGATGAAGGCGGCATAATAGGATGGCCCATAGTGTGGCCGCAGCCCCGGACCGCCCTGATCCCGGCCGCCCGCAGCCAGTCCCGCCGCATGGAAGGCATGAACCAAAGCCCGGTTGGCGACCCGGAAGGCGATATGCGTCCCCTCGCCCACCCGTTCATTATCCCCGATCCAGAAAAAGGCGTCGACATCGTCCGCCCGGCCATAGCCATGCGCGGTCCCGCCACTACCATTCTTTTCCGGCGGAATGGTGGCCAGCCGCACCAGCCCGATGGCGGCAAGCAGCCCGTCGTAAAATTCCCCCGACCGTTCCGCATCGCTGACAGCGAACCCGACATGGTCGATCATGACAGCCTCTCCTTTGCTCACCGCAACTCGCGTGGCTAGGCGGGCGTTCCGCCGGTTGCCGCATCCCCCTGTCCTATCGACCGCCTGATCGGCTATAATCCTTGCTACTCATAACAATATGTCCCACTGGCGACCGGAAATTGCCGAATCTGCGGGAAAAGTGCGAAGTTAAGCGAACCATGTCCAATCATCAGGTCCATATCATCGGCGGCGGCCTCGCCGGATCGGAAGCCGCCTGGCAGCTGGCGCAGGCGGGTATCCGCGTCCGCCTGTCGGAAATGCGCGGGACGGGCGATATGTCCCCGGCGCACCAGACCGATGGGCTGGCCGAACTGGTCTGTTCCAACAGTTTCCGCTCCGACGATGCCGACAAGAATGCGGTCGGCCTGCTGCATCAGGAAATGCGGCGGCTGGACTCGCTCATCATGGCGCAGGCCGAACCGGCCAAGGTGCCAGCCGGCTCCGCGCTCGCCGTCGACCGCCATGTCTTTTCCCGCGGCGTCACCCGCGCGCTGGCCGAGCATCCCAATGTCGAGATCGTGCGCGAGCGGGTCGACACGCTGCCGACCGAGGGCATGACCATCGTCGCCACCGGCCCGCTGACCGCAGCCGCACTGGCCGACAGCATCGGCCGGGCGGCGGGGATGGAGCATCTCGCCTTTTTCGACGCGATCGCGCCGGTCGTCCATTTCGACAGCATCGACATGGACCAGTGCTGGATGGCCAATCGCTGGGACAAGATCGGTCCCGGCGGTGGCGACGGCAAGGACTATATCAACTGCCCGATGGACAAGGAGCAATATCAGGCCTTCGTCCAGGGGCTGCTCGACGGCGAGAAGACCGAGTTCAAGCAATGGGAGTCCAACACCCCCTATTTCGAGGGCTGCATGCCGATCGAGGTGATGGCGTCGCGCGGTCCCGAAACGCTGCGTCACGGGCCGATGAAGCCGATGGGACTCGACAATCCGCGCACCGGCCGCTGGCCCTACGCCGTCGTGCAGCTGCGGCAGGACAATGCATCCGGAACGCTCTGGAACATGGTCGGCTTCCAGACCAAGCTGAAGCATGGCGCACAGGTCGAACTGTTCCGCACCATCCCCGGCCTGGAGAAGGCCGAGTTCGCCCGGCTGGGCGGGCTGCACCGCAACACCTTCATCCAGAGCCCCAAGCTGCTCGACGCGACGCTGCGCCTGAAAAGCGCGCCACATATCCGCTTCGCCGGGCAGATGACGGGCTGCGAAGGCTATGTCGAGAGTGCCGCGATCGGCCTCATCGCCGGGCGTTTCGCGGCGGCCGAACTGCTTGGCCGCGACCTGACGCCGCCGCCCGCCGACACGGCGCTTGGCGCGCTGCTCGGCCATGTGACGGGCAATGTCGAAACGGCCGACTATCAGCCGATGAACGTCAATTTCGGTCTCTTCCCGACGCTGGAAGACGTGAAGAAGAAAAGCCGCAAGGAAGCCTATACCGCCCGCGCCCGCGCCTCCTTCGGCCTGTGGATGGGCGAGATGGAGCTGGCCTGACATCCAGAATCCCGTTCGCTTCGAGCGAAGTCGAGAAGCGGATAGCGCAATGCTTAGGTTTCTCGACACGCTCGAAACGAACGGAGTTTAGTTCAGCACTTGCACTTCGGCTTGGCCATTCTCTTGGGCGCGGTCGCGGCGAACTCCGCCGGCGTCAGTTTGCCGTCCTTGTCCGCGTCCGCCGCGCCGAACCGGTCGGATGTCGCCACCGCCCATTCCTCGAAGGACAGGAGGTTGTCGCCATCCTTGTCCAGCGCCTTGAACGCCTTGGTGCGGCTGCCCATCATCTCGACGCGGGTGATGACGCCGTCGCGGTTGCGGTCGTAACGGGCGAAGCGTTTTTCCTCGCGGCTCTGCGGGCTGGCCTCGCCGGGCATGGGCGGCGCTTCGCCGACGGCGTCGGGATCGCCCTCCGGCAAGCTCTCGATTTCGGGCGGCGGGGGCGGTCCGCTCGCCAGTTGTGGCACCGGTGCAGTGTCGGCACGCCCCTGCCACCAGAACAGTCCGCCCGCGACCAGCAGCAGCGCCGCCATGCCTCCCGCCAATATTCGCCCCATGCCGTCCCCCTCAGCTTCGGAGCACGGAACCTATCCCGATAGGCTAGCGCCCGACAAGCGCGATCCGCAGCAGCCGCAGCGCCAGACCGCGCGGCATCCCCGCCGGCGCGCCCTGCCCCGCCAGCACATCCTGTCGCGCCAGCGTGAAGGCGATCCGCAGCGGTTTCCAAGCGCGCGACCAGCGAGCGTCCTCGACCTGCGGCAGAAGGTCGCGCGCCATCTTCACCGCAGCATCAGACAGCGCAGGATCGTCGACATGGCCGATCAGATCCCAAAGCGCCCAGACCTGCCCCGCCGCGACCAGCCATCGGGGCGCGTCATCCGCGTCACCCAGCGCCCGGAACAGCCCGCCGCCGCGCCCGACCGCATAGTCGCGCAGCCCATCGGCATCGATTTCCGGCTCGACCACCAGCACTTCCCAGCCGTCGATCATCGCGACCAGCCCTGGCGCCGCCATTGCCCCCGTCGCGCGCATCGCGTCCACGACCGGTTCGCCCCGGCCCTTGCGCGCGTCCGCATCCTCGATCACGTCGTTCCACCAGGCGAGCCGCATCTGCCCGATCGCCCGCTCGCTGGTCGTACGCGCGACCTTCGCCAGCCGCCCGTCGAAACCCCAGATCGCCCGATGCCGCTCGGCATGCGCCCCGGCATGGGCCGACAGCAAGGCGGCGAGCGGCGGCAGCGTATCCTCCTCCCCGCTCATCGCACGACTCGCGAAACATCAGAGGCTGCGCGGATTATCGGTCCTTTAACCATCTTCCTCATACACATTCTAACGGGTGGGCCTGCATAGGCCCGGATGCTGCCCAGCCCATGAGCGGGGCACGGGGCGCGACATGGGTGATTGCGGGCTAATGGGCAAGTCGAACGGACATCAAATGGGCTTTCTGTCGCGGCTGTTGCGGAATCAGGCGGGGAATACGATCGCCATCGTAGCCGCTGCCCTGATCCCGCTGGCCGGCATGGTCGGCGGTGCGGTGGACATCAGCCGCGGCTATCTGGCCCAGGTTCGCTTGCAACAGGCCTGTGACGCCGGGGTACTGGCGGGCCGCAAGGTGATGGGATCGAGCGGCGTCCTCAGTGCCGGCGTGACCAGCGAAGTCCAGAAATATGTGAATTTCAACTTCCCGAGCCAATATCTGGGAACGCCTGCCAATATCACCGTTGCGCCCACGCTCGGCGCCAACGACACGATCCAACTGACGCTGAGTACGACCGTACCGACCGCCGTGATGGGGCTGTTCGGCAAACAAAACATGTCGGTCACGGCAAGCTGCACCGCGCGCAACGACTATAGCAACATCGATATCGTGCTGGTGCTGGACACCACCGGATCGATGGCGTGCAAGCCGGAGCGAGACGACTCGAGCTGCGGTAGTTGGATCAATAACTGGCTGTCCCCAAAAAGCGGTAAGACCATGACCGTGGACAGCAAGACCGTTACCTATGTTTGCGAGGAAACCAGCAACGGAAATTGCACCACCGGCACAAATGTTTCCCGGATGCAAGGCCTGCGCAATGCGCTGGACAGCCTTCAGAGCCAGATGGCGACCATCGAAACCCAGTTCAACATGACCGAAGAAGGCAAACGCAAGCGCGTGCGCTGGGCGATCATTCCCTTCTCCATGATGGTGAATGCGGGATTTAGCCGCAACGCCGCGGAAGCCACGCTCTACTCGCGCAATAAAAGCTGGTTCAACGCGACCGGTATCTATCTCAAGAACAATACGACTTCCACCAACCCGACCCATGACGACCCCACCTGGTTCACCAACACATGGGACGGCTGCGTGGAAGAGCGCAAGACGAGCAATCTGATCACGGCGAACTCGACATATTCTTTTCCAAACAATTTGCCCGCCACGGCTTATGATATGATGTTCGACACACCGGCGACATCCACCGACACGCGATGGACGGTGTCCGATCCCGCGCGTTCTTCGGGTCAATATGCCTGTCCCAAATATATGCGGGAACTGGCGCCTCTAACATCATCACAGTTCGACGATTATTTTGCTTTCAACCGCGGTTTCGTCGCGAATGGCGGCACCTACCTGGACATCGGTATGCTATGGGCGGCACGCCTGCTATCGCGGTCCGGGATGTGGAGTGCCGACAATCCCCAACTATACCACACTTTCCCTGTGAACAGGTACGTCATCTTCATGACCGACGGGGTGATGGACAATGGCGACAACTATTCCGCGTACCCGCACGAACCCGATTGGAAGCGAATTTCCAGCAACGGCAATATCAGTACGGCGAAGGCTAACCATAATAAGCGCCTGTCGATTGCCTGCACCGCCATCAAGAATATGGACGTAAAAATCTACACCATATCCTTCAGCGCGGGTTCGGACCTGAGCACCGACCTCATCAATTGCTCGTCCTCAACCAACTCCACGAGCCCGGAATTTGCCTATAAGGCGGATGATAGCGACGACCTGAATGCAGTCTTCCGCGACATCGGCGAAAACATCGGTTCGCTCAGGCTTTCGCAGTGAGATTACAACGCCTCTTCCGCCGATTAGTGGCGATGGACGCGCGCGGCGCGTCCATTCCGGAATTCGCGCTCATACTGATGCCGCTTTGCCTCATCCTCTTTGGTGGATTGGAAATGGGCTATCAGGTCTATGTCCGCTCTGTGATGCTGGGTGCGCTGGAACGCGCGACCCGCCTCACCACCGTCCAAACTGTCGACAGTACGGCAATCGAAACCGATATCGAAACCACCATCAAGCGCGTAGTACCCAGCGCGTCGGTACTGACAACCAAGAGCAGTTTCTATCAGTACAGCAACATCAACGCGATGGAGCGACTGACAAAGGACACCAATAACAACAATACGCTCGACAGCGGCGATTGCTGGGAGGACGTCAACAATAATGGCCTGCGGGACGTGGCCACGACCGGCATCAGCGGCATCGGCGGCGCCGACGACATCGTCCGATACAATACGGAAGTCACCTACAATCGCATCCTGCCGCTGTTCCGGTTCATCGGCGTCGGCAGCACAGCGACCTTGAAC
>NZ_DATKFP010000074.1:0-14462 GCF_035511395.1 Sphingobium sp.
CGGCATGGCGATCTTGCCGGTCTTCGTCAGCATCCAGTGCTGATTGTCCGTCACCGGCACGTCGGCCAGCGAACAGCCCATCTCGCGCCATTCGGGGAAGAGTTCGTCCAGCGCCCTGGGATCGATCACCGCGCCCGACAGGATATGGGCGCCGATCTCCGACCCCTTCTCCAGAACGCACACCGCCAGTTCCTGTCCGGCATCGTTCGCAAGCTGCTTGCACCGGATTGCCGCTGACAGACCGGCCGGTCCACCGCCGACAATCACAATGTCATACGGCATCGAATCGCGGTTCTCGGCAATTTCGGACATGATTTTCTTCATCCAACTAAGGGCGTAGTCGTTGCAATTCCAGAGTTGGCGCCGCTGGGCAAATGCAAATTTGTTAAATTGCGAATTTATTTTGCGAAATGAGCGGCGATTTTTGGGGGCGTTCGCAATAGTTTCGTCTACCGGATTACAGCTTCCGAACGACCAGTGGCGACGATTGCCCCATCCCGAAGCAATTCGTAAGTCGCAATGTAGCGACCGGGCTTCCAGCCACCGGCCGGCGCACGACGGCCAGCATAGGAAAACCAGGACAAGTGCCCCTGATCCAGCGTTTTGCTCTGATCCAATATGCTGGTCTGATCCGGCCCTGTGATGCTGAAACGTTGGATGTCGCCGGACATTGATCCGAAAATATCCACCCAGGCGATGATCGGATCCGTCGGGGCGGATGAGCGAGCGGGATCCCCGCGTTCTCCGACCGAAGCCGGAGGAGCGACAGGCGATATGCCGATCGCAATGAGCGCCGTAGGGCGATATTGAAGCGCCTGCCTCGCACGACTGTTCCAGACATAGGTCGCGCCGGCTTGCCCCGGCTTGCAGTCCTGGGGGGCGGTCGGACCGGTAAACGGATCAATGCTTCGCTCCTGAAACCGCAGAGCAAAATGAAGATGGGGGAATTCGGCATTTCCAGACATGCCGATCAGGCCAAGCTTCTCGCCGACGCGAACCCGCTGGCCGGGCCTGACGCTCACGCTGCCCAGCCGCAAATGACTATATTGCGTCACCCAGCCATTGCCATGGTCGATGACGACGCCATTGCCGGCGTCGCGTCCGTTCAATTCCTTGCGGACCTTCACGCTGATGTCGGGTTCGGCATCGCGTACGCGCACGACCATGCCGTCGGCCGCTGCGATTACCGCCACGCCAGCGCGCATGTCCGCCATGGTGCGCAGTCGAAAGTCCACGCCATCATGGCCGTCAGTAGTCAGCACGCCGCAATGATAGTCGCGTCTCTCTGCGCTGGGGTCATGATCGAACAATTTCTGGACCAGGCACTGCCCGCCGATTTTGCAATCGACCGGGATGGACAGTGCGATGGGCGGGATGGAAGACGCGCGGACCGCGGCCGGGGGTATATGCAGGGCGAGCGGCGCCAAAATGATCCATGTCTGTACCATTATCAGCCTCACCGGAGTTGTCGATGAAATGGGAGGAGCAATGCTCCCGCAAAGATTATCCTGCCGTCAGGAATTATGCTGCCCGTGAACGAAAGAATGCCATTTCCACCCTGCTCCTGCGTCGACACGCAGAACGCAAGAAGGGGAGTGGACGGGGGACATCCACTCCCAAGTTTGCAGAGGTCCGTTGGGGTGATGATCCGCGATATTGGAACATCATTGGCCAACGAACATCGTTATTTCCTCAGACAAAGATCAGCATGTCGTACGTAGCGTTACCCTGGCTGTAGCTGTTCAGGGCGCTTACGCTGTCATAGAAGCCATTTTCAGCCAGTTCGGTGTTGAAGGAGTCCGCGCCTTGCCAGAAGTCTTCGACAAGGACAGAACCATTGGCACCGACGATCATGACGTCGAGCGCATCGCCATCGCCATCCCAGTCACCCGTGGTGACCGTCAGGTCGCTGTCGGGATCGAACCCGGCATCGACATCGTAACGAAGCGTGTCACGATTGGCCAGGCTGAAGTCCCGGTCGCCCACCGGCGATTCGATGGTGTCGTCACCATAGCCGGTGCTGACGGCTCGTTCATCATAGTGGAAGATGTCCTTGCCTGATCCGCCCGACAGCCTGTCATTGCCTTCGCCGCCGACGATCGTGTCATTGCCGGATTCGCCCTCGATATAATCGTTGCCGGTTCCGCCGAACATCGTATCGTCACCGGTGTCGCCGAACAAAGTGTCATTATCGGCACCGCCATCGACTCGGTCATTGCCTGCGCCGCCCTGGATGAAGTCGTCGCCGGCCTGACCATAAAGCGAGTCATTGCCGCCACCTGGTACACCGACACCGTCATAGCGGTCGTCACCGGAAATGAAGTCGCTTCCGTTGCCGCCATAGATGGTGTCATTGCCCAGATCGCCGGCGATATTGTCGTTGCCATCATCGCCGTACATTAGGTCGTTGCCGTTGTTGCCGTTCATCCAGTCGGCGCCAGCACCGCCATACATGGTGTCGGCGCCATTGCCGCCTGCCATGATATCATCACCGTCATTGCCGTAGAGGATATCGTCGCCGTCATTGCCATAGACGACATCGTTCCCAAGTCCACCGGATACCACGTCATAGCCATCATCGCCCGACAATGTGTCGTCGCCAGCATCGCCGTTGATGACGTCATTGCCTTCGTCGCCATTGACGGTATCATTGCCGTCACCGCCGTTGATGACGTCATTGTCGGTATAAATGTCATCCGGATCGGCCGGGTCGTCGAAGGTGTCGCCATTGCCGCGGATGACGTCGTCGCCCGTCCCACCATTCAGGGCGTCGTCACCGGTCTGGCCCCAGATGGTGTCATTGCCGTCATCGCCGTTGACAAGGTCGTTGCCGTCATTGCCGTTCAGAACATCGTCGCCGAGGCCACCACCAATGTCGTCATCATCGGCACCGCCCTGAACGAAGTCATTGCCAGCACCGCCGCGAATTACATCCTCGCCCGCATCGCCGTCGATTTCATCTTCGCCATCGTCACCATTGAGGGTGTCATTGCCTTCGCCGCCATCGATCTGGTCGTCATCGGCATTACCGGAAATGGTGTCGTCACCGGCGTCACCGAACAGCAGGTCATTGCCGCTTCCGCCAGTAATAACGTCGTTGCCGCCCTGGCCATAGGCCTGGTCGTTGCCTTGGCCGCCGTTGATGATGTCGGCATTGCCTTGTACGGTGTCATATTCACCATGGAGATTATAGGCATAGTCTGCGTCGCTCTCACGGCCGCCCACTGTGTTGGTGCCATTTCCTGTTCCCATATTGGCCGAAGTGGTCGCACCGAAACTGTGGCCATTGTCGCCAAACAGAATGTCGTCACCACCGTCTCCATTCACGACGTCCATGCCCATGCCGCCTTCGGCATAGTCACTGCCCGCGCCACCACTGATCGTGTCGTCGTCGGATTGGCCGAACAGATCGTCGTTGCCGTCGCCACCCGTGATCCTGTCATTCTCGCTGCCGCCGACGACCTTGTCGTCGCCATTGCCGCCGTTCAGCGTATCGGCGCCGGAGCCGCCATGAATGAAGTCGTTGCCGCCGCCGCCCCAGGCTGTGTCATTGCCCGAGCCACCAAGTAGCGTGTCATTGCCGTCACCGGCCTCGTTCCTGCCCGTGAAAGTGGCAGTGCCCGGGCCAGTCACCACGATGTTGGCATTGTCGCCGATGAGGACATCGTTGCCCGTGCCACCTTCGATACGGTCATTGCCTTTGCGGCCGACGATGGCGTCGTTGCCGGCGTCGCCATAAAGGTCATTATCCAGGTTATTACCGAACACGCGGTCATTTCCGCCGCCCGCGCGCGCATTGTAGGGAAGGGTGGCGGTGGACGTCACCGTCATCAGGTCGATGGTGTCGACCGCATTGGTTCCCAGAACTTGCGCGCGATTGGTCGCCGCCTTTGGTCCAGTTGGAGCTGCCATTTTCTGATCCTCTGCTGAATGCCCGGATGACAGGATGCCCCAAGGCTGCCCTCCCCCCCGGAATGACCGCGATCTGCCGTCATGAAGGCGACGCTATGGAAGGATGGCGGACGCCCATATCCCTGCCAGGGGACATCGGCAGGACAAAATCGAAATCATGTCCTCGGCCGGGGACATGGCGGCGTCAATTTCCTGTCTGGCTCTGTGGGCCGATGGCGGAGAGTGCGAGTTGTCCGATGGAATCGAGCAGATTTACGCGCGCAACAAACTCGTTTCGGACGGCGCGTTCCAGCGACACGCGCGCATTAAGCAGTTCATTTTGCGCATCGAGTACGTCCAATGTGGTCCGCGATCCGCCAATGGCTTCCTTGGCGACTCCATCGGCCGCCTGCTCGTTCGCCAGCACTGATTCCCGTGCAGCGTCGATTGTGGCGGCGGCCGCCTTCCACCGCGCCCAGGCGGCATTTACCTGGTCGACAACGGTGCGCTGGGTGAAGGCGACCTGCGCCATGCGTTGGCCATAGAGCGCCTTCGACCGCTTGATCTCGGCATATTCGCCCCCGCGCTGGAAGATTGGCACGCGAACCGACACGCCGGCGTAGGTTGCCGAACGGTCATCGGGTAGTCGACCAGTGATCAGATTGGTGACGCCGCCCGCCAGATATTCATAACCTGCAATGGCATCGACCTGGGGAGCCAGCGCACCCCTGGCAAAATCGATGCCCTCCTCGGCGGCTTCGGCCGCATTGCGTGCAGAAATCAGCCGCTGATTCCGCTGGAGGGCCGTGGCGACCGCATCGTCCAGCGTTGGCGGCAATGGGGCGAGTGGCGGCAATTCCGGGACATCGCCTGACGGTTGGCCGCTGACGGCCTCGAACGCGCTAGTGCTGACCTGCAAATCCTCGTCGGCGGACAGGATCCCCGCCCGCGACGTCGCGAGTCGGGCCTTGGCTTGGCTCTCGTCCGTCCGCGTCGCCTCGCCGAACTGCAATCGTCGGCTAGTGCCAGATAATTGTTGCGCGACCGCGTCATTCTGAAGCTGCGCATAATGGCGGATCTGCCTGTCCCGACGGACATCGGCGGCAGTCTGGAGTAGATCGAGCAGCACGCCGCTGACCGTGTCGTCCAGCGCCGCCTGTCCTGCTTCCAGTTCTTCCTTCGCGACCTGGATGGAATTCTTTGTCCGCAGTCCGTCATAGAGGCGCAGGCGGGCTTCCACATTACCTTGGGCTGCATCGAAATTATCGTCTCCCGGCCCACCATGGATGTTAAGCCGTCGGTGCTGATAGAGGCCATTGGCCTCCACACTCGGATAATAGCCGCTGCGCGCCGCCTTGACGCGCGCCTCCAGCACGCGAACCGCGCCCCGTTGCGTCTCGATTTCTGGATTGGTTTCGACCACCCGCGCCGCCAGCGCGGCCATGTCCATCGTTTGCGCATGGGCGGTCAACCCGATCGATGAAGCGCCGACCGCCATGGCGGCCAGCAGATAGCGAATCGTGCCCGATGATTTTCTCGTCATCAGCATGACTTCCTCCCCCAATTTTTCGGACAACATGTCCTAACAGAGAGGGATACCGCCGGAATTTACAAAGTGAACATACCCAAATGGGGATATCTTTCTGAGTAATGGACGTATCGTCATCGCAAATTATTACTTATGCGCATCAATTAACGATGGAGAGGAATCAAGTCAGGTCGCTGGCGTTGAGGCGTGTCAACATAACATAAGATCAACTTTATTGCGCCGCAACATAATCCACTTAACATTATGAAAAACAGCAATTTGGAAGAACTTGCTCCCCATCAGGCGGCGGCGTTCTTCCTGTGCACACAATAATATGATGTTTGGAGCAACATGCCGTGACCCTTTCAGATACATGCTCGGCTCGATCGGGCAGGCCTGTGGCGATCCAGCTGGAATCGGAACAGTTGTTGGCCGTTCACGCTGGGCCGCCCATCCTGCCGGGGCTCTTCTTCGACGCCGACCTTGGGTGGCGGGCCTTCCTTGCTGCCCATGGAGTCACTGGCGCAGTCATTTCCTACATACGTGACGGCTGTAATGCGGGACGCCAGGCTTTCCTCGTCGGCTTTGAGGCCGCGCGTACTGATCGCCCGCTTGCTCAGTCGCTGATCGGCTATGCCGAATATATCTGGCAGCAGGGGGCGGCTTCCAGCTT
The DNA here is from genome assembly GCF_035511395.1 of Sphingobium sp. Classification (GTDB taxonomy): domain Bacteria; phylum Pseudomonadota; class Alphaproteobacteria; order Sphingomonadales; family Sphingomonadaceae; genus Sphingobium. The sequence continues at coordinate 6,093 of NZ_DATKFP010000074.1, forward strand.
CTGGCAATCGCGCGTTTCGGAACAGACGCATGCGAACAGACAGAAGGGCGGCAATCAGGATGCGATGCGCCTGATCGAACCGTATGATCATCTGGCGGTAGCGCGTCATGTCGAACCCGAAGCCCGGATGCAGGCATTGTTCTTGCGCAGCACCGCAGAGGGCGCATTCAGCCCTGAATGTCGACTATCGCTCAGCCGCGTGCTGCCGTTGTTCATCCAGTCCGCGGGCGCTTTTGTCGCTGCCCGGCATGAGGAGCGCCGCGCCGCCCAGCTTGAAGCGATGTTCGACAAGGTCAGCATGGCGACGATGTTGGTCGACGCGAACGGCCGCCCGATCTTCTGCAACGACGCGGCACGCAAGCTGCTCGATGAACGCAAATGGCTGGTGCAGGGAAGCGATGGCCTCATCGGCTGCGCCAACCCCGCGTATTGCAAGCCTTTCCGCAATGCTGTGCGGAGCGTTGCGACAGTCGGGGATATCGTGCCGACCGACGCGGTTCTACGCCTCGATAACGAGGATGGTGAATGGCGTCTCGCCTTCATCGTCCCGGCCGTGTCCCGTTTTCGCGATGAAACGTCGCGCTGCGCCATGGTGCTGATCCATGCGCCAGCGCGCACCGATGCGTCAGCCGAACTGCTGAGTGCGCTGGGCTTGCTGCCGTCGGAACAGCGGTTCCTCAACAGCTTCCTGCGCGCCAACAGCCTGAGCGAGGCTGCGATGGACACCGGTGTGTCCGACGAAACCGCGCGCACTTATCTGAAGAGGGTGCGGGCCAAGCTGGGAGTGCATCGCCAGATGGATCTGGCGGGGCTGATTTCGAGGCTGGTGCCGCCGATCCGGCAACGGTCTCCCGCATCCGCACGATAGGAGCATATCATGGCGTCAGGCATGTTGCGTCGGAACGTCCAACGATTTCAACAGATTTCGGCGTTGAACGCCATTTTGAAGCCGCATAGCGGCCTGGCCGTCAGGCTGGTCATATTCAGTGGCATCATCAACCTGATGGCGTTGTCGATCTCGCTCTACATGATGCAGGTCTATGATCGAGTGCTGGGCAGTCAGAGCAAGGACACGCTCTATTTCCTCACGCTGGCGGTCATGTTTGCAATCATCCTCAGCGCCTGCCTCGAAGCGGTGCGGCAACAGGTCGCCAATCGGATCGGTACATGGTTCGCCCAGACGATGAGTCCCATATTGCTGGCCCGTTCGCTAGAACTGAGGCTGACCATGCCCAATATGCGACTGGAAGCGCTGCGGGAACTGAATCAGGTCAAGAATTTCCTGTCGACGCCGACTTTATTCAACGTCGTCGACATGTTGTGGGTGCCATTATACTTGGCCGTCATCTTCCTGCTCCACCCCCTTTTTGGTTTGATCGCGACCATCGGCGCCGCGGCCCTGTTCAGCCTGACCTATTTCAACGAGCGCGCGACCCGTTCGTCCATCCGCCATACCCAGTCGCTGGCGAGCGCCAATCTGGCCTATGCCGAAAGCCTTGTCCGCAATAGCGAGGTGATCGACGCCATGGGCATGTCCGATCGGACGATCGCCCATTGGTCGACCGGAATGATGGACGAAACGGACGCCGTCGATGAGACGCAGCAGCGGTCGATCAAGTTCGTGGCCGTCACCAAATTCGTGCGCAACGGCATCCAGGTGTTGCTGCTTGGCTGCGGCGCGTTGCTGATCCTCGACCTCCAGCTGACCGGTGGCGCGATGATCGCCGGGTCGATCATAGTCGCGCGCCTGCTGGCACCGATCGAGGCGTCGATGAGCTATTGGAAGCAACTTGTGCTGGCTCGCCACAGCTTCTCGCGCATTTCGCAACTATGCGATATTCCACGGGTGCGACCGTCGGAAATGACCTTGCCCCGGCCGAACGGCGCGATTTCCGTGTCGCGGCTGACCTTCGTCCCGCCGGGCATGAAGGGCGCGATCCTGCGTGGCGTGGATTTTCAGATCGCCCCCGGTACCTTGCTTGCCGTGGTGGGACCGTCGGCGTCAGGGAAGACGACGCTGTCTCGCATGATCGTCGGCGTGCTCAAGCCCAGCAGCGGTCATGTCCGGCTCGACGGTGCCGACACGTTCGAATGGAAGCGGTCGGATTTTGGCCAGCATGTCGGCTATCTGCCGCAGGATATCGAATTGCTTCCCGGCACGGTGCGCCAGAATATCGCCCGCTTCCGCGCCGATGCCTCGGACGAGCAGGTGGTTGCCGCCGCGAAGCTGGCGGACTGTCATGAGATGATCCTTCAATTGGAAAACGGCTATGACTGCATGCTCGGTGACCAGGCCCTGCAACTGTCGGGCGGACAGCGTCAGCGCATCGGCCTGGCCCGTGCCCTGTTCGGTATGCCCCGGCTCGTCGTGCTCGATGAACCCAATTCCAGCCTGGATACCAAGGGCGACGCGGCGCTCGCCTCGACGCTAGGCAAGCTCAAGACGCAGGGCATCACCACGATCGTCGTCTCGCACCGCGCCAATCTGCTGCGGCTTGCCGACAAGATATTGGTGATGATGGACGGACGGGTCACGAACTTCGGCAATGCACGGGACGTCATCGCGCAGCTGGGTGGAGAAAAGCCGCCGGCGCCCGCCAGGCGGATCGGTGGGACCGAAGCCGCCGCCGCCAACACCGCCCCGATGGTTCCGGAAAATTGAGGACAGGCGCCATGAATTTGCCCTTTTCCATGAATCGCAGAGACATCGACCGCGTGTTGCATGATGCGCACTGGCTGGCTGAGCCCAATGCGCCCCGCGTGGGAAAATCACTGCGTTTCGCCTATATCGCGCTGGCCGTCTTCGCCGTCATCTTTGGGCTTTGGGCGGTGCTTGCGCCGCTCCAGAGCGCCGCGATAGCGTCGGGTACGCTCCGCGCGGAAGGTGGTGGCCGCAAGACCGTGCAGCATCTTGAAGGCGGGATCATCCGCAAGATACTGGTGCGCGAGGGTCAGAAGGTGCGCGCCGGGCAGCCGCTGGTTCTGCTTGACGACACCCAGAGCGAAGCGCGCGAGACAGCGATGCAGACATCCTATTATGCCTTGCTTGCACAGGACGCGCGGCTGACGGCGGAACTGAACGGTGCCGGGGCCGTGGCCTATCCGCAGGAACTGTTGGACAAGCGCGGCGATCCGAACGTCCGTTCGATCATCGCTGCTTCCGACGCCGTATTCCGGACCCGCAAACGGGCTTTAGGAGATCAGATTTCCGTTTTGAACCAGCGTCTTGGGCAAGCGAATGCCGACATGGCGGGCGCCCGGTCGCAGGTCAGCGCTCTGGGCGACCAGAATGTCCTTCTGTCGGAGGAAATGAAGAGCGTCAGCGCACTCGTCAACGAGGGACTGGAACGCAAGTCCCGCCTCCTGGCGTTGCAGCGTCAGCAGGCCGCGACGGTGGGGCAGCAGGGCCAGTTGACCGGGAGCCTGGGTCGCATCCGGGACACGATCGGTGAAACGACAGCACAAATGTCCCTCATCAGGGGTCAACAGGCGACCGAAACCGCTGCCCAGCAGCGCGAGGTTCAGGTCAATCTGGCCGATGCACGCGAGCGGCTTGCGGTCAGTCGCGACATCAAGAAGCGCCAGCAGATCGTTGCGCCCGTCGACGGCACCGTCATGAACCTGCGGCTCGTCACGCCGGGTGGCGTCGTGGGGGCAGGGCAGCCGTTGCTCGACATCGTGCCCGACAAGGAAAAAATCATCGTGTCGGCGCGGCTCAAGGCCTATGATATCGACGTTGTCCACAATGAACTGCGGGCGGAGGTCAAGCTGACCCCCTACAAGGCGCGCGTGCTGCCGTTGCTGCATGGCGTTGTGCGCGACGTCAGCCCGGATGCGACGCTCGATGAAGCCAGCAATACGCTCTATTACAAGGTGGAAATCGAGATCGACGGATCGGAGATCAGGCATTTGAAGGATGTCAGGCTGGTGTCCGGTATGCCGGCGGAGGTATTCATCAGCCTGGGCAGCCGGTCGTTGTTCCAATATCTTTTCCAGCCGCTGTTCGACAGCTTCTACCGCGCCTTCCGCGAGCAATGATTTCGTGCCGGCATGGGGAAATCTCATGCCGGCGCACAGACTTCACGCGAAACGGGGTTCCCACCTTTCCGCACGATGTTCTAAGCTCGGTGCATGAGCCTGAACCTTGCCATCACGATCGACGACATAGTGGACGCAGCGCGCGTCATCGCGCCCGCTGCAGTGCGCACACCGCTTTTGGAAAATGCCGCGCTGAACGAACGATGCGGTCGACGTGTGCTGCTGAAGTTCGAGGGCGCACAGCATACCGGGTCGTTCAAGTTTCGCGGTGCCTATAACCGGCTGGCGCGGCTGGACGCGGCCGAAAGGGCGGCGGGTGTCGTCGCCTGGTCGTCCGGCAATCATGCGCAGGGCGTGGCAGCGGCGGCGCGGATGCTGGATATGCCCGCGACGATCGTGATGCCGGCCGACGCGCCCGCGATCAAGATCGCCAACACCCGCGCGCTGGGAGCGGAGGTCGTGCCCTATGACCGGCTCCGCGAAAGCCGCGAGGAGATCGCGACCGAACTGGCACGTACGCGCGGCGCGACGCTGGTGCCGTCGTTCGACGATCCCTTCATCATCGCCGGGCAGGGCACGGCCGGGCTGGAGATTATCGATCAGGCGGCGGATGCCGGCGCGGAACTGACGCAGCTTCTGGTCTGTTGCGGCGGCGGCGGGCTGACCGCCGGGATCGCCACGGCCGTCAGCGCGCGTGCGCCGCAGATCGACGTGCATACGGTCGAGCCGGCCCGCTTTGACGATACCGCGCGGTCGCTGCGCAGTGGCCGGCGCGAGACGGTCGATCCGGATGCCCGATCCATCTGCGACGCGCTGCTGGCGCCCAGTCCCGGCGCGCTGACCTTTCCCATCAACCATGCGCTGGTGAAGAGCGGCCTGGTCGTGACCGACGATCAGGTGCGCGACGCGATGCGCTTTGCCTTCTCGACGCTCAAGCTGGTGGTCGAGCCGGGCGGCGCCGTGGCGCTGGCGGCACTGCTCGCTGCCGGACTGGTGCCGGAGCGTGACGGCGCGATCGCCGTCGTCCTGTCGGGCAGCAATGTCGATCCGGCCGACTATGCCGCCATCATGAGCGCCAATAGCTGATCAGAGCGGTGAACTATTAGATTGAATCGTTCACGGCTCTTTTGTCTTTTGATTATCGCATTCTGCGAGCCGTCGGCTGTCCCAGCCGACTTCAGAATGCTCTAGTGAGCGATGACGCGTACGGCGAAAGCCGCTGCCGCCGCGCGCGTTTCCACCCCCAGCTTCTCGAAAATCTGTTCCAGATGCTTGTTCACGGTGCGTGGGCTAATGGCGAGGATTTCGCTGATGACCCGATTGGGCTTGCCATAGCTGATCCACAGCAGCACCTCCGCCTCTCGCTGGGTCAGGCCGAAATGGCTTTGCAGGCGGCCGATGTCGGCCTGCGGGTCGATATGGTTGAGGCGGATCAGGATTTCGTCGCGGCGGGGGCGGCCGACGATGATGAGTTCCACCGTATCGCCCGCGCCGCAGTCCGCCTTGGCCGTGGCGCCGGCGGACAGGTCTTCGCCCAGCAGCCGTCCCACTGCGTTGCGCAGCAGGACGGGCGGAACGGCCTCGCCACGCGACCAGGCCGGCTCCAGCGCTTCCATCAGTTTTTCCGCACCCGGCGTGCTCCAACTGAGCTGCCCGCCTGACGTCACCGCGATCAGATTGCGCCCCGTCGCGTCGAGCGCATATTGCCCGTCCTGCGTCTGGCGCGCATTGGCCATGTGAACCCGTACCCGCGCCAGCAATTCCTCGACCACGATGGGTTTCCGGACATAATCGACGCCGCCGGCCTCCAGAGCATGGACGACATGCTCGCTGTCGGTCAGGCCGGTCATGAAGACGATCGGGATGGGCGCGCCGGTCGGCAACTGCTTAATCGCGCGGGTCGTTTCGAACCCGTCGAGGCCGGGCATGACTGCGTCCATCAGGATCAGGTCGGGAGCAACATGCACCAGCAGTTCCAGTGCGGCGTCGCCGCTGGTGGCGATCAGGACGGAGATGTTCGCCGCCTCCAGCGTGTCGGTCAGGAAACGGAGCGATTCCGGCGTGTCGTCGACGACGAGCACGGTGTCTTTGTGGGAAGTCGTGGTCATCGGGCGGCCCTTATGGTTCTGATCAATCCTTTGAGGTCGAAACGGTCGAGATGATTGAGCAGGCGGCGGGTCAGCAGTCCGGCATCGGGTGCAGCCTCCTCCAGCGCGCGGATGCTGGCCTCAATGCCGCGGACATGGCCGATGATCGCTTTCTGCTCGATATCGGCCAGGATAGGCCCGGCCTCGTCCGGCAGCGGCGGCAGGGCGTCATCCTCGTTCGCCGCCGGGGACAGGGGCGGGGCGTCGCCGGTCCAGCGAACGTGCAACTGGTCGGCGATCGTATCGAGCAGCGCGTCGAGGTCGACCGGCTTCATCAGGAACATGTCGTGCGCGGCCTGTCCGTCTCCGCCGCGATGATATTCGTGCGCGTTGGCGGACACCATCACGATCCGCACAGCGCCGCCCAGCCTCTCGCGCAGCACGCGGCAGATGTCCCAACCCGATTCGCCCGGCATGGAGATATCGAGCAGGACGATGTCGGGTGCTTCGCGCGTTGCGATCTCCAGCCCGGTTTGGCCATTCAGTGCTTCGAAAACGGTGAAGTCGAGCGGTTCCAGCAGCCCGCGCAGCACGGCCACCTGGGCCGCGTCGTCGTCGATCAGCAAGACCTTGCGCCGCTGCCCTTCATAGCCCCTGATCCGGTCGACCGGCTGGCCGTCGACAGCCTGTCCCGCGACATGGCCCAGCATCAGCCGTACGGTGAATTGTGTGCCACCCCTTGCCGAATTGCTCTCCGGTTCGCTGACGACGGACAGGTCGCCGCCCAATATCTGGACCAGCGCCTGGGTGATGGCGAGGCCGAGGCCCACGCCTTTCTGCTTCTGCGCATCCGGATTGGAGCCGCGTTCGAACGGATCGAAGATGCGCTTCAGGTCATCGGCCGCAATGCCGAGGCCGGTGTCGATGATGTCGAACGTTGCCATCTGGCTCCGGTATCGAACCCGGAAGGTGACGGAGCCGCTGCGGGTGAACTTGACCGCATTGGACAGCAGGTTGATCAGGATCTGGCGCAGGCGCTTCTGGTCCGTCCGCACGAAATCGGGCAATTTTTCCGGCCGTTCGTAAAGAAATTCGATTCCCTTGGCCTGCGCCTGCGGGCGGAACATGTTGGCGATCTGGTCGACGAAGGGCGACAGGCGCACCGTTTCGCTGCTGATGCGCAGCACGCCGCTTTCGACCTGGCTGATGTCCATCAGCCCTTCGACCAGGTTGGTCAGATGTTCGGCGCTGCGGCGGATGATCTTGGCAGCCTCGACCGGGGCGATCTCATGGCCGCGTTCCATCAACTGGGCATAGCCGTAGATGCTGTTGAGAGGTGATCGTATCTCATGACTCACGCTGACAAGGTAGCGACTCTTGGCCGCATTGGCGGCCTCGGCCGCTTCCTTGGCGCGCTGCAACTCGGCGCCGGTCACGTCATGGGCGATCACCTCCTCCATCAGACGCTGCACATGATGTTCGCTTTCCTGCATCGCCGTCCGACGGCTCTGGTGAGCCAGCACGATCATCCAGGCTATCACGCCGCCGAACAGGGAGAAGAGCAGGAACAGGCCCAGCATCAGGCTTCCGGTCTGGGCGGCGATAGTGGGCGCGCGTCGCGCCACTTGCCACCCGATCCCGCCCAGCACTGCGCCGTTGGCAAGGGTGATGACAGTCATCACCGCGATGAAATGGCCGACGGGTGTATGAACATGGTTCGCCACCGCACGCGGCAGCAGTCGTTCCAGCCAGCGGGCCGCCTGCTGCGTGGCGCGGCTGTCGCTCTTGCACCGATCGTGGCAACGCGCCTCCAGCGTGCAGCAGAGCGAGCAGATCGGTGCGGCATACATGGGGCAATGCGCCATGTCGGCATGTTGGAAGCTGTTCTCGCAGATGATGCAGCTTTGAGTGCTGCTGCCTTCGGGCCAGTGCGATCGGCGGGCGATATAATAGCGGCCCTGGGTTACGAGAGCTATGATCGGCGCGCTGGTGAAGGCGACGGCCATGCCGATGACGGGTGCGAACGCCTGTGCCACCGCCCCCAGCAGACCGAGATGTGCCGATCCCGACACCAAAATGGACAATAGCATGGCGCCGATGCCGACCGGATTGATGTCGAACAGGTGCGCGCGCTTGAACTCGATGCCGGCGGGCGAGAGCCGCAGCGGCTTGGAGATCATAAGGTCGGCCGCCAACGCCCCGATCCAGCCCGCCGCGACCGTGGCGTAAAGGATCAGGATCGCCT
>NZ_DATKFP010000075.1:0-32091 GCF_035511395.1 Sphingobium sp.
ATCGCGACGGTTCGACGGAGCGCACGTCCCTCGAACCCCCGCTCCACATCGACGCTACAATCTGCTATTATGGCACACAGACCTGCGGCTGAGATCAGGCCGTTCGAGATCAGGAAATGGGCTTCCCTCCCTCTCCGCCACAACTTTCTAAGTCACGGCTTTCTCGTAACTTTCTGATCGAACGCCGCTTTCACAGCCCTTGTGCTACAAAGCGGTGCTCTGTGGAATACACAGGGCGCGCACGGTCGCCGACGGAAGGCTTCGGTTCGTTCGCCGCAGAGCGATTGCATTCTTCGCACATTTGCCTAAAGTCCTCGCGGGTTTATGCGACCAACCCACATCGAAATTTTTTTAACCCGCGTGGTTGAACGTATCACCCTTTGAGCCTATAGTAAGGTTAATGAGGAGGTTACCCGATTCACGCACAAGGGGAGAAGGGACTGTCAACATGATCACCGAACTCGGAAAGGAGCTTCGCAAAATTCGGATCGATCGGGATGAACGTCTTCTCGATATGGCTGACAAAATTCAGAAATCAGCCGCCTTCGTCTCGGCGGTTGAGGTCGGAAAAAAGTCGCCGCCGTCGGGCTTCGAGGAAATGATCATCCGTGCATACGGCTTAGCAAATGACGCTGCTGACGCACTGCGTTCTGCCGCCGACCGTGCTCGAAAAGCTTTTACGATTGAGCCGAATACCATCCTTGGGAGAGACACCGCAGGCCTCTTGGCACGGCGCATGAATGATCTTTCGGAGGATCAACTTAGGAATATCCATGACATACTGAGCAACAAACAGAGGTAGGAAATGAGTGGGCAAAACTTCATCGTTCCGCCGAGGAACTGGAATGCTATCGAAAAATCGGCCCAGGATTGGCGAGCAGCGTTCAATTTGGAGAATGCCGCCCATACTCCCATCATGGAAATGATGGAAAAAGTCCTGGATCAGACATTGGGCCTCTTCCAGTTTGTTATTGAGGAACGCAGCGTGATGGGCGCTGCTGAGGGATACACCGATCCCAACGGCGAGTTCATCATGCTTCGAGAGGATGTTTATCGAGGCGCTTGGAATGGCGATCCGCGCGATAGATTCACCGCCGCACATGAATTTGGCCATTGGGCAATGCACACCAACGTGCCACTAGCCAGGGCCACATCTGATCGGAAAGTCGAACCTTTCAGATTGAGTGAACCGCAAGCAAACCACTTCGCAAGCTCGCTGCTTATGCCCGCCCAGTTCTTCAGTTTGTGGGATACGCCGCAATCCGTCATGAACCGCCACGGCGTAAGCTACCAAGCAGCGAGCAACCGCATAGACTACCTGAAACGGAAGGGAATGATCACAAAATAAAAGACCCGAGCAATGCTCGGGCCTCAAGTTTCCCTCATCGGGCTCGCAGGGGCTTGCCGGTGAGGGAGCCCTGCACAGGAAACCGAATCGGCCGTGTGACAACGCCGCGTTATAAACATTTGGTTCTCCTGTCAAGGCAAACAGCGCCCCTCGGAGACGTGGCATGGCGACGGGATCACTCCCGGCACCTCCGCCTGGTTACCGCTACATCTTCCGCCCTTGGCGGAAGTGTGCGCACACCGGCAAGGTGCTTTATGCCAAGGCCTTTGGCCTTAAGGCATGGCCTATCCTGGTTCCGGCTTAGTCGGAGCAAGCGCAGCGGCGGGGATTCGTCCTCGCCGCTACGCCCAGCGCCAACGCCCAGCATCTCCATATCTTGAAACCAAACCGGAGAATGACATGAGCAAGGATGAACCGAAAAAGACCGTCTACCGCGATTCCGATAGCGGGCAATTTGTGAAGAAGAATTACGCCGACCGGCACCCGAAAACCACTGAACGAGAGCGTGTCCGCACCGGTCGATAACAATAGCGTCCCGCGCCCCTCGCTAGGGCGCGGGATAATCATCGGCGAAATAGCTTCAACTGATCCAAGGCGGCGGTCAGTCGTATGTCAATCATGTGTGAAACCGAGGAAAAGCCGAGATGGCTTTCGCCAGCACGTCCACAGGCCAATCGCCATATTCTTCACCTACAGTCCGTGGGGCGTGACCTTGAATGGCATCGCGTGCCGCCGGGTCTATTCCAGCTCGGCGAGCAATGGTTTTGAAAAGATGGCGCCACGAATGGTTTGGTTGAACGTGCGGGTCATTGACACCCAACTCTCGAACCCATTTCGCCAACCGCTCTCCAACCTTCTTCGCGTGAGGGTTTCCATCCGAACCGCCACGAGCGCGACTAGGGTCGAAGAATAATGGACCAATGCCGACCCTTGTCACCATTTCCAATATCCCCTGCTCAAGCAGATGGTCATGAATGGGAACCCAGCGCGCCGTCCCAGATTTTGTTGACCCCGCCTCTGGCGTGATTCGTAAGGCCCACACTCCATCGACTTTCGAGAAATCACAGCCGCGTAGCTGGCCAATTTCTCCAACGCGAGCGCCGCTGTAGGCACAAATCCAAGGTATCCATCGACGCGCCCTCGCATGTTCTTCTGAAATGCGACTGAAGCCCCTCTCCAGAGAAGCCTTCAGAATGGTCCGCGCCTCGATAACCGAGAAGCCTCTCTCCCGCAGGCGGACAGTCTTAGGCACGCGAACCGTCACATCCGTTGCGGGATTGACGGCTATTTTGCGGTTCTCGACGGACCATCCCAGCACGACCTTGATGGCGGCGAGGTATACCTCTCGTATCGTCCTGCCCGCAATGCCATCGCGCGCCAAGGCTTCCTTCCAACCGATGATATCGTCTGCCGTGATGAGGTTGGCATCATCGTGTCCAAGGTGACTGATTAGGCTCGCAATCACTGGCCGCCAGCGCTTCATTGTTGCCGGAGACGGCTGCCGTTCCCGTGCATAGCCGTCATACAAGTCCATCAATTTCACCGAAGGGCGAGATTGCCCGACGACCCGGTGCGTAACCGCCTCCACTCCTCTGCTCGTCGGCACCAGTGTCGATAGCGCAAGCTGATAATCGGGAACTGGATCACCTGAACGCACCGCCTCGATCATGGCACGAAATTTTCCAATCACGGGAACAGCAAGGCGGTTCGCATCCGATTTTGAAACACGGCCAAGGCGGCGCGTCAGATTGACCTTCCCGATCCTTGACCGACAATCGCGAGGCACGACGATACGGACTTCGAATCCGCCATCACTGGACCCTCGGATATGAGTCATCAATCGCATTTTTGTAGCACCGCTTTGTAGCACAAGGGCTGTGAAAGCGGCGTTCGATCAGAAAGTTACGAGAAAGCCGTGACTTAGAAAGTTGTGGCGGAGAGGGAGGGATTCGAACCCTCGGTACCCTCGCGGGCACGCCGCATTTCGAGTGCGGTGCATTCGACCACTCTGCCACCTCTCCGCAGAAGGTCCGGCGCTGGGCCGTCCCGGTCGAGGGGCGGCCATTAGCGAATGAAATCACGCTTGCCAAGCCGCCAATCAGGTATTTTTCTTGTGTCGGCGCAACAGAGTCCTAAATTGGTCATATGAGAGACACGATTCAGATTTTCGGCGCCGGCGTTTCCGCTCCGCCGATCGTCCATGCCCGCTTCAATATCGGCGATGTGGTCAAGCATCGCATGTTCGGTTTCCGCGGCGTCGTGTTCGATATCGATCCGGTCTTCGCCAATAGCGAGGAATGGTATGATGCGATTCCCGAACATGCCCGGCCGGACAAGCAGCAGCCCTTCTATCATCTGCTCGCCGAAAATGGCGATTCGAGCTATGTCGCCTATGTCAGCCAGCAGAATCTGGTTGGAGACGACAGCGACGAGCCGATCGACCACCCCGCCATCACCGACATGTTCGGAAGCTATGCAGACGGCAAATATCTCCTGCGCCCGCTCCATCGCCACTAAGCGGTTTTGGGCGCCGCTGGGCGGCAGCCTCGGCGCGCTGCTGATAGCCGGCGCGCTGTCCGCTGCCCCGACGCCGCCGCCCAATGCCGATCCGGTCTTTCCCTTTTCGCGGGAGGTGGAAGCCTTTGCCAAGGCCAATGCCGCCGGACCGCCGGTGCGCGACGCCACGCTGTTCATCGGCAGTTCGAGCATCCGGCTATGGGACATAGCCGGCAGCTTCCATGATATCGGCACGGTCAATCGCGGCTTCGGCGGCGCGACCACGGCGCATGTGCTCCATTATTACAAGCGGCTGCTGCCCCCGGTCGCGCCGCGATCGGTCGTCGTCTACGTCGGCGAGAACGACCTTGCCGCCGGCACTGCGCCCGAAGCGGTCACGCGCGACATATTGGCACTGCTGAAGAAATTGCGCGCCGACTATCCACGCGCGCCCATCGCCTTCCTGTCGCTGAAGCCCAGCCCGATCCGCTGGACGCTCCACCCGAAGATGGAGCAGGTCAATGCCGCCGTCGCCGCCCGTGCAAGGGCGGACGGCTTCGTCTATCTCGACGTCGGCACGGTGCTGCTGGCGGCGGACGGCCTGCCCGATGCGTCGCTGTTCCGCCCGGACGGCCTGCACATGAATGCGCGCGGATATCAGCGCTGGACCGGTCTGGTCGATGCCTGGCTGGACCGTGTCGCTCCGGCACAGGTCAGGGCGGAAAGCGCCTCCTGACCCACTTTCCGATTGATCCACGGCCAAGCAAGATTATTACCAGCCCTTTGATGCGAGCGGAAAGCCGAGGGGACGACAGGTGACGACGGATAGGGATCAGGCCAGCGGGATGGCCGAACTGACGCTACGCGGCGTCATTCTGGGCGCGCTCATCACCCTCGTCTTCACGGCGGCGAACGTCTATCTGGGCCTCAAGATCGGCCTGACCTTCGCGACATCGATTCCTGCGGCGGTCATTTCCATGGCGGTGCTGCGGCTGTTCGCGACCGGCATGATTCTGGAAAACAACATCGTCCAGACCATCGCGTCGGCCGCCGGCACCCTGTCCGCGATCATCTTCGTCCTGCCGGGGCTGGTCATCATCGGCTGGTGGCAGGGCTTCCCTTATTGGCTGTCCGCCTTCACCATCGCGACCGGCGGCATATTGGGCGTGATGTATTCGGTGCCGCTGCGCCGCGCGCTCGTCACCGGGTCCGACCTCCCCTATCCCGAAGGCGTCGCGGCCGCCGAAGTGCTGAAGGTCGGCGCGGGTTCGCGCGAAGGCCTTGAAGAAAACAAGCGCGGCCTTGCCGCCATCGTCGCCAGCGCCGTCGCCGCCGCCAGCTTCTCGATCGTCGCCAAGACCAAGATCATCGCGGAGGAAGCCGCAACCTTCTTCAAGTTCGGCGCGGGCGCGACCTCCGTCTCGACCAGTTTCTCCATGGCGCTGATCGGCGTCGGCCATCTGGTCGGCCTGTCGGTGGGCGTCGCCATGTTCATCGGCCTGCTGATCAGCTGGACCGGCCTCGTCCCCTATCTGACCGCACCGCTGCCCGCCGGCGCGGACCTGTCCGACATCGTCGGCACCGCCTTCCGCATGAAGGCGCGCTTCATCGGCGCGGGCACGATCGGCGTGGCGGCGATCTGGACCCTGCTCAAGATCCTTGGCCCCATCGTCAGCGGCATCCGGTCCGCGCTGGCCGCCAACGCCACGCGCAAGTCGGGCAATGCCGCCAGCCTCGACATTACCGAGCGCGACCTGCCGATCGGCATCGTCGGTGGCACCATCCTGGCCGCGCTGCTGCCAATCGGCGTGCTGCTCTGGATCTTCGCGCAGGGCGGACCGATCGCCGCCAATCCGATCCCTGTGATCGGCTTGACGCTGGCCTATGTGCTGGTGGCGGGCATCGTCATCGCGTCGGTCTGCGGCTATATGGCGGGCCTGATCGGCGCGTCGAACAGCCCGATTTCGGGCGTCGGCATCCTTGCCGTGCTGGGCGCGTCGCTGCTGCTCGCCGCCATCTACGGATCGGGCCATGCCGACCCGTCGCAGACGCAGGCGCTGATCGCCTATGCGTTGTTCACCACAGCGATCGTCTTTGGCATCGCGACCATTTCCAACGACAATCTGCAAGACCTCAAGACCGGCCAGCTGGTCGGCGCGACGCCGTGGAAGCAGCAGGTCGCGCTGGTGCTGGGCGTCATCTTCGGTGCGCTGGTCATCCCGCCGGTGCTGGATCTGCTCAACAGCGCCTTCGGCTTTGCAGGGGCACCGGGCGCCAAGGCGAGCGCGCTGCCCGCCCCGCAGGCCGCGCTGATCTCCGCACTGGCCAAGGGCGTGCTGGGCGGCGACCTCGACTGGAACCTGATCGGCATCGGCGCGGGCATCGGCGTCGTCGTGATCGCGATCGACGAACTGCTGGGCAAGTCGGGCAAGCTGCGCCTGCCGCCGCTTGCGGTCGGCATGGGCATCTACCTGCCGATGGCACTGACGCTGCTGATCCCGGTCGGCGCGCTGATCGGCCATGTCTACAATCGCTGGGCGCTGCGCCAGAGCAACCCGGAATTCGCCGAGCGCATGGGCGTGCTGATGGCGACCGGCTTCATCGTGGGCGAAAGCCTGTTCGGCGTCGCCTTCGCGGGCATCGTCGCGGGCACCGACAGCGACGCGCCGCTGGCGCTGGTGGGTGAAAGCCACTGGGCGGTGCCGCTCGCGGTGCTGATCTTCGCGGGCGTGATCGCGGGCCTCTATGCGCGGTTGAAGCGCTGGGCCTCCGACCCGCTGGCATGAGGCGGGCGCGGGCTTAACTTCGCACATTTCCCGCAGATTTTGACATGATGTTGCGCCGGGCTGATCCTATCGGGCAGTCCGGCGCGACGTGTTCGTGGGGTTATCGCATGAAGGGCGGGATGTAGGACAGGGTTTCTTGGAGTCTGGAAACGACCATTTTTGGTCACTCCGCCATTGTCAGCCCAAGCCCAAAGCCCGCCATTCGTTCAGATGGCAACTCGAAAAACGAATGCCAGACTCTGGTTGGTTAGCGGTCGTCGATCGGAGGACACGTTTTCACAATCGTCACGCATACATGGTCTCCTCCGCAGGAGGCGCCCGCAGCCCAGACATTCGATTGATTGTTAACCGCGATTGCTTCAGCCAGAAAGCTCCACGACTGGAAAGCCCTAGAGATATATCCCGAAGCACGCCCAAAATGACGTTCTTTGGAAAGGAGTTGCGCCCAAGCGAGCACAGCATCCTGCTCGTCAGCAGCATACACCTGAAGGCTGCTCGTCGTGCCGCGAAAGTCTGAGACCACAGTGAAAAGATTCTCGACCATGCAATGATCTAATCCGAATCGCGCTACGTCCGCAACTAGGGCCATTGATGCAGAAAGACCTCTAACCGCATAGCTTCTGCTATCAGTGTTCGTCTCCCCAAAAGCAGCCATTCCGCTACCCACCCCATTCCGTCATTCCCGTGCAGGCGGGGATGACGGAATGGGGAGACGCCTGTCCCCGCCCCCTCTAACTCACCTTAGCCGCTGTTCCGCAGCGCCGTCGCGATCGCGTTGATCGACAGTTCGATGCCTTCCTTGACCCGCGCGTCGTCCTCGCCGGCGCGGTGGCGTTTCAGCAGTTCGACCTGGAGCAGGTTCAATGGCTCGATATAGGGCAGGCGCAGGCGGATCGAGGTGTCGAGCGACGGGCTTTTCTCCAGCAGGCGCGACTGGCCGGTGGCGGCGAGCAGGCCGTCATGCGTTTGCGCCCACCCTTCGCGGATGCGGCCGAAGATCGCCTCGCCCGCAGCCTGATCCTCGACCAGCGGCAGATAGCGTGCGGCGATGCCGAGATCGGACTTGGCCAGCACCATTTCCAGATTGGCGAGCGCGGACTTCAGGAACGACCAGTGCTGCGCCATGTCCGCCAGCAGCGCCTTGTCCTCGAAGGCGGAGAGCGCATGGCCCACGCCATACCAGCCCGGCAGCATGACGCGCGCCTGCGCCCAGCTGAACACCCAGGGAATGGCGCGCAGATCCTCGATCGCGCTGCTCTTGGTACGGCTGGCCGGGCGCGAGCCGATCTTGAGACCGGAGATTTCCTGAATCGGGGTCAGTTCGCGGAAGAATTCCTTGAAGCCGTCCGTGCCGTAGACGAGGTCGCGATAGGCGGCGAAGGCATTCTTCGACAGCTCATCCATTGCGCCTGCGAAGCGGGCGGCGTCCTTCTGCGAAATAGCCTCCGGCTCCAGACTGGCGAGCAGGGTGGCGCTGGTCATCGCCTCCAGATTGGTCATGGCGACGTCGCGCGTGCCGAACTTGGCCGCGATCACCTCGCCCTGTTCGGTGATGCGGATGCGGCCCTGCACGCTGCCCTTGGGTTGGGCCTGGATCGCCTTGAAAGCGGAGCCGCCGCCGCGACCGACCGCGCCGCCGCGACCGTGAAACAGCTGCATCGCCGCGCCGGCATCGGCAAAGACCGGCTCCAGCGCCTGGCTGGCCTTGTACAGCCCCCATGTGGAGGTGATGTAGCCGCCATCCTTGTTGCTGTCGGAATAGCCGATCATCACTTCCTGATGACCGCGATCCTTCACCACGCCGGCGATTTCGGGCAGGCCGAAATAGGCGGTCATGATGCTGGGCGCGGCTTCGAGGTCGGCGATGGTTTCGAACAGCGGGATCGCCATGATCGCGGCCTGCGGCGGCGCGCCGTCGGTGCCTGCCTGCCACAGCCCGGCTTCCTTGAGGAGGATGTTCACTTCCAGCAGGTCCGACACGCTTTCGGCCTTGGAAATGATATAGTGGGTGATGCTTTGCGGGCCGTAGGTGCGATGCGCCTCTGCCGCGGCGTGGACGATCGCCAGTTCGGACGCGGTTTCTTCGCCATAGGCGGAAAAGCGCCCGCCCAGCGGCCGGTTGTTGGCCAGTTCCCGGCGCAGCAGCGCGATGCGCGCATATTCGTCGAGCGCGAGATAGTCCGCCTCGACGCCCGCGACCTTGAGCAGTTCGGCCACGACCCGTTCATGCACGGCGCTGTTCTGGCGCATGTCGAGCGTGGCGAGGTGGAAGCCGAACGTTTCGACCGCGCGAATCAGGCGACCGAGCGCGCCACCGGTCGACAGCGCGCCATCGCCCTCGCTCGCCAGTCCCTGCGCGACGACGACGAGGTCATGGCGCAGGTCGGTGGGGTTGGCATAGGCCTCTCCCCTGAGCGCGGAGGGACGCGGCGGCGCCTTGCCGACCAAGGCGACATAGGTGGCGGCGAGTCGTGCATAGATGCCCGACAGCGCGCGGCGATAGGGTTCGTCCTGCCGGCTGGGGGAGGCATCGCCGCTCGCGTCGGCCAGATCCAGCACCGCCTGCGGCACATGGGCCAGTTCGGTCGAGAGCGAGAGTTCCGCGCCCAGCCGATGGACCCCGTCCATGTAGAAGGCGAGCGCCGCCTCGCACCCCCGGCCCAGCGCGGACCGGAGCTGCGGGGCCTGGACGAAGGGATTGCCGTCCCGGTCGCCGCCGATCCAGTTGCCCACGCGCAGGAAGCTTTGCGGGCGCGCGCCCAGCACCCGTTCCCAACGCGCATATAGCGCCGGCAGGACGGGGAGGAAGATGTCGCGGAAATAGGTCAGGACATTGTCGATCTCATCCTGCACGAACAGCTTTTCCCGGCGCAGCGGGCGCGTCTGCCAGAGGAGTGCAATCTGGCGGAAGATCGCCTCGTCCAGATTTTCGCCCTCGTCGGTTTCGGTGCGGCCGGCATCCTTGAGGTGCATCAGGTCGGCGATGCGATTCTTGTGATCGATCATGCTCTTGCGCCGCACCTCGGTCGGGTGGGCGGTCAGCACCGGCACGATCAGGCTGTGCGACAACAGCTCCAACACGGCGTCGCGGCTGACGCCCTCCGCCTCCAGCTTCGCGACCGCCGACGCGACGTCCGCGCCCGGCTCGGCCGCGACGCCCTGCCGGTCCTCGGCGAGATTGGCGAGCATCGAGAAGAGCATGAAACCGCGCGTGAAATTGAGCGTATCGTCGAGGCTGAGCGCATCGAGGCCAGTGTCGGTCAGGTCCGCGCCCTGAAGCCCACGCGCCCGGTCGACCGAGGCGGAGCGGATATATTCGGTCTGCTTGTAGAGCTTTTCGCCGCCATAGGCACGAATGACGTCGCCCAGCAGGCGCCCCAGATAGCGGATATCGGGATTCTGCGTGATCGCAGGCGCGGATTGGGCTTGTGCTAGGCTCTCCATAATAGTCCGATGCTGCACCGCAACAATCCGGCGGTCAAGGCATGGGCCGGGATATTTATCCGGCCAGTGCGTCAATCCGACTGACGCTGGAGAAAGGCGATGATGTCCGCCCGGTCGAGCGGGTCACCGACGCCCATGAACTGCATGTTGGTGCCGGGTACGACCTGCCGCGGATTGGCGATCCACGCGTCGAGCGTGGCGGCATCCCATCGGCCGGCTTTTTCGACCAGCGCCGCCGAGTAGCCGAACCGGCTGCTATTCCGGCCCATCTGCCGCCCGACTATGCCGTAGAGATTGGGGCCGCCGAAATCGGGCGCGCCTTTGCTTGCCTTGTGGCAGCCGGCGCAGATGCCGAACTTGCGCGCGCCGGCATCGGCATCCGCGACCTTCAGCAGCGCTTCGAGCGAGGGATTGGGACCGGCCGCCCGCAGCCGCTCCTCCCGCCGATCGTCGCCACATGCCGAAAGGGACAGCAGGATGAACGACGCCAATAGGGGAAACCGCAACTCGATGCTCCTTGTGTCCCGCCGTCATAGCGCAGGGGAGAGGGCGGCGGCCAGCGGACCGATTGTCCCAGCATGCCAATCGCGCCCTTGCACTCCCCTGCCCGCTTGGGCCAAAGGGCATAAGTGACCGCCAGCATCAGCATAGGAACAGACGCCCACGGCAATGCCGTCGTCGTCGATGTGGAAGAATTGCTCGCCACCCGTCTGCTCGTCCAGGGCAATTCGGGGTCGGGCAAGTCGCATCTGTTGCGCCGCCTGCTGGAGGAAAGCGCCGCCATGGTGCAGCAGGTGGTGATCGATCCCGAAGGCGACTTCGTGACGCTGGCCGACGAATATGGCCATGTGGTGATCGACGCGGGCGACTATAATGAACGCGAGATCGTGAAGATGGCGACGCGCATCCGCGAACATCGCGCGTCGGTGGTGCTGAGCCTCGACAGCCTCGAACTCGAAGCGCAGATGAAATGCGCCGCGACCTTCCTGTCGACCCTGTTCGATGCGCCGCGCGACCATTGGTATCCGGCATTGGTGGTGGTGGACGAGGCGCAGATGTTCGCGCCGGTCGCCGCCGGCGACGTGTCGGACGAGGCGCGCCGCCTGTCGCTGGCGGCCATGACCAACCTGATGTGTCGTGGGCGCAAACGCGGCCTTGCCGGCGTGATCGCGACCCAGCGCCTCGCCAAGCTGGCCAAGAATGTCGCGGCCGAAGCATCCAACTTCCTCATGGGGCGCACCTTCCTCGACATCGACATGGCGCGCGCGGCCGACCTGCTCGGCATGGAGCGGCGGCAGGCGGAGCAGATCCGCGATCTGGAGCGCGGGCGCTTCCTTGGCCTCGGCCCCGCCATTGCGCGGCGGCCGGTCGCGGTGAAGATCGGCGCGGTGAAGACCGGCACGCGCGGCGGCACCCACAAGCTGATGCCGCCCCCGATCACCACCAGCGAGGATTTTCAGGAACTGCTGTTCGCGAAAGTCGAAGAAGAGGCGCTGCCGCCTCCGCCCCCGCGCGCCGAGCCGCCGCCGCGCCCGGCCGAGGAGATCATGCGCGCGCTGGCCGATACGCCATCCGCCAAGCCCGCCGCGCCCGAACTGGATTTCGGCGAAAATGAGCCGGTGGTCATCGCCGTGCTGGAGGATATCGTCGCGGACCTGGGCGATGCCGCGCCCAGCGTGTCGGCGCTCTATCAGGATTTCGGCGTGCGCTGCCGGATGAAGGGGCTGAAGCGATCCCCGCTCGACCTGCCCGCCTTTCGCAAGCGCTTCGCCATGGCGCAGGCGGGGATGGCGGATGCCGACGATCCCCGCTGGCAGGATGCGATCCGCGCGGCGGAGCCGGTGCCGGAGGATATGCTCGCCCCCTTCCTGCTGATCGCGCGCGCGGCGCTGGACGGGCGGACCTGCCCCGATGACGCAGCATTGGGCCGCGCCTATGGCACCAGTTCACCGGGGCGGGTGCGGCGGCTGATCGACTATATGGAGAAGCTGGGCGTGATCGTCGCGCGCACCGATTTTTCGGGCAAGCGATCGATCGGCGTGCCGGGGCTGGGCCTGTCGACGGCGGCGGCGGATTGATGGGCGCGCCTTCGGTCCTCTTCGTCTGCCTTGGCAATATCTGCCGATCGCCGCTGGCGGAGGCCGCCCTGCGCGCAGAGGCGGAGAAGGCGGGGCTGGACCTGCTGGTGGATTCGGCCGGCACCGGCGACTGGCATGTCGGCAACCCGCCAGACCGCCGCGCGCAGGCGGTGGCGCTGCGCCATGGCATCGACATTTCCGGCTATCGCGGGCGGCAGGTTTCAGCGGAGGATTTCCGCCGCTTCACCCATGTCTTCGCGCTCGACGCGGACAATCTGCGCAACCTGAAGCGCGTTCGCCCGGCGGACGGCGGCGCCAGCCTGCAATTGCTGATGGACCTGGTGCCAGGACGCGAGGGGAGCGGCGTGACCGACCCCTATTTTGGCGACGAGGCCGGGTTCGACGTGACATGGGACGATGTGA
Organism: Sphingobium sp.; assembly: GCF_035511395.1. Taxonomy (GTDB): domain Bacteria; phylum Pseudomonadota; class Alphaproteobacteria; order Sphingomonadales; family Sphingomonadaceae; genus Sphingobium. The sequence goes on from NZ_DATKFP010000075.1 coordinate 12,576, forward strand.
CACGCGCGGCGAAAGCGATCGTGACGCGACTTTCCAACTGACAGCCTTCACCATGTGAACCATATCGCCGCCTTTTGGGATTTTGGTTGACCAACCCGCATAAGCCCTCCAAACTGGCCTGACCAAATCAGGAGAGGATGCGGCATGCGGAACGGGTCTGACCGAGGGACGATGCGCTGTGCGCTGATCGGCTTCGCCTTGCTGGCGACGGGATCGGCATTGTCCCTGTCTATCTCGGCATCGGTGTCGGCTTATGCCCATGATGCGTCCCGCGCCGTCGCCTCGCCCCGGCAGACCTATAATCTCAACCCCGGCTGGCTGAGCATGACCGGCGACCCGGCCGGGGCCGAGCAGCCCGGTTTCGATGACAGCGGCTGGCGCGCCGTGACGCTGCCCAACGCCTTTAACGAGACGCAGGCCTTTGCCCGCGATATCAAGCAATTGTCCACCGGCATCATCTGGTATCGCAAGCGCTTCACCCTCCCCCGCAACGCGCGGTTGGGCACGGGGGGCGGCAAGGCGCTGCTGGAGTTTGAGGGCGTGCGGCAGGCGGCGGAAGTCTGGGTCAATGGCCGCTCGGTCGCGCTGTCCGAAAATGGCGTCATGGCATTCGGCGCGGACATCATGGCGGCGCTGCGGCCGGGCGGGAATGTCATCGCGGTGCGGGTCGACAACAACTGGAAATATAAGGAGCGCGCGTCGGGCAGTGGCTTCCAGTGGAACAACGACAATTTCAACGTCAACTATGGCGGCATCACCAAGAATGTTCGGCTGCACCTGACCGGCCCGGTCTACCAGACGCTGCCGCTCTTTTCAGGACTGGGCACTACCGGCCAATATGTCTGGGCCGATGCGTTCGACCTGAAGGCGCGCCGCGCCACCATCCATGCCGAAACACAGGTTCGCAATGAGAGCGACCGCGCGCGCGACCTGACGCTGCGGGTGGACATACGCGATCCATCGGGCAAGCGGGTCGCCCGCTATGACGGCGCGCCGGTGCAGGTCGCGCCGGGCGAGACGGCGATGCTGGCCGCCGCGCAGCCGGTGGGCGACCTCCATTTTTGGAGCTGGGGCTATGGCTATCTCTACACTGTCACCACCAGCCTGATCGAGAGCGGCCGGGTGATCGATAGCGTCGATACAAGCACCGGCTTTCGCCAGACTCGCTTCGGCGACGGCATGGTCGAACTCAACGGCCGGGCGATCCAGGTCCATGGCTATGCCCAGCGCACGTCGAATGAATGGCCCGCGGTCGGCGTCTCCATCCCGCCCTGGGTCAGCGACTTCTCCAACGCGTTGATGGTCGAGAGCGGCGGCAATCTGGTCCGCTGGATGCATGTGACGCCGTCGAAGCAGGATATCGAATCCGCCGATCGCGTCGGGTTGATGCAGGCGATGCCGGCGGGCGACGCGGAAAGCGACACCAGCGGCCGGCGCTGGGAGCAGCGCAAGGAAGTGATGCGCGACGCGATCCTCTACAACCGCAACAACCCGTCGATCCTCTTCTACGAGGGCGGTAACGAAAGCATCAGCGAGGCGCATATGGCCGAGTTGAAGGCGATCCGCGACCAATATGACCCGCATGGCGGGCGGGCGATCGGATCGCGGGAGATGCTGGACAGCAAACTCGCCGAATATGGCGGCGAGATGCTCTATATCAACAAGAGCGCGAAGCATCCGATGTGGTCGATGGAATATTCGCGCGATGAAGGGGCGCGGCTCTATCAGGACGAACTGACACCGCCCTTCCACAAGGATGCGCCCGACTATAACCGCAACCAGGACAGTCATGCGATCGAGGATGTCCGTCGCTGGAACGACTATTATCAGGCGCGGCCGGGCACGGGAACGCGGGTCAGTTCCGGTGGTGTCAACATCATCTTCAGCGACAGCAACACCCATTTCCGTGGCGACAATAATTATCGCCGGTCGGGCGAGGTCGACGCGGTGCGCATCCCCAAACAGGGTTTCTACGCGCACAAGGTGATGTGGAGCGACTGGGTCGACAGCGTCACCCCCGCCACCCATATCATCGGCCACTGGAGCTATGCGCCCGGCACACGCAAGGATGTGACGGTCGTGTCCAATGGCGCGGCGGTGGAACTGTTCGTCAACGGCCGGTCGCTGGGCAAGGGGGAACGGAGCGACACGTTCCTGTTCCGCTGGAAGGATGTGGCGTTCGCGCCGGGGACGCTGCGCGCGGTGGCGACGCATAACGGTGGGGAGACATCGGAAGCCAGCCTCGAAACGGCCGGTCCGGCGGTGGGGCTGAAACTGACGCCGCATGTGTCGCCGCGCGGCTTCGTCATGGACGGGGCGGATATTGCGCTGGTCGATGTCGAGGCGGTCGATGCCAGGGGTCGGCGCGTTCCGGTCGACAACCGGATGCTGCATTTCACCCTTGATGGCCCGGCGCTGTGGCGCGGCGGCATCGCGCAGGGCGATTCCTCCGGCAAGCGGCGCGCCCGCGAAACCACGGGCGAGGCTGTGGTGACCAAGGCACACGCCGTCGATGGCACGACCAGCTATGCCGGGACGGCGCGGGAGGAGGATAATCATGTCCTGTCGCAGGATCTACCGCTGGAGGGCGGGATCAACCGGGTGCTGCTGCGTGCGGGGACGAAGGCTGGAACGGTCGGGCTGACCGTAACGGCCGAAGGACTGCCGCCCGCCCGCCTGTCGATCGCGGGCAAAGCGGTGGCGCCGGCGAAGGGCGGGCTGTCGGCGGATTTTCCGGAAGCGCATCAGCCCGGTTCGCTGGCGCGCGGGCCGACACCGGAGGGGCAATCCTTCCGGCCGCACCGCACGACCCATCTGCCGCAAGGCGTCACGGCCGGCTCCGGCCAGGCGGAGGCGGGACACACGCTGGACGACAATGAACTGACCCGCTGGTCGAGCGACGGACAGCCGGGCAACGCCTGGATCGACTATCGCTTTTCCGGGCCGGTGGAACTGAACGCGGTCGACCTGAAGCTGGTGGGGTGGCGATCGCGCGCCTATCCGCTGGAGATCAGCATCGACGGCAAGACGGTGTGGCAGGGCATGACCGATCGGTCGCTTGGCTATGTGACGCTGGATTTCCCCGCGACGACCGGCTCCACCCTGCGCATCCGCCAGACCGGCGCGGTGGCGGACAAGGATGCCTTCGGCAAGGTCGTGGAACTGAACAATGCCAAGGCGGCCGGAGATACCGGCGCCGACACCGTTCCGCCGGGCTGGCATATGGGCATTGTCGAGGCGGAGTTCCACGGGCCGGTGCGTTGACCGCTATTTGGTAAGGCCTTATCCTTGATGCGGTAATGCCAAAGGAACTGGTCATGACCGGGCGGGGACAGGAACGACTTTATCAGGATCTGGCGCGCGCGCTGCTGGAGGAACTGGCGGCCGGCCGCTATCCCGTCGGCGCGCGGCTGCCCGCCGAACGCGAACTGGCGCAGCAGCATGGCGTCAGCCGGCCGACCGTGCGCGAGGCGATCATCGCGCTGGAGGTGCAGGGGCTGGTCGAGGTGCGGATCGGTTCGGGCGCCTATGTCGTGCGTCTGCCGGGCAAGGAGGATGTGCCCGGCTTCAACATCAGCGCGATCGAACTGACCGAGGCCCGCCTGCTGTTCGAGGGGGAGGCGGCGGCATTGGCTGCGACCCAGGTGACGGACGAGGAACTGGTCGAGATCGAGGCGCTAGTTGCCGCGATCGCGCGGGAGAATCTCGATCCGGCCGGATCGGTGCAGGCCGATCGCGCCTTTCACCTGGCGATCGCGCGCGCGACCCGCAACCAGGCGGTGTATGAGGCGGTCGAACAACTCTGGCGGCTGCGCGACACGTCGCCCGAAGCCTCGCTGCTGCACCAGAAGGCGCGGACCGCCAATTTCAAGCCGGTGGTCGACGAACATAGTGCCGTGTTGCAGGGGCTGAAGGACCGCAACCCCACCGTCGCGCGCGCGGCGATGCGGGCGCATCTGTCGGCCGTACTCGACAGCCTGCTCTTTGCCACCGAGCAAAAGGCGGTCGAGGAAGCACGCCGCGCGATCCAGGCCAAGCGCGACCGTACGGCCCGCGTCACGGCCTGAGTGACAATCTCCGTTCGTGTCGAGCTTAGTCGAGACGCGGGCGCGTGAAACTTCTCGACTTCGCTCGAAGCGAACGGATTTGGGAATAAAACTCCAAAGGAGCTTCAGAGCGTCACGCCGCGCTTCCAGATGGCGATGTCGCGTTCGCCATTGGCTTCGTTGCGCGCCGGCTCGCCCGACGCGATAGCGCAGATGCGGGCCATCAACGCTTCGGCGGCGGCATCCAGCCCCTCGTCCAGCACCATCGCCGCGTCGAAGTCGATCCAGCCGGGCTTGCGTTCGGCCAGATCATGGTTGGTCGCGAGCTTGAGCGTCGGCACCGGGCTGCCCAGCGGCGTGCCGCGCCCTGTGGAAAAGAGGGTGATGGTCGCCCCCGCCGCCGCGAGCGCCGTGGTCGATACGGCATCGTTCCCCGGCGCCTCCAGCAGCGACAGGCCCGGACGGCGCAACCGTTCGCCATAGGCCAGCACATCGGTCAGGGTCGCAAGCCCGCCCTTCTGCACCGCGCCCAGCGACTTTTCCTCCAACGTGGTGATGCCACCCGCTACATTGCCGGGGCTGGGATTTTCGGAAATCGGTTCGCCATGGTCGATGAAATAACGTTTGAAGCGGTTCACCAGTGCGACAAGATCGTCGAATACGGCGCGATCCGTGGCGCGCTGCATCAGCAGCCGTTCGGCGCCGAAGATTTCGGGGATCTCGGTCAGGATCGCCTGCCCGCCCGCCGCCGTCACCATATCCGCGATGCGACCGATCAAGGGATTGGCGGTGAGGCCCGAGAGCCCGTCCGACCCGCCGCATTTGAGGCCGATGCGCATGGCGCTGAGGTCCACCTCCTCGCGCTGGTCGCGGGCGGCGATCGCGACCAGTTCGTCGATCGCCTCGGCCGCAGCATCATACTCGTCCGCGCTCATCTGCGCGCCGACGGTGCGGATGCGCGCGCGACGCGCTTCAGGGACGCGCTCCAGCAGCGCGGCCAGCTGATTTTCCTCGCAACCCAGCCCCATCAGCAGCACGCCGCCGGCATTGGGGCTGCTCGCCAGCGCCGCCAGCAGGCGCGCGGTGCCGTCCAGATCATCACCCAGTTGCGAACAGCCCAGCGGGTGCGGGAAGGCGACAACGTCATCGACAATGCCGGCATGCGTTTTCGCGGCACGCTGCGCCACGCGTTCGGCGGTGCGGGCGACGCAGCCGACGGTCGGGATCACCCAGATTTCGTTGCGCGTGCCGACCGACCCGTCGGCGCGGCGATATCCCTGGAAACGCCACTCACCCGGCGCGCGCTGCGCCCGCGCGGCGATCGGCGCATAATCATAAGGCTCCTCGGCCTTCAGATTGGTGACGAGATTGTGGCTGTGGACATGCTGGCCCGCTGCGATGGCGCGCGTCGCCGTGCCAATCGGCCAGCCATAGCGGTTGACCGGCTCGCCCGCCGCGATCGGCCGCAGCGCCACCTTGTGCCCGCGCCCGATCGGTTCCGCGATGCACAGATCGATGCCGCCGACATATACTGTTTCCCCGGCCTCCAGCGCGCGCAGGGCGACCGCGACCTGATCCTCCGGGGCGATCTGCACAGCGTCGGGGAGCGCGGGTCTTGTCATCGAAAGCGTGTTCATGATCGCCGAATAGCATTTATGCCACCGGTGGCACAAGTGGCACCGGATGCGACAGGGCGCGCCGCGCCGCGTCGGCGATCAGGCCGGCAAGGTGAAGATGATCGGGGCGGTGAACTCGATCCGCTCGCCGGGCAGTTCGGCCGGGGCGCGGGGATAGGGTGAGGCGCGCCGCAGCATCGCTTCGGCTTCCTCGTCCAGCACGGCGTTGCCCGAACCGTGGATGACGGCGCCCTCCAGCAAGATGCCGGCGCGGTCGAGGACGAAGCGGACTTGTACCTGCCCCTCCTCTCGCCGCATCCGGGCGCGGCGGGGATAGATTTTATGGGCGTAGAGCCAGGACCGGACCTTGGCGGCGTAGCTGCGGCTGGTGCCGGGCGGCGCCTTGACGTCGAGGCCGTCGGCCGTGCCGCGTCGCGCAGGAGATGCTGCCGATGGAGCGGCGGCGGCGGCCATCGCCCGGCGCGCGGGCGGGAACGCGACCGGGGCAGCGCTGGCAGCGGGCGCGGCGGCCGGCTGGACCGGCATAGAGAGGGTAAGGCGCGACGGCACCGCCACGACCGGCGGCGCGACCGCGGCAACCGTCGCTGGCTGCGGCGCGGGCAAGGGATCGGCGGGCGGAGGCGGGACGGCGGCGGGCGTGCTGAGCGCTGCCGCCCTTGCCGTCTCCGCCTCTTCCTTGCCCTGCTCCACCCCCTTGAGCAGGGCAAGGGACAGCACTGTCATCGCCGGAGACTCGGTCCGCCGGCTGACATGTCCCATGCCAAGATTGAGCAGCGCCGCGATCAGCAAGGCATTGACCAGCAGCGATGCGGCTGCCGGTCCACCGATGCGGAAAGGATGCGCTGCCCCAGCCATGGCGTCAGAATGTGTTCGCCACGGTGAACTTGAAGCTCTGCCCCTCCGCCGCGAGCGCGGACAGGTGGCGGCGGAACTGCTTGTCGAAGACATTATCCACAGCGATGCGGAATTCGAACCCCTTGGCCGGGCCGCTCTGCGGCTTGAAGGCGAAGAAGAGGTTGTGGACGGTATAGCCCGGCGTCGCGAGGCCTGAACCGGCCGAGGCGAAGCTGCCCGGCGTCACCTTGTCCTGCCGCTCGGCGAACTCGCCCGTCCAGCCGCCCGACAGGCCCGTGCCCGCATCGGCATAGCCGAGCGTCAGGCGATAGTCGTTTGCGGGAATCGTGTTGAGATAATTGCCGGTCAGCCGATCCTTGCCGTCGATGAAGGAGGCGTTGCCGCGGGCGAAGAAGCCGCCAATGCCATATTCGGCCTCGACCTCCAGCCCCTTGAAGCGCGAGCGGTTGATGTTCTGGAAATAGGGCGTCCCTGCCGCCGCCGAGACATTGACGATCAGATCCTTGACGTCGTTCTGGAACAGGGTGGTCTTGGCCCGGAAGCGGTCACCCTTGCCCAGCATGTCGTCGAAGGACAGGGTGAAGCCGACCTCGACATTGTCCGATTTCTCCGGCCGCAGGTCGGGATTGTTCGGCCGTGTCGCCGAACGGGTGAAGATTTCATCGACATTGGGCATGCGCACGGTGCGCGCGACCGATCCGAACAGGCCGAACCAGGGCGTGAAATTGTAAAGCGCGGCCAGCTTGGGCGATACGCCGCTGTCGGTCACATTGTCGGTCAGCACCGTGCCGCCGACGACGGTGGCGCCCGGCTTCAGCCTGGTCCAGTCGACGCGGACGCCCGGCATGATCGTCAGCTTGTCGGACCAGACGATCTCCAGCTGGCCATAAAGGCCATAGCGATCCATGTCGCCTTCGGGATGGGTACCCGCGCCCGGCGTCACCGTACCGTCGAGCGCAACGCGCGGGTTGCGCCGTTCCTGCGTGCTCCACTGGCCGCCTAGAATCAGGAAAGTCGTCCAGTCGCCGCCCAGATCGAACTCGCTGGTGTTCTGGACCTTCGCCTGCCAGCTTTCGTAGGAAAAGTCGGAATAGGCGAGCGGGCCGAGGAAGGTGGTTTCGGTCTGGTGTACCTTCGACAGCGAATAAGCGACCTGCGCCTCGATATTGAAGATCTTGCTGCCGTCGAAGTCGTTCACATAGCCGAACACGGCGGTCTTGTCGTGGACGCGGCGGCGCATCAGGCTGTTGCCGGTGGCGGCGGAAATCTGGTCATAGACCTGCGGCGCGTCGCTGATCCAGTCCTGATAGCTGGCCCAGATGGCGTGCTTCTTGTTGCCGCCGATCGAAACGCGGCCCTTGACCAGCCAGCTGTCGGATTGCGTGGCGGAGGCGGCGACCGTGTCGCCATTGCCGCTCTTGTAATCGTCCGTGCGGCGGTAGTTGTAGCTGCCCAGAAGTTCGACGCCTTCGGTCGGCTGGACCGCGACGATGCCTGACAGGGTGCGCGCCTGCGCATTGGTTTCGGTCGCGGCCTTGAGGCGCACCGCCAGCGGATCACCGTCGCCGAGGAAGTCGGACGCGTCCTTGGTGGTGAAATTGACCACGCCCGCCAGCGCGCCCGCGCCATAAAGGGTCGAGGAGGCGGGACCGCGCAGCACTTCGACCCGCTTGTACAGCTCCGGCTCGGTAAAGAGCGCGCCCATGCGATATTGTTCGTAGAATTTGGTGACGCCATCGACCGTCAGCAGGATGCGGTTGTCGCTGTCGCCGATCGCCGTGCCCATGCCGCGAATGTTGAAGCCCTGCCCCAGCTGGCCGACGCCACCCTGGACGTTGACGCCCGGCATGCCTTCCAGCAGGTCGCCGATAGTGGTCGCCTGAATCTGGTCGATATCTTCCTGGTCGAGCGTGCTGACCGCCTGCGGCGTGTCGATCGCGACTTTTTCCGTGCCGGCGGAGATGACCATGCGGTCGAGCGCCATGCGCGTGGTTTCCGGCGCGTCGGCCTCATCCTGCGCCAGCGCCGGGATCGGTGCGATGATCAGTGCGGTTCCCAGCAACAGCGGCAGTCTGGTCTTCTTCATGTTTCGCGGCCCCCTTTTGGCAATATGCAAGGGCGCGAACGCCCCTGACGGCTTCGCACCTAGCATCTATAAATGATATTGCAAGTGAGTCTCATTAGTTATAGCTGTTGGTGCAGAAAGGGGACTTTATGAAACCAACGCGATTCCGTTCCGCGGCCCTGCTGCTGCCCCTCCTCGGCGCTTCCGCTGCGCAGGCGCACATGCCCTATGTACTCCCGACCCTGTTCGATCTGGGCAAGGGCGACCATGTCACCGTTGAAGCGGCCTTCGCCGAAGACGCCTTCCTGCCCGAAGTCGCGATGCGCGACGCGCCTTTCCATCTGGTCGGCCCGGACGGGGCGCAGTTGCCCACCGGTCCCGTCACCCATTTGCGCGACCTCAGTGTCTTCGAGGCGGCGGTGCCCGCCGACGGCACCTATCGCGTCACCAGCGGCCAGCGCGCCGGGCGCAAGGGCAAGATGTTCAGGCAAGGCAGCGAATGGAAGATGCGCGGCGAAGGCGGCGAGCCGCCCGCCAATGCCGAGCAGGTCGATGTGCAGAGCATGACGCTGGCGGACGCCTATGTGACGCGCGGCAAGCCGACCGATGCGGCGCTGAAACCGCTGGGCAAGGCGCTGGAAATCCGGGCGATCACCCATCCCAACGGCATCGTCGCCGGATCGGACGCCAGCTTCGCGCTGCTGTTCGACGGCAAGCCGCTTCCACAAGCCGACATCACCCTGTTCCGCAGCGCCGGCATCCATGACGGGCGCAAGGTGGTGGCGCAGGTGAAGAGCGGCGCCGATGGGCAGTTCAGCCTGAAGCCCGAGGATGCCGGCACCTATCTGATCCTGGTGCGCCATCGCGGCACCGCGCCGGCCGGGTCCGAGACGCCCTATCGCAGCTACACCTACACGCTGACATTCGACGCGGCCTGATCGCCACGTTGCCTTTCTTCGGAGACATTATGAAAATCCATCTGCCCCTCGCCGTCGCCCTGCTTTCGATCGCCGGCTCCGCCGTGGCTGCCCCGCATGAGGGGTCGGCGTTCATCCACGACTATGACGCCGACCATGACGGTCAGGTCACGCGCGCCGAATTCGACGCCGGTCGCGTCGCCCGCTTCAAGGCGAGCGATGCCAATGGCGACGGCTGGCTGTCGGCAGAGGAATATGTCGGCGAATATCATGCCCGGCTGGAGCAGCAGCTCGCCGTATCCGACCGCAGCGAGGACAAGAAGACCGAAGAACGCCAGCGCCAGATGCGCCAGGCCCATGTCCGTTTCGGCGTGCTGGACAAGGACAAGGACGGCAAGATGACCCAGGCCGAATATGACGCATCGGGCGCGCGTGCCTTTGCCGAGCAGGATAATGACAAGGACGGCATCGTCACCGCCGCCGACGCCGCCGCGACGGCCGCGCGCCAACTTGCCGCGCGGGAAAAGGCCGACCGGTAAGCGACACCATTTTTCCTTGATGGCTGACGCCATCCCGCGTCATCCGGTGTAGCGGGCGGAGCGATGCTCCGCCCGCCGTGCGGGGCCAGCAACCTTCGTGTCGGACACGGCGCTCCGGTCGGTCGGCCCAGTTGGCCCGACTTCTCCCTGTCAATCGGTGATATTGACGAGCGGTTTCAAAATAATGTCCGCTATTTTGCTTTTGCGGTTTGCCTGGACGCCTTCTTCTTCCAATGTCATGCAGAATGGCCGTCGGCGGGGGACGCGATGACGAAGAAAATCGACTGTTTCGTGGTTGGCGTCCAGAAAGCAGGCACGACAAGTCTTTTCGAAATGCTCGGCCGCAACCCGGACCTCGCTGCGCCCAGCCGCAAGGAATTGCATTTCTTCGACGATGAGCGTCGCGACTGGGGTACGCCCAGCTATGGCGATCTGGATCGCTATTATGCCGGTAGCGGGGATGGGCTTCGGTTCGAGGTCACGCCCATCTATTGTTTCTGGCCGCAATCGATGGAGCGGCTGAAGCGCTATAATCCGGACGCCAGGCTGATCCTACTGTTCCGCGACCCCTTCGAACGGGCCTGGTCACATTGGTGCATGCAATATGCCCGCGGCCGCGAGACGCTGCCGTTCGCCGATGCGATCAGGGAAGAACAAGAACGGCTGGTCGGGCTGCCGCTTGGCTCCAGGGACCGGCGATATTTCAGCTATGTCGGCAGGGGCCGCTACGGTAGCCAGTTGCGGCGCGTGCAGTCTTTGTTTCCGGTCGATCAGTTGCTGCTGCTGACGGCCGAGGATCTGGCTCGCGAACAGGATGCGGTGCTGGAACGGATCAGCGGTTTTCTGAATATTGCCCGCTTTCCATCCATTCCGGCGGTCCGCGCGCATCAGCGACCGGCCGTCGCCTATCCTTCTGCACCGGGCGAGGCAGACAGGACGTTCGTCCACGCCCAGTTGAAGGATGAGATGGAATTGCTGGCCCGGCTGACGGGATCGCAAATCCGCTATCCCGTCATCGCCTCGACATAGAGGCCGCCCGCACCGAAACACGCAGGCGGCCCGAGAGTGACGCAATCAGCCGCGCGGGAGCGTGGCGGTCGGCGCGCTGCCGCTGGTCAGGATATTGTCACCATAGGAGGTGATCTTGCCGCTGGTCAGGATTTCCAGCGACTTGGGACCGATGAACTTGTTGCCGGAAATGAGGGCGTCGTTCCCCGATCCGGCGACACTGAGGCCCGCCGTGCTGTTGGCCACCAGCAGCGTGTCGAACATCTTGAGATGCGAGTCGTTCGTCGCGTTGGCGGGGATAAGGACGCCGTAGAGATTATTGTTGATGACAGTGTCGGCGATCGTCACCCGCACCTTCGACGCGGAATTGATGTTTACCCCTGCCCCCGAACTTGGGTTGATGAAGTTGCGGATGACGCAATCGTTGATGATGACTTCACCGGCACCAAGGATCCGAACACCATCCAGGCCAGGCACCGATGGCGTGCCTCCATCAATATCGAGCCCTTCAAGCACGATACGGTCGGTCGGCGCCGCATTGATGATGACGCCGTTGGAACCCGACGCCAAAATGCCCGCCTCGACGCCGTCGGCCCGGATCGTGATCGACTTGGTGACGGTGACGGCCCCGAAGCCGCCCGGATCGATCGCGTTGATCTCACCGCCCGCCGCCGTCTTGGAAATGGCGCCGGCAAAGGTCTTGCAAGGCGCGGTGCGGCTGCACGGGTTCGCATCGTCACCGACACCGGACACCCAGGTGCGCGTTGCCTGTGCATGAGCGGCCGTGATGGGCGCGACCAGGAATATCCCGAGCGCCAGAAGCAATTTTCCAAGCAGTTTGTTCATATGTCCCTCTGTTGCGGTCGTACCGCTGAATCAGTGCGTGAAATGTCGGAAATGCCGCCTGACGGGCCGATTTGCCCGATCACCGCCAGGCCACGCCCCTTCCGATCAGGGGCGCGAAGGATAGATGCCGGAAAGAGCGATGCACCAGCGCATGGCGAGATAGGGATCACGGATGCTGAACGGCTGGCTGCCGCCGGTCACGCCCACCATCTGCGAGTTCATGATGACGTTGGGGGTCGGCGTGTCGGAATATTTGTTCAGGGTCGCGTCCGATGCGAGCAGCTTGCCGCCGGGGCCTCCCTTGTTTCCAGGCAGGTTGGTCGCCGCGATCGAGTGATTATGGGCCGGCATGTTGTTCACGTTGAGCGTGGTACTTTCAGTGCCGCCGGTCTGACCAAGGTCATAATTGGACAGACCCGGCCCCTGTCCGACATGAATCGGTGCGCGCCCGCGCAGGTCGGGCAGGGCGAACGTCGTCATGCCATTGCCGCCATAGGTGGTGCCGAGCAGCGAGAAGAGAGCGGTATTCTGCGCGATGGACATGATCTGGCCGCTGGCCTCCGCCCACCCGTTCGGGCAGAAATTATAGGTGAAGAGCGTGAGCTGACCGATATAGGGTTCCGATTGCGCAGCGGCAGGCTGCGCCCCGGCGAGTGAAAACAGCGCCGCCGCGCCCAGCGTCGCCGCCATGAACCTGGTCTTCAAATTTTTCATTTCAGCCCTCCATCCATCAAGGTGATCAGCAAAGGCGCCGGCCATGACACGCGTGATCCCTCTGCCCATTCCACAATCACTGCGTGCGTCGCAAAATCCATCGCTCGCGAACAGTGATCATGTCGGCGAATCATGAACTGCCTCGATCCGGCTCATATATCCATTTGCAGAATTATGCGCTTATTATTTATACGTAATTTATCTACAATTGAGTGCGAAACGGATTTTTTCTTGTTTACCATGATATAGATTTAACGATGATTGCAGCGTTCATTCCGTGACATAGCCAAGGGTCGTGACGAAATGCAGGTCGTCCGGCGCGAAGATATCCGGCGGAATGCATTTGTGCCGGCCGATCGCGGGCGCGCCGTGCGCGACCAGATCCGAAAACCAACGGAGACAGGCTTCGTCGAGAGGCGCTCCGACAAAGTCGGCCACCTGTCGAGCAGCCACTTGCGGATCACTGCAAAGCTGTTCGAAATCGATCAGGCAGACGCGGCCGGGATGATCGTCCAATATGCGCCTGATCCGCCGGGCCACCGCGCAGCCATAGCTGAGGGAGTCGCGCGGACCCGCCGTGATCGGACGATCCAACAGGACCGGTCCCCAGAGATTGAGCTGATTCTGGTTCCGACTGAGCGCCATGTCGAGCGGGTTACGCAGGACGTGAATATAGCGCAGGTCCGGACGCAGATCGAACATGCGGTCGATGAGGATGTGGCTGTTCGGTTCCTTCCAGCCCCATGGCCCGCCGGCCCTCGGCGGCGCGTCTTGCCAGGACTGCAACCGCTGCCCCAGCCATGCCGCATCATGCTGCGCCCGGCCCGTCGCGGCAAGGCGCGCGATACGATCGACAGATGTCGCGTCGAGAGCAGGCACGCCGCTCATCCGCAGCCAGAACTGCTCGCACAGCCAGGCCAGGTCGCGACTAGTTTCCAGCAGGATGTCCCGTCGCTTGAAGAGCAGGGTAAACCAGAGATTGTCCAGCGCCTGATTGAGGTCCGACCCGATATGATGGCCCAGCCGCTGGAGCAGCGCAGCGACCACGCGCGTGCCACTGCCGCCGATACCGCCGATCGCGACGGGGCCGCCGGCCATGGTCATGACCGGCGCGCAGGGAAAAACGACACGGACGATGCCGTCAAAGGCAGAAAAAAACCCGCCTCATCCCAATGACGTCGCCAATCGGCCATATGTGGCAAAGCTTTCCCCCATGCTCCCCAGCACGGCATCCTGTTATCACAGACATTGCTTAAGGAAAGCGAAAAGAAATTGAATGTTAGGGACTTGAATGACATGGACGGAGGCGACCGATACAGGTCCGGCCGTCGCGCACTCAAAGAACAAGTCATTGGCTTTGGCCTAGCTTTCGGGCCGGAGCACGCTATCATCGTTGCCGGTCCGAAGGGGGATATGGTCATCATGAAATATGTGCATCGCTTGGCGAGCGGGGCAGGCGCGATCCTCGCGCTGATCCGGTCGACCGCCGCCATGGCGCAGGATTATGGCGATCCGGCGGGTTCGGGACCGATCCTGAACGCCGTCCGCTGGATCGAGGGGACGTTGCTGGGCACCATCGCCACCGTCGTCGCGGTGATCGCGGTCGCCTCGGTCGGCTTCCTGATGCTGACCGGCCGCATCAACTGGCGCTATGGCGCGACGGTGATTCTGGGCTGCTTCATCCTGTTCGGCGCGGCCAGCATCGTGGCCGGCATCCAGTCGACCGCCGGACTTGGCCAGTAAATGGCGGGAGAACGATAAAGTGGAGGGTGTCAGCCGCGATCCGCTGTTCACCGCATTGACGCGCCCGCAGATGTTCGCGGGCGTGACCTACAGCTACTTCGTGGCGAACGCGATCATCGCGACCGAGCTGTTCCTGATCTTCCGCTCCGTCTGGGCGATCGCCGCTGCCCTGCTGGTCCATGCCGCCGGCGTGCTGCTGTGCCTGCGCGAGCCGCGCTTCTTCGACCTGTGGCTGGTGCGGGTAAGCCGATGCCCGCGCGTGCGGAACCATGCGATCTGGAAATGCAACTCCTACCGGCCCTGACCCGCGACCGCCGGGTCATCGACCGCGAAGCGCCGGCCGGCCGCCATCTGCCCTATGGCCGGCATGTCGATCGCGCCACGATCGAGACGCGCAGCGGCCATCTGATGCAGGTGATCCGCCTGCGCGGCCTGTTGTTCGAGACGGCGGATACGGACGAGATCAACTATCGCAAGCATCTGCGCGACGCGATGTTGCAGGCGATCGGATCGTCCCGCTTCGCCCTCTATCATCATATCATCCGCCGCACGGTGGAGGCCGGGCTGGACGGCGACTATCGCGACGGCTTTTCGGCGCGGGTGGACGCGGCCTGGCGGGACCGGCTGGCGTCGCGCCGCCTTTATGTGAATGACCTCTATCTGACATTGGTGCGGCGTCCGCTGCGCGGCAAGGTCGGCTGGCTGGACCGCGCGCGCGAGGCGCTGGGTCGCGCCGACCGGGACAGCGACGCTCTGATGGCGCGCGACCTGCGCGAACTGGACACGGCGCGCGACGCGCTGATGGCGGCGCTGGGCAGTTACGAACCGCAACTGCTGCACATCTACGACACGGACAACGGCCCCTGTTCGGAGCCGCTGGAATTCCTGTCGATGCTCTACAACCGGGAAGAGCGGCCGGTGCGGCTGCCCTTTCAGGATATCGCCGAATATCTGCCCTATCGCCGGGTCAGCTTCGGGCATGAAACGGTCGAACTGGGCGCGGCGGGTCATCTGGGCCGGTCCTTCACCGGCATCGTGTCGATCAAGGATTATCCGGCGCAGACCAGTCCGGGCATGTTCGACGAACTGCTGCGCCTGCCCTTCGAACTCACCATGTCCCAGTCCTTCGGCTTCGTCGAACGGCAGGCGGCGCTGGGACGGATGAACCTGGCGCTGCGGCGGATGCGGTCGGCCGAGGATGAGGCGGTGAGCCTGCGCGGCGACCTTGCCCAGGCGAAGGATGAAGTCGCGGCCGGGCGATCGGCCTTTGGCGAGCACCACATGACCGTCGCGGTGCATGGCGACACGCCTGCCGCCGTCGACGCGGGCGTGTCGGAGGTGCAGGCCGCGCTGGCGGAGCTGGGCATCATCAGCGTGCGCGAGGAAATGGCGCTGGAACCCGCCTTCTGGGCGCAATTCCCCGGCAATTTCAAGTTCATCGCCCGCCCGGCTCTGGTGTCGACCGGCAATTTCGCCGGCCTTGCGAGCGGACATAATTTCCCGGTCGGCCAGCCCCATGGCAATCATTGGGGCAACGCCGTCACCCTGCTGGAGACAACCGCCGCCGGTCCCTATTTCTTCAACTTCCATCAGGGCGACCTGGGCAATTTCACGATCATCGGCCCGTCGGGATCGGGCAAGACGGTCGTGCTCAACTTCCTGCTGGCGCAGGCGCGCAAATTCGCGCCGCGGATCATCTTCTTCGACAAGGATCGTGGTGCGGAACTGTTCATCCGCGCGATCGGGGGCAGCTATGACGTGCTGCGGCCGGGAACGGGCGCGGGCCTGAACCCGCTGCTGCTGCCCGACACGCCGGCCAACCGGCAATTCCTGATCGACTGGCTGGCGCAACTGGCGGGCGGCGTGGACGTGGAGGAGGCCGAGCGCATCCGCGATGCCGTCGACGCCAATTTCCAGCAACCGCCCCAGCATCGCCGGTTGCGCTATCTGGTCGAGCTGTTCCGTGGCAGCAGCCGGCCGACGCCGGGCGACCTGCGATCGCGCATTGCACCCTGGTGCGGCGATGGCGAGCGCGCCTGGCTGTTCGACAATGAGGAGGATCGCACCGATATCGATGCCGAGGCGGTCGGGTTCGACATGACCCAGATCCTCGACGATGCCGCGCTGCGCACGCCGGCGATGATGTATCTGTTCCACCGGGTCGAGGAACGGCTGGACGGCACCGCCGCGATCATTGTCGTCGACGAAGGATGGAAGGCATTGGACGACGATGTGTTCGTCCGCCGGATCAAGGATTGGGAAAAGACGATCCGCAAGCGCAACGGCATCGTCGGCTTCGCCACGCAGAGCGCGCAGGATGCGCTGGAAAGCCGCATCGCCAGCGCCATAATCGAACAGGCCGCGACCCAGATATTCATGGCCAATCCACGCGCGCGGGCCGAGGATTATATGGAAGGCTTCGGCCTTTCGGCGCATGAGTTCGAACTGATCCGCACCCTGCCCGACAGCGCCCATTGCTTCCTGATCCGCCATGGCGCCGAAAGCGTGGTCGTGCGGCTGAACCTGTCGGGCGAGCGCGATTTGCTGACGATCCTGTCCGGGCGCGAGCGGACAGTACGGCTGCTCGACGAGATTCGGGCCGAGCGGGGCGACGACCCGGCGACATGGCTCGACCTGTTGCTGGAGCGGGCCTGATGGCGTGCCCCTATTATCCGCTCGATAGCGGCTATCTCCAGAATTTCCTGGCCTTCACCGATTGCCAGGCACGGACATTGGGCGCGCAGGGCTATGCCGCACTCGCCGCGCCGGGATCGATCGCATCGATCAGCCTGACGGCGATGCTGACGATCTTCGTCGCACTGATCGGCTATCGCATGTTGCTGGGGGAAGTGCCGGGAATCAGGGCCGGGGTGCTGGCGCTGGTCAAGATCGGCGCGGTGCTGGCGCTGGCGACGGGCTGGCAGGGCTATCGCACGCTCGCATACGACATGATCTTCTACGCGCCGGCGCAGATCGCCGCCGCGATCGGCCCGGCATCGGGCGTGCCGGGAAGCGAGGGCGGGCTGGTCGGGCGGCTCGACGGGCTGAACAACGGGCTGGAGGCGCTGGCGATCGAGGGGGTGGGGCCGCGCCCCGATCCTCTGATCTCGCGCGTACCGCCGCCACTGTTCGGCGGCTTCGACACCTTCGCGGTCGGCGCGGCGCGGGTCGTCTTCCTGGTGCAGGTGATGGCGGCCTTTGCCGGGTTGCAACTGCTGGCCGGGCTATTGCTGGCGCTTGGCCCCTTCTTCATCGCCTTCCTGCTGTTCGACGCGACGCGCGGCTGGTTCGTCGGTTGGCTCCGCGTGCTGATGGGCGTGCTGATGGGCATGGTCGGCGCGATGCTGGTGTTCGGCGTGCAGCTGGCGCTGTTCGAGCCATGGCTGACCGATCTTCTGGCGCAGCGCGCCGCCCAGCAGCCCATCCCCGGCGCGGCGGCGCAATTGCTGGCGGGCGCGATCGTGTTCGCGCTGGTGCTGGCGACGATCCTGATCGGGACGGGCCGGGTCGCCTGGAGCCTGCGCCTGCCCGAAGGCATGGCGACGCGGTTGCAGGAGCGGTTCAGCGCGCACGAGAGCAGCGAGCGGGCCTTCACCAGCGTCGCGCGCGGCGGTGCAGGCGCGTCCGAGGACCGATCCCGCGCGGCCGCGATCGTCGATGCGATTGCCGCCACGCAGCGGCGGGAGACCGGGCCGGCGATGTCCGGCGCGGCGACGGCATCGGGCCGCGTGACGCCCGGTATCGGCGGCGCCGCGCCGGACGGCATCGCCCCGCGCACCGCCATCGCCCCCCGCCGGGTCGGAACCCGCATGTCGGCCACCGCGCGACGCAGAGACAGAGCATCATGACAGCCGCCACCAAGGAACCGCTCGACACCTATTTCGAGCAAGCGCGCAGCTGGTCCGAGGATCGGACCGACGCCCTGCGATCGTCCCGCCGCACCGCCTGGATCGTGGCGATCGTCGCCGTCGCGGTCGCGCTGCTGGAGGCGCTGGCGCTGGTGCTGCTGGTGCCGCTGAAGCAGGTCGAACCCTATACGCTGATGGTCGACCGGCAGACCGGCTATGTCCAGGCGCTCAAGCCGCTGGAACCGCAGCTCCTGTCCAGCAAGGCGGCGCTGACCCAGTCCTTCCTGGTGCAATATGTGATCGGGCGGGAGAGCTTCGATATCAATGGGTTGCAGGCCAATTATCGCAAGGTCGCGCTCTGGTCGACGGGGCAGGCGCGAGCGGCCTATCTGGCGCAGATGCCGGCGTCCAACCCGCGCAGTCCGCTCGTCCTCTATCCACGCAGCAGCATCGTCAGCGTGCGGGTGAAGAGCATATCGACCATCGGCCCCAACAGCGCGCTGGTCCGCTTCGACACGGTGCGACAGGATGCGGGACGGCCGGCGGCGGCGGCGCAGCCCTGGGTGACGGTCGTGCGCTATGGCTATTCCAACGCGCCGATGTCGGTGGAGGATCGCTATGTGAACCCGCTCGGCTTCCAGGTGCAGAGCTATGCGGTCAGTGCGGAGGCGCTTCCTCCCGAACCCGCGCCGACGCCGGCTGCCGCGCCGTCTGCGTCACAGATGCCCGCAGGCGTCCCGTCGCCCGGTCGCGTCGTCATCCCGGCTCCACGCCCGCAAGCCGCGCCGGTGGAGTTATGAGAGTTATCCACAGGCTCGCAGCGCTGGTGTCGATGGGGGCGATGACCGGAGCCTTGCCCGTGATCGCACAGGATGCTGCGGTCGACCCGCGCGTGCGCACGATCGACTATCGGGCCGATCAGATATTTCGCATCGAATGCGCCGCAGGCTATCAGCTGACGATCGAATTTGCGGCGGACGAGCGGATCACCAGCGTCGCCGTGGGCGACAGCGGCGTGTGGCAGGTGGCGGCGAACCGGGCCGGCAACCAGCTGGTGGTCAAGGCTGCGCAGGGCGGTGTCACCACCAACATGACGGTGGCGACCACCGAGCGCAGCTATCATTTCGATCTGGTGCCCAGCTATGCGCAGACCCTTTATCGGCTGCGCTTCAACTATCCGCCGCCTCCGCCGCCGATCAGCGCGGTCCCGGTCGGGCTGACCCATGCCTATCGCCTGACCGGCGACCGGACGCTCTGGCCGTCCCATATCGGCGACGATGGCGAGCGGACCTTCATCC
>NZ_DATKFP010000076.1:0-3667 GCF_035511395.1 Sphingobium sp.
ATACATTCATGAATGTATGTAAATTGGAGGACCGTATGCGAGGTATCGGGGTGAAATTGGCGTCGGTGCTGACCCTTCTGACGGTTGGCTGGACGGGCATCGGCCCCTCGGCCGCGCAAGATGGCAATGCCACGGCAGCCGTCATGCAGACGGCCGACGCCGTCTTTTCCAAAGCGGTCGCGGAAGGGCGTACGGCGGGTGCCGTGGTCGCCTATGTCGACGGTAGTGGCGCGGCGACGATGCGAAGCTACGGATTTGAGGACATGGGCCGTGGTATTCCGCTCGAGGGTACGACAAGCGAGCTCCCGATCGCTTCGGTGACGAAGACCTTCACCGCGCTCGCGGTCGCCCAGCTATATGAAGCGGGCAAGATCAAATCCCTGCGTGATCCGGCCAATCTCTATCTGAAGCGATTTCATCTTCCGAAATTCGAGGGAACGGAGGTCACGCTTTGGGACCTTCTGCATCATCGTGCCGGATTTGAGGAAGCCTCTTTCGATACCCTCAGCTACCGTGTCACCACCGACGAGCCGTCGGTCGCTGAATATGAGCGGCTCAGCCCGAATGTCGTGCGCAAGCCGGGCACCATATCCGGCTATTCAAATTTTGGCGCATCGGTTCTCGGCGCGGTCGTGCAGGACGTGTCGGGGGAGCGATATGCGGATTATCTGAAAGAACACATCTTCCAGCCGCTTGGAATGAATCATACGTTCGCGAGCTACACGACGCCGCTGGCAAATGAAGCCGTCGCTTATGATCTATCCGATAAATCGAAGCCGCGTCGCCTGAAGACGATCTATCCAGCCCCCATCATCGCGCCGGCGGGTGGGATTATCACCACGGCCTGGGATATTGCGCTCTACATGCAGGCGTTGCTCGCCGATGGCGGCGGTTCTGTGATTTCGCAACGGACCCGTGATCTTCTTCTCCAGCAGTCGGAGGCCGACAATCCGCTGGTCGGCGGTTTCGGCCTGCTCTATGAGACGCTCTCGCTCGGCGGCGTTCGTGTTGCGCATCATGGCGGTGTTCTGCCCGGTTTTAGAAGCGAAATGCTGCTGCTTCCGGATCAGGGCAAGGGCTTGTTCGTCTTTCTGATGAACTGGGACACGCCGCCGCCGGTGCCGTTCACATGGCCCTACTATCGCAACCTGCTTCTCGGCGCCAAAAGATCGGGCGCTCCGTCGCTCGATATGCCCGACGCCCTTGTGCCGCTGCTCGGCGCGATGCTTGGACCTGATGCTTTCAGTGCGGCGAAATTTCCTAAACCGGCAGCCGGTGCCGTCAATCTCGACCCTCGCGTGTTGTTCGGGACTTATCTGACGACCCGCAGTGTCGAAACCACCATGTTCAGACTGCGCTCGTTGCTTTTCGCCGACACGATGACCGTCGAGCCCGGGACTGGCGGGCTCAAGATCAACGGCCGGGATGGATACAAGCAAATACGACCGGGACTTTTTGCAAGCCCGCACTCGCCCCAGCTCGCCGGCTTCTTCAAGGATCCAGGCACGGGACGGATGGCTGCCTCCATGACCATGCAACCCAGCGCCTATGTGAAGACGACGTTCTTCTGGGAACGGCCCGCGATCTTGATGGGGGCGTTCCAGATCCTCACCGCCATCGTCGCGACCGGACTTCTCGCGGCGATGTGGATGTCGGACAACCGTTTCCAGAGATGGGGCAGATGGGCCGCCATCGGCAGCGCGCTCTGCGCCATCGCCATTCCGGTCATTCTCTTCGGTTGGCGCAACGATCTGGACGATCTCGTGGGCGAAAGCGGACGCTTCATCGCGGCGCGCGCCGCCGCCAATCTGCTTCTGCTGTCGGCCGGGGCTCTCTGCCTTTCTGTCGCCCTCGACTGGTTACGAAACGGGCTGCTCTTTCCCGCAGGTTGGTCGAGCTGGCATCGAATTGCGATGACGGTCGCCGCGATTGCACTTTGCTGCTTCTATGCCGACATCAACTATCTGGGCTTCCGCTTTCCCTAGGGCGCGGAAGCGGGCTTGTCTACATCGAAGGCGCCGGCGCGGGTTGCCGCATCGACCAGCGTGACCAGCAACTTGCCCGGCACTTCGGTGATCAACGCATGTGAAGCCCGGTCGAATACCACGAAAGTCTTTTGCGGGGCCGTTACTGTGGCGACATATTCTCTCGCGAGGCTCGTGGGGGTCTGGAGGTCGTGCGCGCCCATGACATAGAGGACCGGCATTTCGAAATGGAGGCTCAGGTCGCGCCTCAGATCGACCTGATCGATCGAGACAAAGAGTTCTTTCGGCGTTGGCGTGGGGCGGGGCGCCAGCCAGCCGGTGAGAGGCTGTCCGAATGCATAAAGAAGGTCGCCCGTCGATATATAGGGCGAGATGAACCCGGCCGTTGTGAAGGCCGCGGTGATGTCCTTCCTGTCGAACAGATAAAAGCAGTGGCCCCAGTCGCACATTGCCTTGCGGCTGGCGCCCATCCAAGCCTGATATTGCTCGAGATCGTGGGGATCGGGAATTGTCGAATGGGATTCGATGGCAGAGATCACGGCCTTGTCGTTCCGCTGACGTGCTTCCGCCAGCACTTCAGCATGCCGCCTTTCATAATTGGCATGCCAGCCGACAACGACGCCCATGTTTACGAGAAGGGAAACAAGGTCCGGCCGTTCCTGGGCAACGATGGACGCCGGAATCGTTCCCCATGAATGGCCGAGGAGAATGATCTTGCGCTTGTTGAAGCGCTTGCGGAGATATTCGATGACTTCGATCGTGTCCGACACGATCTGCTCCTTGGTGACCGTCCCGTTCCATTTGTCGCGATCGATTTCGCCGCTCAAGCCGGCGCCGCGCTGATCCCATTGAACGACCGTGAAGTAATCCTCCCAAGGCCGCTGCGTGACCCAGCTCAGTGGGCTCGATGCGTCGCCCGGACCGCCATGAACATAGAGCAGAATGGGATTTTCCGTGTCCTGGCCACGTATCTGAAGCCATTGGCGCACACCGCCGATAACCACATAGCGGGAGTCGGCGACACCCTTGTCCGGAGGAACCCGGTTTAACAGGACGATGAAGTCCTGCACCTTGGCTCTGCCCCAGAACAATGCGGTGGTGCCGCCGGCGAGAAACAAGAGAACCGCGATAACGCACATGGCGCTCCAGCGCGGCAGAGCTGCCATCCGGTTGATCTTCATGAAAACTGATCTCCTGTTGTGCGTATGGCCTTGTCCGCCGGCAGGTCCGTGGGCAACCAGGTCGAATAATCCAGGCCTTTAATATTTCTCGAGAGGGCCAGGAATCCGTTGGAGGCGCAAAGAACGACGATCGGCGTCTCATCGAGGACGCGCCGCTGCGCGGCTTGATAGGCCTTCGCGATTTCCTCGTCGGCGAAGGCCGTCATGCCCTGGCGCAGAAGCTGATCGGTCTGCTTGTCCGAATAGCCGCTGAAGTTCGCGTTGCGCTGGTTGGCGCCATAGGAAGCAAAGAGTGGATCCATAACGATAAAGGGATCGGGAAACGGGATTGGCGATCGATAAAGTCCGGCCTGGTACTTGCGCGTTGCAAAGCTCTGCTGGGTTGCGGCGGGCGCGAGCGGGGCGAGGGCGATGTCGATACCCGCCTGCGAGAGATTGCCTTGAAGCGCCAGCGCGACGAGCTCCATGCCGGTATCGGCGCCGCTGTATGTCATCGATATC
>NZ_DATKFP010000077.1:0-6473 GCF_035511395.1 Sphingobium sp.
AACAACATACCGATCACATAGTCGTCGGCCATGCCCATGCCGCCATGAAGTTGAACCGACTGGGCACCGACGAAAAAGCCGGCTTCACCGAACCGCGCCTTGGCTGCCGCCAAAATGCGGTCCAGCGTGCGGCTGTCCCGCGTGAACGCGGCAAGCAAGCGGAAAAGCATGGACCGTGCCATCTCTATCTCCATCGCCATGTCAGCCAGGCGATGCTGCACCGCTTGGAATGTAGAGAGCGTCGTGCCGAATTGCTGGCGGGTACGGACATAGTCGCGCGTGGTCCACATCGCCTTGTCCATCGCGCCCAGAGCCTCGGCATGAAGACCGAGTTGAAGCCATGCCATGCCTTCGCGCAACGGCCCGAAACCCTCCCCTTCCTGACCCAGCAGCGCATCGGTGGGCAGGTTGAGATTCGCGAAACGCAGGTCGCTGCCGAAGCTATCATCCGTCAGCCGTATGTCGCGCCGGCCTAGATCCGGATGGTCGGCGGGCAGCAGGAACAGGCTGATCCCGACTTCATCGCCGGTCGCGCCGCTTGTACGCGCGCTCAGGACATAATGAGTGGCGGCGGCGCCGCCCAGGACCAGCGCCTTGGTGCCCGTCAGGCGCCAGCCTCCACCAGTCCGATCCGCCCGCGCCTCCACATGGGAGAGACATCCGCCAGCCGCAATTTCGCCATGGGCGATGACAGGGCGCGCTTCGCCTATCGCCGTAGCCGCCAGCAGATCATCAGCGCCGCCGGTCGCAAGCAGCAGGCGCGCCGCCTGCACCACCGGCACCAGCGGTTCAGGCAGAAGACCGCCGCCGATCGACTCCATCAATATGGCATAATCGGCTGGCGTGCCGTCCAGACCTCCATGCGCTTCGGGAAGAACGAGCGCGAGCCAGCCCATATCCGCCATATGGCGCCAGCGCTCGACGCTGTAGGCCTCGCCGCCCGCCAGCGCCTTGCGCCGGGTCTCATAATCAAAATTCTTCTCGACATAGCGGCGCGCACCATCGCTGAGCAGCACCTGTGCCTCTGAGCGTTGAAAATTCATGGCCCTCAAAGCTCCAGATATTGTTTGGCGATCAGCGTGCGTTGCACTTCGTTGGCCCCACCGTAGATGGAGGAAGCACGGCGATACATGGCCTCCGACCAAATACCCGGTGCGAAGTCCGGCCCCGGCGCCGGTTGCGGTTCGCCCGCACGATGGGCATGTTCCGAATAGAGATAGGCGCCATGGTCGCCCATCGCCTCCACCTGCAACTGCGTGATGCGCTGCACCAGTTCAGAACCGCGTATCTTCAGGAATGAACCGAAGGAAGGCCCACCCCTTTCGTTGTCCGCCATCGCCCGCAGCGTCATATATTCGAGCGCCATGAACTCGACTTCCGCTTCGGCGATGCGCGCTGCGAACAGGTTGTCTTCAATCAACGGCTTTCCGCCGCGCATCGTCTCCCGCGCGATACACTTCAGCGTCGCGAGATGGTGACGGTTGCGGGGGATTTCGGCGGCGAA
The DNA here is from genome assembly GCF_035511395.1 of Sphingobium sp. GTDB lineage: Bacteria > Pseudomonadota > Alphaproteobacteria > Sphingomonadales > Sphingomonadaceae > Sphingobium. Next base: position 1,505 of record NZ_DATKFP010000077.1, read on the forward strand.
GGCACGCTCGCGTTCCAGCAGAGCTTTCGCATAGCCCCAGCCCTTTCCCTCCTCGCCGATGCGGTTGGCGACGGGCGTGCGGACATTGTCCAATATCACCTCATTAAGGCTGTGTTCCTTGCGGATGTCCTCGATCGGGCGAATGGCGATGCCGGACGCACGCGCGTCGACCAGCAACATGGTCAGTCCGTTGCGACTCCCCTCGCCCGTGCGCACAAGGCAGAAGATCATGTCCGCTTCATGGGCGCCCGACGTCCAGATCTTCCGCCCATTAATGATATAATCAGCCCCGTCGATCACGGCCCGGGTTTGCAGCGAACCGAGATCGGAGCCGGAATTGGGCTCGGAAAAGCCCTGCGCCCAGCTGATCTCCCCACGCAGGAAAGCAGGCAGGATACGATCCTTGAGTTCGCCCGGGCCGAAGGTGAAGATCAGCGGGCCGACCATGGACAGGCCAAATATGTCGAGCAGCGGCGTGCCCGCCGCCGTGCATTCCTCGTCGAAAATGGCCTGCTGCGTCAGGGTCCAGCCGGTTCCGCCATGTTCGACCGGCCAGTTCGGCGCAGACCAGCCCTTTTCATGGAGGATGCGGGTCCAGGCGCGCGTATCCGCGCGGGAAGCGTGAAATCCTTGACCGTTTCGCCGCGCCATGTCGGCGGGCAACCGATCCCGAAGAAAGGCGCGCACCTCTTGCCGAAATTCTTCGTCGGCGGGGTCATGCCCGAGGGCTGCCATGCATCCTCCCATCATTAAACGATCGCGTTCACGACGATTCGTTCATATGGGTACCTACTTATAAAGGCCTTGTCAAATGTCAGGCGGCGCGCACCGCATCACTACGCAGCGTCTCCCCCGGCACCAACGCGACAAAGGCATTATGTTGCTGATGCGATATCTCGATCGCTTCTTCGATCGCGCCGGAAAGAACGGCTTCACCCAGCCGTGTCCATGCCAACGCGCGCAGGCGGCGCATAGCGATATTGGCGATAAGCAATTGCGACGCGGGACTGTCATCCACGAATTGACGCGAAATCTGGAAAAACAGGCGCAACGCCGGGTTGCCGGCCATCGTCAATATATGTTGTTCGAACGCACGTTCCCGTTCAAGGAACCATGCGGCGTCGTCCAGCCGGTTTTCCAACGCCAGATCACCCAGGAACCGGCGGAGTCCCTCTCTCGCCCCTTCGTCTTCACATCGGCAGGCAGCCGTCAGCGCATGTTGCTGAAGCCCATGCGACACGTTCATGAGATTATGCAATGTTGCCCGTTCCACCTGAAGATAGAGCGCTGCCAGCCGCGACAGGCTGTTCGGATCAGGGCGGCTGGCATAGCACCCCCCATGGGGGCCCATACGCTTGGTCAGCAACTGGTCCTGCTCCAGCATCCGAACCGCCTGCCGATAGGTGGGGCGGCTGACCCCGAGCAGATCGCGCAATTCCTCCTCCGAACCGAGAAAATCGCCCGGTCGCGCCGCTAACGCCATTTCACGCAAGCGATGTAGGGTAGCCTTTAGAACCGGGGCACTCTTCCGATCAGATAATCCGCTCATACTCTCCATCCAGCAAAACTTGCGCAGAACGTCACCATTCCGTCAGAATGGCATTCGGGCAAGAGCGCCCGTCATTTGAGCTGCGCCGCCTCCTTGCCCCCGCTCGGACGAAAATAAATGACAAGTCGGCTTATGCGCCTGTCCTTGTCGATCGTAAAATGGTCTATCGCCAACAGGCGATAGACAGTGGGGCCGCTCTGTGACCGCACGGCCAGTTCCATGAAACATTCATTGCCGCGGTCGACAAAGCTGATCGGAACCGCGCCCAGCACCAACTTGGGCACCTTGGCATAAAAAGCGCTGATCTCCCCCCGTCCGCGCAGCACGCGCTCCTCCGGCCCCAGAAATTCGGCGTCGGCAGCGAACAGCGGCACGATCTTCACACCGCCGCCACTTTCCACGATATCAACATAGTCGGACGCGATCTCACAGGAGGAACCCTGGGTCGGCACGGCCGCCTGCGGTCGTTTGTGGAACAAGGTGGCCATCGGCCAATGGCTGCCGAGATCGGGATCGGTCACAGGATGTGCATCCGCTATCTGCCCCGATAGCCTTGCAAGCGCGACCATGGTCGCCTGGACAACCACTTTCATCGTTTTTTCCTCTCTTAATTATCTATTCGTCAGGCGCCGATCGGGAGCGCGTCCATGATCCCAGCGATCTCATCCTGCGTGAAACCCCATTCAGCCAACACCTCCCTGCCGCCCGTGCCGGGATGGGAGGGCGGCCCCTGCACTGCCGCCGGCGTTTGCGCGTAACGAGGCGAAGGTGAAGGCACCGTCATCCCGTCAAGATTCATGAAAGCGCCGCGCGCGACGTGATGCGGATGAGCAGGAGCCTCGGCCATGCTGATGACAGGCGCGAAGCAGGCATCTACTCCCTCGAACAGCGCGCACCAATGCTCACGCGGCGCGCTGGCGAAGGTTCCGGCCAGCTTGGTTCTGGTCGCCGGCCAACACACACGGTCAAACTGGGCAGCGGGGTCCAGTTCCTGCGTCAATTCCAGCCGGTCAAGCAGTGCCGCATAGAAATGCGGCTCGAACGCACACAGGCTGATATAGAGGCCGTCGCCGCAGCGATAAAGTCCGGAAAATGGCGACGATCCATAAGCGCCCGGGCCCTGCCGCTCGCCGGTGAAACGGCCAGCCGCCATGTCACCATAGAGCGCGCTCATCATCGAAAGCACGCCATCGACGATCGCGGCATCGACCACCTGCCCTTCGCCCGTTGCCCGGGAGTGCCATAACGCGCTCATGATTCCGAAGGCGAGCAGCATGCCACCGCCCCCATAGTCGCCGACGATATTGAGCGGCAATACCGGTTGTTCGGGCGTGCCGATCGCATGCACCGCTCCGGTCAGTCCGACATAGTTGGGGTCATGTCCCGCCACCTGCGCCAGCGGCCCGTCCTGTCCCCACCCCGTCATCCGCGCGTAAACAAGGCTCGGATTGCGAGCGAGCGCTACCTCCGGACCCAGACCAAGCCGCTCCATCACACCGGGTCGGAATCCTTCGATCAGGGCATCAGCCCGCTCGATCATCTTCAGTACCGTCGAGACGCCTTTCGGTGACTTGAGGTCGAGAATTACCGAACGCCGCCCCCGCTCCAGCACGGGATGGGGGCTGGGCTGCGTGCCCGGTCGATCAATGCGCAGGACATCGGCACCACTGTCGGACAGCATCATCGCCGCAAAGGGCGCTGGCCCGAGGCTGGCAACCTCCAATATTCGCAGGCCCGACAACGGGCCGGAGCACATATATTCTGTTGAACCGATCATGAGCACCCTCTCATATAGGCACCCATATAAGAGAAATTGTTTCGACCAGCAAGCAAGCTGACGAAAGCAGCCCTATCGTTCATCAGCATCATGTCCGATCACATATGCATTCCTTATATTCCGCCGCCGAAACTGCAGTGGCACTGCTTCGTCAGCGGATTAAGCAATCAGCCGACAATATTGAAGCGCATGGAGACGATCGCATGAGCCATTCCCTGTTCGACCTCACGGGAAAGCGAGCCTTCATCACGGGCGCGACCAAGGGCATCGGTCGCGCGATCGCTGAAGCCTTCGCCGATCATGGCACCGTCATGGTCCTGACGAGCCGGCATGGAACGGAGGCGCAGGCGGCAGCAGAGGAGATCAACCAGCGCGTCGGCAGGGGAGCTGCGATCGGGATCGAGTCCGATCTTTTGCGACTCGATCGGCTGATCGCCTCCTATGACGAAGCATTGGCGCATTTCGGGCAGATCGACGTGCTGGTCTGCAACGCGGCGGCAACCAGTTCCATCTTCGGATCTGCGCAGGATTTCTCGACCGCGGAATATACGGAGCTCATGCAGGCCAATATCGTCAACAACGTGGCGCTGATGAATCATGCCGCGACCGGTATGCGGGAGAGGTGCGATGGCGTCATCCTGGTGACGAGTTCGGCAAGCGGGGTGCGCCCTTCCTATGGTGTTTTCCCCTATGGCGTGGCCAAGGCGGGCCTCAACCATGCGGTACGGTGCCTTGCGGGAGAACTGGCGCCCTTCAACGTGCGGGTCAACGGCGTGGCTCCGGGGCTCACTCGCTCCTGGTCGCTGGAACAGTCGATGAAGGAAGATGCGCAAGTGATCGACCGTTTCAGGCAGGGTATTCCGTTGCGCCGCATCATCCAACCCGAAGAAATCGCAGCTGGTATGGTGTTCCTCGCGTCCGAGGGCGGCAAGGCGATGACAGGGCAAATAATCGTGATGGATGGCGGCGAGCCCGGTCCGGGCGTGATGCCCGGCGTCTGAGAAATGGTCCAGATCAGAAAAGGCAAAGGAGAGAGCAGATGGATTTCCGCATCAGCGGCAGAGTCGCGTTCGTCGCCGGCGGCAGCAAGGGTATGGGCCGGGAAGCCGCGCTGGCACTGGCGAATGAGGGGTGCAAGGTTCTCATCGTCGCCCGCGGACAAGAAGCGATCGATCAGGTGGTCGGGGAAATCCGGAACAAGGGCGGCACGGCCGAAGGCGCCTCTGCCGACCTGACCACCCGCGAAGGTGTCGCCAAGGCACTGGAGGCTTGCCGCGCGCATTGGGACATGCCGGATATCGTGGTGGCTCAGACCAACGACTATAGCGAGGGCCGCGCGGTCAGCATGGACCCGGACATTGTCGAGAAGACGTTCAAAATCTACACGATCAGCAACATCTATCTCGCCCAGGCCACTGTTCCTGCCATGCAGGCCCGAAAATGGGGCCGTTTCATACATATCGGTTCCGGAACCGCCAAGGAACCCCAGGGCCGCTTCCCCCATGGCGTCGCGAATGTCGCGCGCCCCGCGACCAGCGGCTTTCTCAAGACACTGTCGGGCGAAGTTGCCGTTGATGGCGTGACGGTCAACACCGTCGCCCCCGGCTGGATACAGACGCCATCACTCGACTATTTCTTCGAGC
>NZ_DATKFP010000078.1:0-2499 GCF_035511395.1 Sphingobium sp.
GTCGCTCGACATTGAGATCGGGACCGCTGCCGATGAAGCCGAGTTCAAGGAAGGCAGCTATCTCGTTTCCGACGGTGTCCTGCACCAGATCGTCGACGGGATGCCGGCCATCGTCGACGTCAAATCGGGGCGTGGCACCACTGGCCTGTTTGTCAAGCACGCGAGCATCATCAAGGCGCTGATCCCGATCCGCGATGCGGTGCGCGCGATCCTGCGGGCGCAGCTGAACGACCAGCCCTATGCCGCGTCCCAGGAAAAGCTGCTCACGCACTACAGGCAGTTCACCAGGAAGTACGGCCCGATCAACCGGACGATCACCAGCATCCGCACGGATCCCGACACCGGCGCCGAGAAGGAATATCAGCGTCGCCCGAACCTCCAGCCCTTCCTCGACGATCCCGACGTCTGGCTGGTCGCGTCGATCGAGGCCTATGACGAGGCGAGCGATACCGGCACGCCGGGCGCGATCTTCACCGAACGTGTCGTCAAGCCGCCGGTCGCCCATGAAATCCGCTCGGCGCAGGATGCGCTGGCGGTGTCGCTCCACGAGCGCGGCCGCGTCGATCTCCCGTTGATCGCCGGCCTGCTCGGCGTCGCGCAAGCCGAGGCGCTCGCGGACCTTGCCGACGATATCTATCTGGACCCCGTCCGCACCACGCCCCACTTCGACCACTGGGTCACCGCGGACGAGGCCCTTTCAGGCCCCGTGCGGACCAAGCTCGCCCTTGCCCGCGAGAAGGCCGAAACCGATCCGCGCTTTCATGCCGTCGCCATCGCGCTCGAAGCGGTCCAGCCGGTCGACCTCAAACCCAGCGAGATCACTGCGCGTCTCGGCGCGCCCTGGATTCCTACCAGGGTCATCGAAACCTTCGTCGTGGAAATCATGGAGGTCGAGACCACCATCTTTCATACCGTCGATATTGCGAGCTGGACTGTCGACAAGGCCCCGTTCGCGGGACATGTCAGTTCCACCTCGACCTGGGGCACGGCGCGCCGAGGCGCGGCCGACCTGCTCGAAGATGCCCTCAATTCTCATATCCCCAAGATCTACGATGTTCACCGCGAAGCTGACGGTTCGGAGCGCCGCGAGCTCAATGTCACCGACACCGAAGCCGCGAAAGAGAAGCTTGCGAAGATCAAGTCGACCTTCGAGACCTGGGTCTGGCAGGACAGCGAACGCGCTGATCGCCTGGTCCGCATCTACAACGACGCCTATAACAACCTCGTTCCCCGGACCTTCAACGGCAAGCATCTGACGCTGCCCGGCGCGTCGACCGCCATCCAGATGCGCGATCACCAGAAGCGCGTCGTCTGGCGGATCGTCGCCGCAGGCTCGACCTATGTCGCCCATAGCGTCGGCGCGGGCAAAACCTTCAGCCTGTGCGCCGCCGTGATGGAGCAACGCCGTCTCGGCCTTGCCAACAAGCCGATGATGGCGGTGCCCAATCATTGCCTCGCGCAGATCGCGCGTGAGTTCCTGATGCTCTATCCCACCGCGCGCATCCTGGTCGCCGACGACACGAACTTCATCAAGGAGAAGCGGCGGCGGTTCCTGGCCCGCGCGGCGACCGGCAACTGGGATGCGATCATCATCACCCATGATGCGTTCAAGTTCATCCCCACCCCGGCAGCCTTCGAAAAGCAGCTGATCGAAGACCAACTCGCCAGCTACGAGGGGCTGATCGCGGGCATCGACAATGACGATCGCGTCTCGCGCAAGCGGGTCGAGCGCCTCAAGGAGGGGCTCCAGCGGCGGCTTGAGAATCTGCAGTCCCGCAAGGACGACCTTGTCCATATCGGCGAGATCGGCATCGACCAGATCCTGGTCGACGAGGCCCAGCAGTTTCGCAAGCTCACCTTTGCGACCAATCTTGGCGACCTCAAGGGCGTCGACCCGGCCGGCTCGCAGCGGGCATGGGATCTGTTCGTCAAGGGTCGATACCTTGCCGGCATCAATCCCGGCCGCGAACTGATCCTGTCGTCGGGCACGCCCATTACCAACACGCTGGGCGAAATGTATACGCTGCAGCGCTTCATGCAGCCCGATGAGCTACAGGCCAAGGGCTTGCATGAGTTCGACGCCTGGGCCGCGAACTTCGGCGACACACGCACCGAACTCGAACTCCAGCCGAGCGGCAGCTACAAGCCGGTCACGCGCTTCTGCGAATTCGTCAACGTCGCCGACTTGATGGCGATGTATCGTAGCGTCGCCGACGTCGTGCTCAAGGACGATTTGCGCCAATATGTCCGGCTGCCCACCATCAAGGGCGGCAAGCGCAAGATCATCGTCGCCCAGTCCGGGGCGCCCTTCAAGGCCTATCAGAAGGTGCTCGCCGGACGCATCAAGGCGATCGAGAACCGCAGCGGGCGCCCCCAGAAGGGCGATGATATCCTCCTTTCGGTGATTACCGACGGGCGGCATTCGGCGATCGATCTCCGCTTCGTCGATCCCATGATGGGGAACGAGGAGGGCAACAAGCTCAATCTCCTGATCGAGAA
>NZ_DATKFP010000079.1:0-1822 GCF_035511395.1 Sphingobium sp.
CTGAGCCGGTGTGGAACTGGAAGGCTCTGCGGCACGTAGTTTGCCGTGTCGCCTAGAACGGCAAACTGGACTGTCGTCCATCATCCCCATCAGCAAGGAGCAAACATGGCAGAGCGTCTCACCATGCAGGACCCGCGCGCACAATATCCCAAGCCCCCATTTCCCGAGCAGCCACAGCCGGTTCCAGGCATCGCCGCGGACATGGATCCCAAGCCTGACCATGGCGAGCAAAGCTATACCGGCTCGGGCAAGCTCGAGGGCCGTAAGGCGCTGGTCACTGGCGGTGACAGCGGCATCGGCCGGGCCGCAGCGATTGCCTATGCGCGCGAGGGCGCCGATGTCGCCATCTCCTATCTTCCAAGCGAAGAGGAGGACGCAAAGGCGGTCATCGCCCTGATCGAGGCAGAAGGCCGCAAGGCCGTCGCGCTGCCTGGCGACATCACGGATGAGAATTGGTGTCGCAAGCTCGTCGATGAGGCCGTTAAGGGCCTTGGCGGGCTCGACATTCTCGTCATCAACGCTGGCCGCCAGCAATATCGCGATGACGTTGAAGCCGTGAGCTCGGAAGATTTCGACCGCACGCTCAAGACCAACCTCTACGCCATGCACTGGATCACACAGGCCGCCGTGCCGCATCTTCCCGCCGGTGCATCGGTGATCACCACCGCCTCCGTCCAGGCCTATGAGCCCTCGGCCATATTGCTCGATTATGCCACGACCAAGGCGGGCATCGTAGCCTATACCAAGGCGCTGGCCAAACAGCTGATCGAAAAGGGCATCCGGGCAAATGTGGTTGCCCCCGGTCCATTCTGGACGGTTCTGCAATCCAGCGGCGGTCAGCCGCAGGACAAGGTCACCAAGTTCGGCGAGCAGAGCCAGTTTGGCCGCCCTGGTCAACCGGTCGAGATCGCGCCCGTCTATGTGCTGCTGGCCTCGCAGGAGGGCAGCTATATTACCGGTGAAGTCTATGGCGTGACCGGCGGCGCGGGGATCGCCTGACGCAAGGACGGCCGCGCGTCGCCGCGGGGCCACCGTCCCTACAGATGTGGTTTTGACAGGATAACGCCGGGCCGCCACCTCAAGCAGGAGCGGCACGGCCAGAGGCCTTAGTCGCGAAAGCTGTCGGGAACCACGCCGCCATTTTCAGCGAGTTTCGTCATTACGGCCCTGTGCAGCGCGACATTCTGCTCTGCGCTGCCGTCAGCGCCCTCATGGACAGTCAGTTCGTCGGCCAGTTCCTTGCGTGCCGCAAGGCTGGAATCGAGATCGAGCAGCTTCAGCAGATCGACGATCGAACTTTGATAATTTCCCCCGCCTCCCTTGGCGTCGGCCATAGCCAAAAGGACTGCGCCGACATCGACCTGCGGCAGCGAGGCTGCCTCAGGTGACGCGGTGGCCGTGGCGGGCGACGCAGGGGGCGTAGTGGCTGGCCGGGTCGGGCTGGCCGTTTGGACATTCGTGGCGGATGCAGGAGCGCCATTGCTTGCCTTGTGGTCGTCATGACCGAAAATCTTGTCCCTGATCTTACTGAAGATACCCATGTGCCTGTCCTCCATGTGATGGTTCAATCATCACCAAACGGCGGGTGGCAAAGAAGGCTCCCACGGGAACGAGCTTGGGCGCGGCGGGTTGTCGTTCCGACAGAGGATGATCCGGGAGACGATCGATGAAGATGCAGTTCGCGACGGTGGCGATATCATTGGCAGGGCTCACACTTGGCGGATGCGGCAAGAAGGTCGATACGACGTCCAACAACGCCGCGGCAGCGCCGATGAACAGCGTCAACGCCATCGAACCGGCGCCCGTTGCGGAGAGCGCAGGC
>NZ_DATKFP010000080.1:0-11723 GCF_035511395.1 Sphingobium sp.
GATGCGACGCTACATCTGGAGGATGATCAGGGCGGTGCCTGGACCATTCGCTATGATGTCGCCGCGCCGCCATGGATGGGGCAGACCATGGGCTATCATCCGGGCAGTTGGAAGGATGGGGGGACGTTCCATACCTATCACGGGTCTGAGGAACTGGCGATCGAATGGGAAACGTTCGACTGGTCGCAGCAGCCCTTCGCCTACACACCCTACAAGGTCAGTGGGGAGCAACTGGCGACCAGCTTTGGTGAGGGCACGGGCATCGAGGACAAGGGCAATGACGGCAAGAAGACCCATGGCGTCGAATATCTGATGCGAGTTACGCTCCATGCCCCGGACGGGTCGGTCCATCGCGGCGCGGCGCAGGTCGAGATGTTCATCAATGGTTGCTATGATCCCTATGGTTTTGAATGAGGCTGGGGCTGGATGACAAGGTCGCGCTCGTGTCCGGTGGAAGCGCCGGCATGGGGCGGGCCATCGCGCTGGAACTGGCGCGGGAAGGCGCATCCGTGATGGTCGTCGCGCGGCGGGAGGGGCCGTTGCGCGACACCGTCGCCCAGATTGAAGAGCAGGGTGGGCGAGCCGCCTGGGTCAGCGCGGACGTGGCGGTGGAGGCGGATATCGGCAGGGCGGTGGCGCAGACACGCGCGGTGTTCGGCGATCCGGACATCGTCATCGGCAATGTCCGTTCCGTGCTGCGCTATGGTTTTGACGAGGCGTCCAGCGAGGATTTCCGGCTGAGTAACGAGCAGGTCGTCCTGTCACTGGCGATGCTGGTGCGCGAAACATGTCCGGCGATGAAGGCGAAAGGCTTTGGGCGCTTCGTCAATCTGGGGTCGGTCTGTGCGAAGGAACCGCATCGTTTCTTCGACATCGTCCTGTCAAATACCTATCGGACGGCGGCGGTGGGACTGGCGCGCAGCCTTTCGAACGAACTGGCGCCGTTCGGTATCACGGTGAACACGATCGCGTCGGGCAGCATCGACACCGGGTTGAACGAGGAAACCCAGGGCGGAGGAGCGGAGGCGCGGACGCCGCGGGAACCGCCGCCCGTCATCCAGATGGGGCGGCACGGGCGGCCGGACGAAATTTCGGGGCTGGCCGCCTTTCTATGTTCCGAGCGGGCCAGCTACATCACCGGACAGACGATCGCGGTGGATGGTGGCTGGACGCGCGGGTTGTTCTGACCGGGAGGCAAGCGGCATGACGGTGGAGGAATTGCTGGCGCGCGAGGCTATCCGCTACACGATCCAACTTTATAATCAGGCATCCGACACGGCGGATTATGGCCTGCATCATCAGGTGTTCCATCCCGATGGGGTGTTCGAGGTGCAGGGGCAGGGGAAGTATCGCGGCACCGATGCGATCATCGCGATGTTGTTGCCAGCGGCGGAACGGCGCGGCGCTTTTGCGAAGGGGAATTTCCAGCGGCATAATCTGACGACGACGATGATCGACCTTGCCACACCGTACACGGCGAAGGTCGTGACCTACATCATCGTCGTCACCGAATTGGGGATCGATCATGCCGGGCGCTATGATGATGAATTTGTGCGGCAGGGTGATCGCTGGCTGATAATGCGCCGACGCGCGACGATGGAATGGGCGCGGCCGGATTCGCGGTTCGTCCGTTGGCTGGGCAATGCGAAACCGGTCGAGACGGCGGGCGGCTAGGTTGGGCCTTTACAGGAATTCGACATGATTGTCGGCAGTTGCGGGATGAACCGTTGATCTGCCCTGCGCATAGACGTCGAAAATCTCCGGCCCCATTTCCAAGCCGTTGAACAATTCCATCGTCATCGGCTCACTGCATAAGTCGAGCATCTGGCCGACAAGCTGTTTGAAGGCATCTGTCTGCCGGATCGCATTGACCGCCTCCTCATTTCTGTAAGATTCGATTGCCACCAGAATGTCGGGATCGCGGCCGAAGCCGTAGAAGACGAAATTCGCATGTTCCTGCATGAACGCCATGGCATTTTTCCAGAGCGGATTGAAAATGGCCAGGAATTCGTCCCGCTTGCCAGGCTTGATCCGGTATTTGGATATGAAGATGTTGGATTGGGTGACGATGATTCCGGTCATAGGATCCTCTTCCTCATGCCCTCACGCCAGGGCAGGTTGATAATTTACATACGATTATGAATGTATGTTATCAAGAAGATTGGACATGGGCCGGACGGAGGAGCGGGCGGTGCTGCTCCTCCGTCCACTCCACCATTTAGAGGAAGGCATCCAGCGCGTCATAATCGTCGATCGCCGTCCCCATGCGGTGCAGGAATTCCAGCGTCGTATGCTCGGGCTGCATCGCTGGCATATCGCCAGTAGGACGCATGGTGATGGTCCAGAAGGCTAAAGCGGTGAACATCTGCTGGCGAATGTTGCGCAAGGCGTCGTTGAAGTCGATCGGTGGCACGCCCTTTTCCGCCATCAAATCGATGTAGAGGCGCAACAGATCCTCCAGCCAATCGCGCCTTTGTTCCACGGTCAGTGCGGTCAGGGTGGAGAAGATGAAATCACGGCTCCAATGTCCGATCGTCGTCAGCTGCCAGTCGGCCAGGCCCATGCGGTCATCTGGCGTGATGTACCAGTTCTTTAGATGGACATCGCTGTGGATCAATGTACGCGGCAGTTCCAGATGGCGCGCGACGGAGCGTTCGGTCGCTTCCCAGATTTCCGCGCTGCGGCGGACGAGGCGATCGGGCATTACATGCGCGGCAGCATCCCATCCCCTGCTGCAATAGTCGGGGAAATCGGGCGCGCCGGTCATCATGTCGCGCCACCAGCGGGGCCAATGTTTGAACGGTAGGGTCGCTGTCCCGAGTTCGGGGCTTTCGTAGAAGCGGGAATGGAGTTGGGACAAGGTCGTGACCAATGCTTCCGCCTGGTTGCGCGTTAGGGTCGTCCGCTCGTCCGGGAAATGAACCTTGCCGGCCATGTCATCCATCATGATGAGATAGGCAAAGCTGTTCGGATCGAATTTTGCGAAGCGTGGGACTGGTGCCTCGAAATCGATGCGAGGACGGACGAGATTGTAGAAATCCGATTCCGCCCGCGCCGTGTCCGAAACGCCCAGAACGATGCGGTTCTCGAGCGTTTCTGCTGCCTTGCAGAACACCGTGTCGGGTAGCCCCGCGCTGCGCCCCGCATCATTGTAGGACAGGAAGATGCGCCGGCGATTGGAAGAGCCGTCATCCCGTTCGTCAAACCGGAAATCTGTGACTTTTTTGCCCGGCGCATGGTTGCACAACACGGCGGTCAGCCATGTATGGGTAATCGCCTTATAACTGGTCGGCACTTCATGCGCCTGAAACACCGGACGGTCATGATCGGCTTCAGCCGCATATGCCGCTTTGATCGCTTCCGCCGAAGCCCCCATCGCATCCACTCCTTTGTTCAAATCTGCCCCAAGGCTGCAAATTTCAAATATATCGTTATGAAGCATATGATTAGCTTAACTGGTGTATTAGGCAAGGGCTGCCGTGATAGGCCACAGCAAATCATAATGCGTAATTGCAATTTGCACACATATATATAGTATGTATGCAAACAATCAAATTCCGACTGCGGCAGGTCGGGAAATCCGTTATCGACGCGAATATGGGAGAGATGTTTTGGAGCAGGAAGCGACGACGTTCGGCCTGAATCTGAAAGGCCAGGTTGCGGTCGTACTAGGTGCCTCTGCAGAAGGGGGTACGGGTTGGGCGATCGCGGAGGCGCTGGCCCGCAATGGTGCGACGGTGGTCGTTGCCGCGCGCAGTCTGCCGGAACTGGCAAGGCTGGCGGACCGGATCGGCGGTGCGGCGATGCGATGCGATGCAGGCGTGGAAGACGAGATCAAGGCATTGGCGGCCTTCGTCAAGGACCGTTATGGCCGGGTCGATATCGCGGTGAACAGTGCCGGCTTGTCAGTGATGGGCATGATCTCGGACATGACCCAGGAATTGCTCGACAACGCCACGCGCGTCAATTTCCATGGTCCGACCTTCTTCATCAAATATATGGCGGAGGCAATCGGCGAGAATGGTTCGATCATCTTCATCTCGTCCATGTCGACCACCCACCCGGTCATGCCGCACATCGCCTATGCCGCCGCGAAATCGGCGGCGGATTGCATCGTGCGCTATGCGGCGATCGAATATGGGCCACGCAATATTCGGGTAAATTCGATCCTGCCGGGGCCGATCAATTCCGACATGGCCAAGGAGGCCTTCGCCGACCCTGATTTCGAACGCGCCTATGCCAGGGAAATTCCGCTGGGCCGGGTCGGCCTGCCCGATGATTTCGCCAATGCCGTCCTGTGGCTGGCCGGCCCGGCCTATGTGTCAGGCCTCAACCTGCAAGTGAATGGCGGCAACCAACTCACCCGCATGCCGCGTCCCGACGAACTGGCCAAGGGCGCAGATTCATATGGTTCCGGCAAGGCGCTGGGAGATCGGTAGACTCAAGGCATAGAAAATCACAAAGGGGAGGAAAAGGCGTGGAGTTACTGAAACGGCCGCTCGCCGACTATATTCGCCATCTCTATGGAGATGCAGCGGTGCTGGAAGATGATGTCCGCTATCCGCGCGGATCGTCGCGCCTGACATGGTTTGTCGACTATCGGGCGCACCCGGGCGCAGCCATTTCCTCCATCGTCCTGCGCGCGGACTTTGAAGGAGGAAGCACCATTCATTCGTCGCTCGAACAGGAATATTTCATGTATGAGCGATTGGGGCAGAGCGCCGTTCCGGTCGCGCCGGTGCTGCGGTGGGAAGACGATCCGGCCTGGGCTGAGCGCCCCTTCTACATCCGTACGCAAATCAAGGGCGATTGGGAAATCCCTCATTTCAAGGATCCCGATCCGCAATATGACGATATGCGGATCGCGGTGTCCAAGGAGCATATGCGGAAATTGGCGCTGGTGCATCAGGTGGACTGGAAGGCGCTGGGTTTCGATACGCGCCTGTCCGCTCCCCCCAGCGTGGAGGCGTGCGCCGGCCACTTCATCGACCGCCTGATTGCACAACTGGCCGATTTCCAGCGTGAACCCATGCCCGTCGTGATCGAATGCCTGGGCGCGCTGCGCAAGGATGCGCCCGTCGCGCCCTACATTTCCCTCTGCAAAGGCACCAATGGCCTGGGCGAAGAAATATTCCTGGATGGCGAGATCGTCGCGATGAGCGATTGGGAGGAAGCGTCGATCGGTGATCCGGCGGCGGACTTCGCATCCTTGCAGGATCTGATCCCGGAGATCGAGCGGGATGGTCGCAAGATCTGGGGGCTGGAGCAGGCGCTTGCCTATTATCGGGAGGTCAGCGGAATCGACCTGCCGGTTGAGAATGTGCATTTCTATCAGCGTCTTCGCACGCTGGGCGCCATTCTCTACGGCCACAAGGCCGCGGTGGTCCTGCATAATGGCAAGGCGGATATCCGACAGGCCTGGACCGGCACGGAAGTCTTCCATCTCGCAAAGCGCATGCTTGCAGGAGCGGGCGGACTGGAAACGTCCATCAATCCCGCCTGGTTTGCTCAAATGAACGAGACTGTCGCATGAAGCCGATATTGACCCCCACCGCAACCGAAGTCGTGCGCTGCGTGCGAGAGACGATGGAGAGCGGGATCATCCCGACGCTGTCCGGTCGGACCGAACGCAGCAACGCGGCGACCATTCAGCATATGCTGCGCTATGTGGAATATCGGTTGGAAACCGAAGGACAGTTGCTGTTCGACGAGATCGCCTATCTGCGCGATCTGTTCCCCATCGCGCTTGCCTGGCTGGAAGGCCGGGCGGAGGGTGAGGAATTGGCGGTCGCCATCCGTCAGTCGATCGAGGCGCAGCCGGATCCTGCCGTCTATCCGTCGCTGAGCAGACTGGGCGAGAGAGTCGCCATGTTGCGGCAGCATATATGCGACCTGCTGCTGCTGTTGCAGGCTGCGCCGGAAGGCGATCGGGAGGCAACCGCACTGCATGAACAGGTCCGCGCCTATATCGTCTGGCAGCTGGAGCAGGAGGGCGGCAAGCTGGTCGAGCCGGCCTTTGTCGGCCATGGGCCGCGCCGCTGACGCCCTTGGCGGGAGGTGTTTTGCGCCACCTCCCACTTGACGGGATTATGCAGGGGCGGTTTCGCCCGACATCATCTGCGCCATCAGGCCGTCCATTTCCGCATCGGACATGGCGTGCGCGGCGGCGATCAACTGCTCTGCGTCGGCGCCGGCAATATAGCGCGCTACCGGGGTCGCATCGGTCAATGCGCGAACGAGGACTGCCGCGACCTGACTGGCTGTCGATGCGGTCAGCTCATGGCTGGCCTTCGCAGCGTCACGAAAGCCGCGATAAAAGGCGCCGTATAGCCGCTCTTCTTCCGGTGTCAGAGCATCGATCATCTGGCTGACCTGCATCAGTTGCGCATCGACCATCGGCGTCCTGATGCCACCGGGTTCCACCAACGCGACATGGACGCCCTGTCCGGCGACTTCGCGGCGCATGGCATCGGCCAGCCCCTCCAGCCCGAATTTGGAGGCGCTATACTGGCCGACGAAGGGCATGGCGACCTTCCCGGCCATGGAACTGGTGAAGGCTATCCGTCCCCGGCTCGCGCGGAGCGAAGGGATCACGGCCTGGAAAATGGCGAGGGCGGAGACGATGTTGACATCGAGCGTCCGCTGGACCTGCTTGAGGTTCGCCGTTTCCAATATGCCGATTGGCGCGACCGCCGCGCAGACTGCGACGCCGTCCAGCGGGCCATTGTCGATCGCAGCGCGAACCGCATCGACCACACTGGTCGGATCCGACAGGTCGAGGGGGAAGCAGGCCACCTCTGCATGAGCCGCACTGACGGCTTTTGCTTCCTGATCGTTCAGCACGGACGCGATGATTTCATGGCCCGCCGCCTTGAATGTCGAGACAAGGGCGGAACCGACGCCGCCCGCACCGCCAATCACCAGATATCGTGCCATATCCTGCTCCTGCTTTTTACGTCACTTTAGTCGAAAACGGGCCTGCCGGTAGAGTGTCGGCAGATCCGCCCCTATTGCCGATGTACCCGACCTTATTGGCCGAACTTATAGGTTAGGCGGATCATGACTTCACGCCCGCGGCTGACGGCGGCGAAGCGATCGCCCGGTACGCCAGCCGCCGTTCCCGTGCCGCTGCCGGTGAAGGGTACGTCAGTGGAGGCGACATAATAATATTTGTTGGTCAGGTTGCGACCGACCAGGGCCACCTCCCACTTGTCGTCGGTTTCGCTGACGCGCAGCGATCCGTCGAGCAGGGCATATTTGAGCATGCGTCCGTTCGGTGCGGAGGTGGCATCCGTCAGCATGCTGCTCGAATAATTGGCATCGACCGAGAGGCCCAGTTTCAGGCCTTGCGTCAAAGGCGTGTCATAGGAAAAGCCGCCGGCCAGATTCCAGCGCGGCGCGCGCGGGATTTCGGCACCGGACAGATCCTGGACGGGCGCGCCGGCGCTGCCGATCACGCAGCCCTGGGTCGGTGTCTGGCCATTATAGCAGGGGGCATTGGCAAAGGCGGCATAGCGCGCCTTGTTGTAGGCGGCGGCGCCATGAAGCGACAGACCGTCGAGCGGCGTGCGATAGTTGAAGTCGAATTCGACGCCCTTGATCTTGGTCGATGCAGCGTTGCGGATGGTCGAGCTGGCGTTGGTGAAGTTCACGACCTGAAGATCGTTGACGCGGTAGCTGTAGGCGGCGAAGTTCAGCCGCAGCGTCCGGTCGAGCAGAGCGGCCTTAAGCCCGGCCTCGAACCCCTTGATGGTCTGCGGATCATAGGACAGGTCGGTCGTCGCGATATTGTCCACCGAACTGGAATTGAACCCGCCCGATAAGAAGCCATGCTTATAGTTGCCGAAGATCGTCAAATCCTGCGTCGGGCGATAGGAAATGCTGATTTCCGGAGAGAAATCATTCCAGTTGCCGCTGCGTGTGACGAGTTGGTCGGTGACGTCGACCATGTTGTCGAAGGTGTTCTGGACCGGATCGACGAAGCCGACGCCACCATTGATGCCGTTCAGCACCTTGGTCAGCTTTTTCTTTTCATAGGAATAGCGTCCACCGGCGGTGATTTCGATCTGTTCGACCGGCTTGTAGCTCATCTGCAGGAAGGCCGAGTAAGCAGTGCCCTTCTGCACGAAATAATAATTGTTGATCTGGAAGGGTGTGCGCAGGGGGATGAAGCCCAGGCCGTTGGCGGTCAGCGAGGCAAGGCCGCTTTCTTCCGCCGCGAACAGGAAGGTCTTCGACCCCGTCTCCGCCTTGGTGACACCAAGATAGACGCCTGCGGTGAAGTTGAGCGGGCCTTCATAATCGGTCTGGACACGTAGCTCCTGGCTGAACTCCTTGTCCTTGTAGATATTTCGGCTTGGCAGGGCGATTGAATAGTCGTTTTCGTAATTTTCCGCCTGGATGAGGTCGACATCATAATAGCCTGTGATGGACGTCAGCTTTACTTCATCCGACGGGCTATAGTTGAGCTCCAGCCCGGTCAGAATCTGCCGCTGGCGACCATAGGGTTCGCCATCGCGGAAGGTGGGGTCGAGCGTCCCGACGATCGGACCGGACGAACCACGGATGATCTGGTCGTCCGCCTTGCAATTGTCGACCGATCCGGACTGCGGGCCGCCGAAGGGGCAGTGGATGAACTCGCCGGCCTGGGCCGGGCCGGCATATTTGGTGCGCGCGACATTGACCTTCAGCCGGGCATCGAAATTGTCGGTTGGTTCCCATTTGACCGTTCCGCGCAACGCATAGTCGCGATTATGCGGCAGGCGCTGTTCCTTGGGATAGAGATAGGCAGTCTCGGGCACTTGATTGTTCAGGTCGCCTTCGATGCGGGAATAATAGCCCGACAGGCGCACGCCCAGCGTTTCCGTGACAGGGCCGGAGACGTAGCCTTCCAGGCGCAGTTCGTCGGCGTTGAATTCATAGCCACCGCTCAGCTTCGCCTCGAAACTGCTGGTCGGGTCCGCCGTGCGGATGGAGACGACGCCGCCTGGGCTGTTCTTGCCATAGAAAAGGGCTTGTGGTCCTTTGAGTACTTCGACCTGGGCGATGTCGGTGTCGCTCATGCGGCGGACGGTTGCCTTGGCGATCTGTACGCCGTCGATGTTGAAGGAGACGGCCTGATCGCCGAAGGGGTTGCTGTCCGGCCCGCTGATGCCGCGCAACGCAATGTTGCCGCCCTGCACTGATCCGTTCTGGGGTGCGATGATGAGCTGCGGGACGATGCGCGCGATGCCGTCCAGATTGGTGACGGAACGACGGGCCAGTTCATTGGCGCCGACGGCGGTCATCACGACGGGGACGGCGATCGAGCTTTCGTCGCGTTTGCGTGCCGTGACCACGATATCGTCCAGACTGGCGGTCGGCTGGTGCGCGTTCGCATCCGTATTACCTTGTGCCATCGCGATGCCGGATGACGAAGCAAGTAGCGCCGCAACGAACAGCGAATCGCGCATGACAATATGGCTTTTCAACAGAACTCTCCCGGAACATGTAGCGATCTTGGCCTAGCTAACCGGCCGCATG
This sequence comes from Sphingobium sp., assembly GCF_035511395.1. Classification (GTDB taxonomy): domain Bacteria; phylum Pseudomonadota; class Alphaproteobacteria; order Sphingomonadales; family Sphingomonadaceae; genus Sphingobium. Next base: position 9,523 of record NZ_DATKFP010000080.1, read on the forward strand.
GATATAGTGTATTAACGTACCATACGTCAAAGGATTATCAGCGCGTTTCTTAAAATAGCTGCCGAGCGCGCCATAGCTCTTGCAATCTGGTACGCTAGGGTACTAGATTGGCTATCACATATGAGAATGGCCGGACGCCGATAGCTAATGTTTCGGAAAACAAGGCGCATGTCGGCTTGGAGAGGAATGGATGTATGGGCACGGATTATGATGTCATCGTGGTAGGCGGCGGTGGCGCCGGCATGACGGCGGCGCTGTTCGCCCATGCCGCCGGTGCATCCGTGATGTTGCTTGAAGCGGATACTCAGTTGGGCGGGGCGACTCGTCTGTCGGGTGGGGTCGTTTATGCGGCCGGGACGAGCGTGCAGCAGGCGATGGGCATCGAGGACAGCCCGCAGGCCATGTATGATTACATCATGACCTTGAATGGCTGGCAGACCCGGCCCGATATCATCCGCCTGTTTGCGGAGCGAAGCGCGGCGACCGTCGAATGGCTCATCGGTCTGGGCGCAGAATATCAGTGGGTGGTGAAATCCGGCGTGGACACGGTGCCGCGCGGCCATTGCACGGTCGGGGCGGGTGACACGATCGGACGCTTGCTGATCAATGAAGTGGGCGCGAAAGGCATTGATACCGCGCTCGGAACACGGGTGGAGCGGTTGCTGATCGAGGATGGCCGGGTCGTGGGCGTCCATGCATCGGGCGTGGACCTGCGGGCGAAGGCGGTCATCATCACCACGGGCGGGTTCGGCAATAGTCCGGGGATGCGGGCCAAATATTTCCCGTCGGCGGCGCAGCATGGCGACATCGTCTATTCGGTCCACAATGATGCTCCATTCATCGTCGGCGATGGCATCAAGCTGGGCGAGATGATCGGCGCGCGCATCACCGGACATGATACGGGACTGGTGTTGCCGTCCGCCGGCCTGGTGCCCAATTCGGTGGAAGCCTTTCTTCCGCCCTGGTGCATGTTGGTGAATGATGAAGGGCGGCGCTTCATGCCGGAAAATTCGCCCTATGCCGTGTCGGGCTATCTGATCAATGAGCAGTCCGGCGCCCATGCATGGGCGATATTCGATGAGAAGACGCTGGTGGAGGGGAGCGCGGACAAGCGCTTTTCCGATCCCTACCACACCGGCGAGGTATCCCAGACCTGGGATGAGGATCTGATCCGCAAACATGTGGCGAGCAGGAAAATCCGCATGGCTTCAGACTTGGATGCGCTGGCCGACATGGTGGGCATTAACCGCCTGGCCCTCGCCGAGACGGTGGCGCGCTACAATCGGGATGCGGAAGATGGCGTCGACAGCGAATGGGCCAAGCAGGCGCCAAAATATTTCCCGATAGATGCCGCGCCCTACTTCGCCGTGGAGGTAAGGGCATCCGTGATAGGGCAGACCAGCGCAGGGCTGGACATCGATACCAAGGGGCGCGTGCGTGATCGCAACGGTATCGCGATTCCCGGCCTCTACGCGGCTGGCGAGATATTGGGCTGTACGAGCCCACTTCCTGGGAAGGACGCGCCGTCGGCTGGTAGTGGTTTTCGATGCCCGGAAGGCGATTTTCGGACAGGCGCTTCAGCGCCGTCGCATTGCTGACCGCAAAGCTGTCGATGCCACAGCGCAGCATCAACGGGATCTGGTCGATCAGCACATCGCCGACGGCCCGGATCTCGCCGGTATAAGCGAGTCGCGAGCGCAGCAGCGAGGCATGGCTGAAGGCCCGGCCATCGTTGAAGGCCGGAAACGCCACCGCGACCAGCGCGATGCGGTCCAGATGGCCGTCCAGCCTGCGCACGTCGTCCGCCGGGTTGATCAGCACGCCAAGGCCGGTTTCGCCGCCCTCGGAGACTTTCGCCAGGAAATCGTCGAGCCCGACGATCGCCTTCTCGTTCGAGCCCGCCTTGGCGTCCTCGGTTTCGATCACCCAGGGATCATCGGCCACAAAACCGGCTTCGTTCCAGATTTTCGTCATGATCGCTCTCCTCAGGCCGCCGCAGCCGTCTTGTCACCGTAGAGCGCATCCTTGAAGGGCTGCGGTCCGACGCGACGATAGGCATCGAGGAAGATTTCGGATGGATCGAGGCGCAGGCGCAGATAGGTGTCGACGATCACCTCGACGGCGTCCGTCACCTTTTCCGGCTCGAAGCCGCGGCCGATGATTTCACCGATCGACGTGTTCTCGTCGCCGGATCCGCCGAG